>JAOTYY010000016.1 GCA_029861595.1 Gammaproteobacteria bacterium
ACTGGCACCGGCACAATCGGTTCTGCAACGAATGCGGTCATGCGACGCGCAGTGAGCAAGGCGGTCACGTGCGCAAATGTAGCTCCTGCGAGCATGTGAACTTTCCTCGCACCGATCCTGCAGTGATCATGCTGGTGGTCACCGAAAGCACTTCGGGACCGGACCGGTGTTTGCTCGGGCGCGATCCGCGCTGGCCGCCTGGAACCTACTCCACGCTCGCCGGTTTTGTGGAACCGGGTGAATCGCTCGAAGAGGCCGTGACGCGCGAAGTGTTCGAAGAAACGGGCGTGCGCGTGCACGATGTCACTTACATGGCGTCGCAGCCCTGGCCATTTCCCGCTTCCATCATGCTGGGATTTCGCGCCCGGGCGCACACCACCGCGCTGCGACTGGATACCGACGAAGTTGAGGACGCGCGCTGGTTCAGCGCCGCGGATATCAAAACGTTCGGCGAGTGGGGTGACAGCAATACGCCGTTGAAGGTACCAAGGCGCGATTCCATTGCACGGTTTCTGATTGATACCTGGGTAGCTGAGCAGAAAGGTGATGAATAGCGAACATAGTGACGACTTGCCACTGAGTGGCGTGCGAGTAGTGGATTTTTCCACCCTGGCGCCGGGCCCGCTGGCGACCTTGATGCTGGCCGGGGCGGGTGCCGATGTCATCAAGATCGAACGTCCGCACGATGGCGAAGACCTGCGCAGGTTCGCGCCGTTGCGTGACGGTGAAAGCGCCAACTTCGCTTTGCTCAATAAAGGCAAACGCAGCGTGGCACTGGATCTAAAAGACCCTGACGCGCGCGGCGAACTGGAAGAGCTGATCCGTGACGCGGATGTGCTGGTGGAACAGTTCCGTCCGGGCGTCATGCGGCGTTTGAAACTCGACTATGCCAGCGTGCGTGCGATCAATCCCAGCATCATCTATTGTTCGATCACCGGCTATGGTCAGTCGGGCGAACGCGCTCAGCGTGCCGGCCACGATCTCAACTACCTGGCGGATACAGGCATGCTCGCGCTCAGCGGAGATGCCGACGGGTCGCCAGTCATACCCCCGGTGCTGATCGCGGATCTCGCTGGCGGCAGCTATCCGGCGGTGATCAATATTCTACTCGCGTTGCACCAACGCGAGCGTACCGGTGTTGGCAGCCAGTTGGATATATCGATGACCGACAATCTGTTTCCATTGATGTTCTGGGCGCTGGGCGAGCATATTGCCGGCGGTGCCGTGCCCGAGCACGGCTCCGGCTGGTGCACCGGCGGGACGCCGCGCTACCGGGTTTACGCAACCGGCGATGCGGGGTACGTCGCGGTCGCCGCACTGGAGCAACGCTTCTGGACGACGTTCTGCGAGGTTGTTGATATGCCGGATGAACTGCGTGACGATTCTCAAGATCCGGCAGCCACTGCGACATACATCGAAGTTACGATCGCTGCGCGAACCACCGAACATTGGCGCGATGTTTTTGCCTCGGCCGATTGCTGTTGTAACGTGCTGCGTTCTCTCGAGCAGGTGCTGAGCGACCGGCACTACGTGGAGCGCGGCGTATTTGCTGGGCGTTTGAAGTTTGCCGGCACGACGGTCGGCGCTCTGCCTTTACCCATCGTTGCGCAGTTCTGCCGGGACGAAGTCCTCGCCGCGCCCGGCGTCGGCGAGCGGAGCGAGCCCTGACGCCCGCGGGCGGCGGCAAACGGTGAGGCGGGACACCAGACCTGCTGTCGAGTGGCGCGACCTGCTGGCTATCGACCGAGGTCGGTAGCTTGCGAACTCAGCCTCTCCTTACCGTGGCTCGCCAGCTCGTGGGTCTGTGCCGCGAACGCCTGGCTGCTGCCTGCGCTTTGCTGTTCATTCATGTTTTTCCTCACCGGGCTGCGTCAAGTGCACAACGCGTTTCACGGGGTGCTGGGATTGCCGCGTACCGCTACAGATTGGGTAATGCTGATCCTCAGTGTGCTGATGCTGGGACCCATGCACGCCGTGCAGGTGTGTCATCTGCGGCATCACCGCTTTTGTCTTTCTGAACAGGACGTCGAGGGCAGGGTGGCGAAACGCGGGGCCTGGCGGGCGCTGGCAATCGGTCCGCTGTTTCCGGCGCAGCTTCACTACACGGGTTGGCGTCATGCGGGTGCGCGACGCAGGCGCTGGATCGGCGCAGAGCTGTTGCCCAGCGTCGTGGTGATCTTTCTCGCGCTCGGTGTCGAGGTGGCCGACTGGTGGACCTATCACGTGCTGGCCATGTCCTGCGGCCAGTGTCTTACCGGATTTTGCGCTGTGTGGACGGTGCATCGCGGCGCGAGCTCCCAGCCGTTTCACGCGCGTACGATTCGCAATCGCATCACGGCGGCGCTTACGTACGACGTGTTTTACCATGCCGAACATCACATGTATCCCACCGTCCCGACACGCAACCTCGCGGTACTTGCGCGGCGCCTGGACGTAGCGCAACCGGGAATGCAGCCAAAGATGGTTTTCTGAGTGCGGTTTCGCTCCGGCCGTTTCTTCAGCGCGGGCTTGATCTAGAACGTGGAGAAATACTCGCGTTGCTCCCAATCGCTGACGCAAGAAAGGTAGCGTTCGATTTCCGCATCCTTGATCCCGAGTAAATAGTCGACGAACGAGTCTCCCATAGCCTGGCGGAACGTGTCGTCGCGACGTAATGCGGTGACCGCCGCCATCAGGTCAGTGGGCAGCATCTGCGCGTCGGAATCGTAGGGCGTGGAGGAATAGGTGCTGGGCGGGTAGTGATTGTCGATACCCAGCATCCCGCTGACTATCTGCGATGTAAGGTAGAGATACGGATTGGCGGCCGGGTCGCCGATGCGGTTCTCTATGCGCGTGGCCGGGTCTTCGTGCCCGCCGACGATGCGCACCATCGCGCCGCGATTATCACGCGCCGCAATCGCCCGATCGGGCGCCAGTGAAAGAGGCTTGTAACGCTTGTAGCCATTGACCGTCGGGGTGGTGAACACGCATGCCGCTGCCGCGTGGGTCAACAACCCCGAAACGAAATGATCACCGACAGTCGACAACAAGGCGGTGTCGTTGTCTGGCATCAAAGCATTGACACCGGAATCCGCATGTAAGAGGGACTGGTGCAGGTGCCAGCCGCTGGAAAACAGATTGGCGCCCTGCGGGCGGCACATGAATGTGGCGTGCAGACTATTGCGTTGACAGATTTGTTTCACGGCACTGCGGAACAGCACGGTATTGTCCGCGGTTGCAATCCCCGGTTGCGGGTGGAAGCTGAACTCGCACTGGCTGGGTCCGAATTCGATTTCCATGGAACGCAGCGGTAGATCCAGCGCCTGCAGTTGCGATCGCAACAACTCGAACACCGGCTCGAATTCGTCCAGCCGCGCTTCCGTGAGGTATTGATACCCTTGAGTCAGCAGCGAGAATTCCGGCGCCGCACCCGGTTGCGTGGCGTGCTCCGGATCCAGTTTCGTTTCTTTGAGCTTGAAGACATGAAACTCCAGCTCCAGGCCGCTGAGATAATCGAAACCGGCGTCGCTCAGTCGCTGCACGGCCAGCTGGCAGAGACGTCGCGTGGAGAAAGGCACGGGTTCACCGTTTTGAAAATAAATGTCGCATAGCAGCCAGCCGCAGTTCGCCGCCCATGGCAGGACCTTGAACGTGGTTGGATCCGGCACCATGACAAAATCGCCACCGCCGGTCATTTCGTCGAGTGCCAGTCCGCCGCCCGGTGCCCAGACAGGATAAACCGTGCGATGCGAGGTGTCCTTGGCGAGCAGCGTCGTGGTGATCGTGCAACCGTTCTGCAACGCTGCCTGCAAGCCGTCGGTGGTGATACTTTTGCCACGCAGTACACCATGCTGGTCGACGAACGAAAGGCGGATGGTCTGCAGGTCGCCTTCCTGCGCGAGCTGCAAGATCCGGTCCGCGGCCTCACTCTGCTCCGCGCTCCGCAGGCCGTGGCGGATCACGAATCCGTGCCGGCCGATGCTCATCGCGAGTCCTTCAGCCAGGCGCATGCCTGGCGGCGTGCAGTTTCACTGCTACGCCATGCGCTGCGCCAGTCCGTGACGCTGACGATGTCGTCCACGGTCAATACGTCGCTATGTGAATGGCCCGGCAACGCGGGTGCGTCACCGTTTTCCAGTGCCGCGAGAGCAGTGAGCAGGGCGTGGCGATAGGCACGAATCGCCACGTCACTTTTACCGAGGTGTTCGCGCGTGCGGTTCTGAATACGACCCATGGATTCAACGGCCCACTGATCGTGCACGTTGATATCGTCTCCCATTCCCGTGTAGGTGCGCGACGCCTGTTCGGCGGGGTCATAGCCCCAGTCGTTGCCGCGGTGCAGGCGCGGCTTGTAGTCGGGCAGCGTGTAAAGCTGCAGTCTCTGTTTGCGCATCAGCTGATGGTCTACAGGTTCGCCGAAACTGGTGAAGATTGCGAACCAGTAGCAGCTCTCGTCATCCACCGGCACGTGCCATTGGGTAATCGTCATCTCGTTGCTCATCGGAATGACGATCGCCTGGGGAAAAACCTGATTGGTGACCCTGATATGCGCCCGCTGCGCGTCGAGTTCGCGCCGCGCAAATATACGGAGCCCGAAGTCGGTCTCCTCGACCGAAATGTGCGGACGCGGGTGCTCCCGCAGCAGGCGGGTGACCGGAATGCGTTCCTGTGCGGTGTGGTCGCGAAACTGCCGGCCGTAGCCGGATTCATCTTCGTCATCGTGCATGAAGCGGTGCAGAAACGATGCGTGCGCCGGATCGATGCCAACTTCCAACGCCTGCAGCCAGTTGCAGTCTATGAATCCCTTGAACGCGAAGGTATACGCGTACGGTGCGTGCAGACAGTCCAGATGGGGTAAGGGTGGTGGCTCGCCGCCACCCAGATACGCAAACACGATCCCATTACGTGCCGCGCATGGATAGGCGGTGTGTCTGATGCGCTGGTAATAATCGCTGTCCGGCGGTTCCGCGGGTTGTTCCAGGCACGCACCGTTGATGTCGAACAGCCAGCCGTGAAAGGCGCACCGCAGACCGCCGTCCTCCAGGCGGCCGTAACAAAGGTCCGCACCGCGATGCGGACACTGACGATCCAGCAGTCCATAGTCCCCTTGAGCGTCGCGGAACGCGACGAGGTGCTCGTCCAATAGACGTACCGCGCGCACTGGCCGCGGTTCGTTGAATTCTTCCTCCAGCGCAACCGGCTGCCAGTATTGCCGCAACAAGGCGCCCGCCGGCGACGCGGCCCCCGTGCGGGTGATACGTCTGTTTTCCGCCGCGCTCAACATGAGTCAGCGCAGATACCTGGCGTGATAAGCAAGGTGTTCGCCGATAAAGCTGGCGATGAAATAGTAGCTGTGATCATAGCCGTCCCGCATGCGCAACTGCATGTCGATACCCCGCGCATCGCAAGCAGCTTGCAGGTTCTGCGGCCGCAGCTGCTCGGTGAGAAATCCATCGGCGCTGCCTTGATCCACGAGCAACGGACCAGGCCTGGCACCGGATTCAATCAGACAGGTAGCATCGTAGGCGCGCCAGCTGTCTCGGTCTTCGCCCAGGTAAGCCGAAAAACAACCTTCGCCCCAGGGGCAGGCGACCGGATTTGCGATCGGTGCAAACGCCGATACCGAACAATACATGCCGGGGTTTTTCAACGCGCAGATCAGCGCACCGTGGCCGCCCATCGAATGACCGCTGATGGCACGCGCACCAGCCAGCACCGGAAAACTGTTTTCCACCAACGCTGTCAGCTCACGGGTGACATAGGAGTACATCTGATAATGTTCCGCCCACGGGTCCGCGGTCGCGTCCACATAGAACCCAGCGCCCTGCCCCAGGTCGTAGCGGTCCTCGTCATCGGCAACGCCGTCGCCCCGCGGGCTGGTGTCAGGGATGATCAGAGCCAGACCCAGTTCCGCCGCGTAACGTTGCGCACCGGCCTTGGAACGAAAGTTGTCGTCGCTGCAGGTCAGGCCGGAGAGCCAGTACACGGCCGGGACCGATTCGAACTCCGCTTTCGGCGGCAGGTAGACGGAAAATGTCATTGTGCAGTTGCAGGTGGACGAAAGGTGGCGGTAGCGACTCAACCAACCGTCGAATTCTTTGATATTCTCGATATTTTCCATGCGTTTGCTCAGTCAGCCGCGCAGTGACGAGGCGTGCATCCGATCGCCGTAAACTCCGTATTCTATACTCGATCGACCACGCTACACGCAATTTCACTGGCTGGCGATTCAACGGAGAGAACGGATTGAAAAAAGCACCGCGGGAAACGCGCCTTCGGGTGGTGACACCGCACGCCGGCGATGCCGTGAACGATTGGGAACTGCGTTTCGCAGACTATTTCGCTGACAATCTACGGCGCTGGCTGTCCGGTGAATCCCTGCCCAACGAAGTGAACGTAAGTGCCGGGTATTGATGTGACCTGAGAGGCGACGTGGCCGGACGCGCGCGGCAGAAGAACAGCGCCCAATGCCGCCTCTCGATGTCGATTAAGCCCCGAATCCTTGGCCTGCCTTTTTGTATTCGTCGCGCGGCGGACTGAATATGTCCAGCACCTTGGCGCCGCTGGCGCCCGTGCGAATGCCGTGCTCGACACCGCCCGGTGTGTGCCAGAAATCGCCCGCCCGCATCGCAACCGCCTGGCCGTCCTGGATGCGTGTGCATTCACCTTCGAGCAGCACGCCCCACTGCTCCTGCGGGTGGCTGTGCAGGCTGCCTTCGCTGTGCGGCTCGAGCGCAACAACGGACAGCATTGCCTGATTTCCGACGAAGATACGCGTATTTATTCCCTCGCCGAGCTTGCGTTGAATGCCTTGTGTGAGGTCGTTCAGGGAGAATGCCCAATCTACCTTTGCCGTCGCTGTCATTGTCACCGTTTCCGCAGCCTTTGACTGTTGCCGTTACGGGCCGACACCGGCTTGTGGGTGCATCGGCCGAACGTCGTGGCTATTTTCCGCGCCACACCGGGTCGCGTTTTTCGGCAAACGCGCGCGCGCCCTCTCGTAAGTCCTCGCTTTCGTAAAGGGTTTTCACTGTCGGCAAAGCCTTCGCATTACACAGGTCGAAAGCCTTCTGCACCGGCATCTGCGCCGTTTCACGTAGCACTTCTTTGATCGCCGCAAACACCAGCGGCGGGCCGTCTGCAAGCAGCCGGGCCATTTTCCGCGCACGGCTGAGCAATTCGTCGGCCGGTGTGACTTGCGCAACGATACCCCAGCGGTGCGCCTCGTGCGCATCCATGCGCCGTCCCGTGAACAACAACTCCATAGCCACGTGGTAGGGAATGCGGCGAGGCAATTTTATCGTCGCTGCATCCGCCAGTATGCCGGCCTTGATTTCGGGCAGCGCGAACGTCGCGTGCTCCGCGGCAAGAATTATGTCCGCGGACAGCGCCAGCTCGAACCCGCCGCCGAAAGCGATACCGTTGACCGCGGCTATGACCGGCTTGTTGAGGTCCGGCAGTTCCTGCAGGCCGCCAAAACCACCCACACCGAAGTCGGCGTCCGCGCCTTCGCCTCGCGCCGCCGCTTTGAGATCCCATCCCGGACAGAAGAACTTGTCGCCGCCGCCGGTGATGACAGCGGCGCGCAACGCCGGTGTATCGCGAAATGCCTGAAATACCTCGCCCATGCGGCGGCTGGTGGCGGCATCGATGGCGTTCGCCTTGGGGCGGTCGAGCGTGACTTCGAGGACATTGCCGTCAAGCGCGACTTTCACGGCGTCCTGCGGTTCCGATTTCAACGGATCTGTCATGTGTGCGCTCCTCGCCGAGTCGGTTCGATGATTCTCGAGTTCCCCCTGGCGAGCGGGGAGCTTACCATCGCGGTGGGCGTTCGCAAATGCGCCGCACCGGCGCAGTTATTCTAAGCTACTATGCGGGCACGGCTGGATTGTTGTGCGGTACTTGTAACGTTCACAGGGAGCGTAGAGCAGCGTATGGATAGAGTCAGATGAGTTACACAATGGTGGAGAAAAAACTGACCGCCGGCGACTTGGTCTACATGGACGGCGCCACCGGCAGCGAGTTGCATCGCCGCGGCGCACCCATGCACCCACTCATATCCAGCGCCATGGCGACCATGACCAATCCGGAGGTGTTGCAGCGAATTCACGAGGACTACATTCGCGCCGGCTGCGACATCATTGTCACGAACTCGTTCTTGAGTTCGCGCAACGTGCTTGCCGCTCATGGACTGGGTGACGAAGTCGTGCCGCTGACTCGCGGTGCCGTAGAGGTGGCACTTCGTGCTCGCGATCGCACCACGGGAATAAAAGAGGTAGCGATTGCCGGGTCCATGTCGCACGCACTGCCGATGCAGGCAGGCACGACCCGCCCGGATGCGGATAAGCGACCCTCAGACGAAGAGATGCAGCTGAATTTTCACGAAACCGCCGATATACTCAGCCGCGCGGGTTGCGACTTCATATTGCTGGAAAGGATGTCTGATCCGCAGCTGACACTCTGGGCGCAGCAGGCGGCGCAACAGACCCGGCTACCAGTGTGGATTGGCATGTCGGCGGTGGACAGCTGGAACGGCGAACTGCTGGGCGACCTGGATCACCAGCAGCCGTTTGAGGAACTGGTCGATCAGGTCGCGGAAATGAGTGCCAGCGCCTGCGGTGTGATGCACACGCATCTGCCCATCGTTCAGCCGGCCGTGGACGTGCTGCGACAGTACTGGTCCGGACCACTGTTCGCGTACCCGCAAGCTGGCCGGATGAGCAAATCAGCCTGGGAATTCGACGAGACGCTGACACCGGAAAAGTTCGCTCGCCAGTGCGTGGAATGGGCCGATGCGGGTGTACAGGTATTGGGCGGTTGCTGCGGGATCACGCTGAGCCACATTCAGGCAATGATCGGTGCTTTGAATCGGCGCGGTTAGCCGGCTGCAGTCGCCGGCGGGTAACCTTCAACCGGGTTCGACGGCGAGTCGCGCCAGTGGCTTTTCGTTGATCGGCAGATGCAGCACGGCAGCCAGTACCCCCAATACGATGCCCGCCCACCAAACGGGATCGTAAGTGCCTATGGTGTCGTACAGGTAACCGCCCAGCCACACCCCCAGGAAGCTGCCCAACTGGTGGCTCAAAAACACCACGCCGAACAAGGTAGCCATGTAACGCACACCGAATACCTGCGCAACGATGCCGGTGGTCAGCGGTACCGTCGATAACCATAGGATGCCCATGGTCGCGGCAAACAGGTAGATCGTGACCTCGGTTTTCGGCGCCATCAGCAGCGCTGCTATGCAGACCGACCGGGCGAAATAGATAATGCTTAACGCGCTCTTCTTGCTCCAGCGCTGGCCGATCACGCCGGACATGAAGGACCCCACGATATTGAACAACCCCACGGTGGCCAGCGCGTAGGCACCGACTTCCGCCGCCAGTCCCAGATCACCGACGTATGCCGGGAAGTGCACCGTGATAAAAGCTACATGGAACCCGCAGACGAAGAATCCGCAGGTGAGCAACACGTAACCGCGGTGGCGGACGGCTTCCTTCAGGGCGTCGGAGATACTCTGATCGATGCGCACCTCGCCTTGCACACCGGCGTCTCGGGGCAATGCAAATGCCAGGGGCATAATTAGCAGAGTCGTCATGGCCAGAATTACCATCGCCGATTCCCAGCCGAACGCGTTGATGAAACCTTGTCCCACGGGTGTGAAAAAAACCTGTCCGAACGAACCGGATGCAGTACCCAGTCCCAGTGCGAGTGAGCGTCTTTCCCGCCCGACGACCCGGGCGATAGCCGCCAGTGCTATCGGGAATGCGGTGAAGGCCACGCCCAGTCCGGTGAGCAATCCGCCAAACACGTGCAAGGCTGGCGCGCTCTGAGAAACGGCCATGCCCCACGTGCCGATTGCGTACACGATCGCGCCACCCGCCAGGACGCGACTCGGACCAAACCGGTCTGCCAGCGCGCCGGCTACGGGCTGACCGATGCCCCACAGCAGATTCTGTATAGCCATTGCCAGAGCGAAGGTCTCTCGGCTCCAACCCTTGGTCACTGTCATGGGTTCCAGGAACAGACCGAAGGTTGAGCGGATGCCGAAGCCGATCGCGGCGATCAGACAACCTGCAATTATGATAAGCAGCGGCGTGCGCCAGGACGAGGCGATATTCATCAACTGCGATGGTCCACTTAAAAGACGGCATTCTAATCGCACTCATTCAGCCGTGTCCTGAAAAAAATGCAGCGAGGTCACGCCGGGTTTGTGTACATTCATGCCTACAACACGCGGGGTTACACCACGCACGACTTTGAGCGCGTAATGCCGGGCGCTGGGCATGGAGCGTCGCCCGTACGCCTGGCAATGGGACGGGCCGCCGCCGAAGGATTGGCAGTTCGTGGCCGGCAGGCATACCGTTGTGGCCGGATCCACCGGCATCCAAAAGCCCGCGTACACGGCGCCTGTGGATCTGGACGTTGATCCTCGGCTGAGCGCCAGCTACGAGTAGCATTCACCGTTCTACAAAAAGATGTACGCGCATAGAATGTGCCGGTGAATGACGAGACTTTGCAATGATGTCGAGGCGCATGCAGCAGTTATTCATGGTTAGCCGCATCCACTGGATAGTATGCGCAACCGTACTGCTCGCAGTGACCGCGGGTTGCACACAACGCAATTGGTACGAAGGCGTGAAACAAAGCCATGTTCACCGGTGCAACGAGGTCCCCGAGTCGGAGCGGGAGGACTGCCTGTCCTACCACGACGACAACTACTACGACTATCAGCGCAAGCGCGACGAAATCATTGAATAGAGTTACGCGTCACGCGTAGCGGTCAGTAAACGGCGACAGGTTCGCCTTACGCCGAGGCCCGGCTTGTCGGGCGCGCGGGTAATTCCATCCGCGTTGCGCACGCTGCCTTCAGCCAGGTCCAGCGTGCGCATACCTTGACACAACCAGGGTCCGCGTCGAGTCGATGCAAAGGAAAGTCGGACACCGAAGTGTCCGACTCAAATATCGCTATGTATTGAATCAAGGCGTAAACGTCATGTCGAATGCGCCGTCCCAGTTCAAGCCGTTGGGATAGATCGAGTCGAGATAGCTGGCAGCCGCGATGGCCGCGCTGCGCCAGTCCATCGGATCGGCGCCCTGGTTGGGTTCCTGTTCGGCGAAACCGTTGCTGAAAATCGCGTTCAGCAAGGCAGTGCAGTCGTCGTTGAGGAGTTCACATTCGCCCCCGCTGAAATAGTCGCCGTCCAGCCCCAGTTCGGCGATTATCTGATCCAGGGACGGATCGAACGGGTCCAGTGTGCCGCCCGTCGCCGGTGTGGTCCGGTTGCCGCGATAGTCGGCGGCGGTAATCTGCTTGTTGATCCAGTCCCAGGGTTCGTCGGCCGACTGGTCGCCATCGAAGAAGTACACATCGGTCTTGTCGAACAGGTAGTCACCCAGGTTATTGCCGGTGTCGGCATTCAGTTCCAGCGGCAGGGACAGGTCTGCCACGATCGCAATGGCGGCGCCGTCACCAAATCTGTCAGCAACGGTGAACATTTTTAGATCCGGCAATTCGGTAATGCCCGACACCGGCGCGAACTGCGCTTTCATGCCGATCAGGCCGCGCGCCGTGAACACCTGCTCCAGCGGGCTGGCGGTCAGATCACGGGTTACCTCTATGCGGAATCCCTCCGCCCACTCATTGCCGTCGTCGAATCGCAGGTACATGTCAGCGAACTTCTCATTACCGGTGAAAGCGAAGTCCATGCGCATCTCGGTAGGATCGTCGGCATTGTCATGTCCGCCGACCGTCCCGGCGACGATAATCAGCTTGCCGCGTACGTCGCCGTTGGCTTCTTGATGCCAGGAGATGTAGAAACCGGGATCCTCATCGCTGGTGGGCGGTGTGCTGTGATCGAATCCATAGTACATGCGAATAGTGGTTTGGGTGCTCGAATCCGCCGTTACGCTGTAATGCGTGGGGTCGTCACTATCGTAGTCCGGTCTGGACGGATCGTTGTCCGTGGCGCGGATTTCACCGTCCTGCGGCACCACGGCGGCGATGTCGATCAGCAGATCGGCGATGCAAGTCCAGGTGGCTATCGCCGACACCATGAACTTGGACATCTCGTAGCCGTTGCGCAGAGGATCGTCTTCGTCCGCCCCGATAAAAGCGCACGGTTCACCCGTGCCGGCGTGTATGCCGCTGGCGTTGCCGCCAGCGCCCGTTCGCCCGCCGGTGAGACTGTCGGGCAGTCCCAGGCTGACGCTGAAATTTTCCGAGCTGCCGCTGCTGCTGCCGGCGGGATCGCACGCGCTCAGCAGCACCGCCGAGCTCAACGCAAACGCCAACGCCAACGGCCGGCAATTACTGGATTTCACTAACATTGTCGCTGCTCCCGAGTAGCTGACTGAATTTCTTCGTACGGTTACAGGAGACGCGCAGCCCGCCACTGTTTGAATCCGGCACGCAGGCTGATGCGAACTGGCCGACCCGGCGGACCTTGTCCCGGCGTGGCGAGCGTGCGCGCGACGTGACACTATTGGTTCCGCAGCGTCATATTCCACGTGCCGATTCGTCAAACATCCGACCAGTACGGGTCTCTTCACTCCTTAACAAACCAGGTATTGCGAGCACAAAATGTCCGTAATGAATGCGCGAGTCGCAATTTTTTCCCTGATTGCCGCCTGCTGGGTGCTGCCGGGGTATGCACAAAACGTGCAGCCGCAATCGGTGGTACCGCCGGCCGACCACTCGCAATCTATCGTTTACTGGCAGCCCTTTGTCGTCGATCCGTTGCAGGATTCCAGGGTGGCGGAAGCGCAACGTATCTTTTCCGTGCTGTTGCGCGCCTGGGACATCACCCGCCTGGAGCCGGCGCTGCATGTGGTGAATTCCAGCGAAGGCCCCTGGGCCGCGTCGCTGGCTGACGGCAACATCCTGTTGAGCCGTGCGGCCATCGACGCGTGTTTCCAGTTCGGGCGCACCCGCGCGCCGCATCTGCTGGCCTTCGTGCTGGCGCACGAACTGGCGCACCAGCGCGCCGATGACCTTTGGCACCTGAAGTTCTTTCGCCTGGCAGGTACCCAGACCGCGTCTGTCCAGGCGCGCCTGGTAGAAGGCCTGGGGCTGGACGAAAACCTCGTCGACGACATCGCCAAGCGTGAGGCGCGCGCTGATCACGATGGCCTGGTGCTGATGTCCAGCGTAGGCTTCGACCCGTATCAGATAATTGACGACAAGGACTTTTTTACCGCCTGGGTGGAAAGTGTATGGGGCGGGTCCTGCGTGGAATCGTCGAGTAACCGGGGAGTGTGCCGGGACGCGCAAAACCGTGCGCTGCGCACGCGGGTGCAGCTGGCCGAGGTGGCCTCGCAGGCTACCCTCTATGATTTGGGCGTGCAGGCGCTGGTGGCCGGCAAGCATGACGAGGCGCGTCGATTGTTCACCATCTACGGGCGCGAGTACCCGAGCCGCGCGGTGTTGACCAGCCTGGGCACCAGTTACCTGGCCGAAGCGATTCACGATTATCGAAGCCTGCTCGCTAAAGGGCGGTTACAGGGCCTGGACTTCTACTATCCGCTGCTGCTGGATTCGAGCCCGCGAGCGCGACCCCAGACCCTGTCAGCGGTACGCGGATCGCCGGACGGGCAGCTTCCCCAGCGCATACGAAATCTCAGCGCCGAGGCCAACCGCTACTACGATCGGGCATTGCGGCTGGAGCCTGGTCATCGGGTCACTTATCTGCTGTTGGCGGTCAGCCATTTGCTCGAGGGCAACCCGTATTTAGTACGCGGCGTGCTGCAGGGGCGCTATATCCCGCGCTTCGGAAAGGACGCGGGAGCGTCGTTACTGCTCGCCATGACACATGCCCTCGAAGGCGATAACGCGGCGGCCGAACAACAACTCGCAGAACTGCTGCGCACCATGGATAGTCTGCCCTCCGCGCTGCCGCGCCCGCTGCTGGTCTATGCCGCCTATCACAACGCCGCTGCACTGGCTGAAATGCGCGGCGATCAACAGCATGCGCGAGCCTTGTGGAAACAACTCGCAGCGCGTTCGTCCGGCGGCGAAGGGGGGCTGTTGTTCCGCCTGGCGGTCGCACGCCTTGCCACGCAACCCGGAGCGGTTACGCGTCAGCCGCAAACGCTGTGGCTGGTCGCGGGTGCCCGGCCGGGTGAGAGGCTGGCTACCAGTCACTTCGAGAAAACCGCTTTCACCCGCGGCAAGATCTGGGTTAACGGCACGCCGATGGACGTTTACCGCGGCGCCGCGGGCGCGCGACTGGTGGTCGACGACACCGGCACCGTGCGCCACGCCTGGCAGGTGAAAACCGGCGGCCAGATGCCGGCGGGCGTAGCAATCGGCGACACCGTGGATCGAGCCTTGAAAACACTAGGCATACCAACCCGGCACCTGCATCTGATGTCTGGGGAATACCTCGCCTACGATGCAATCGGACTCGCGGTGCATGTGGTGGGCGATACAATCGACGGCTGGTTTTTATACGAACCGGCGTAATATGCCGATAACCGGCATACGCGAGTTGGTTACAATTGCCCGCCTCAGGTGAGCGTGGCGGCACGAGGAGTTGGGAGGAATTGCCTCAATCCAGGGAGATCGCGGATAACGACCTGGCGCTTGCCAGGCGCGCAGCGGATGGCGATGCCGAATCACGCAGCGAGGTTACGCGGCTGATCGATCCCATCGTGCAGGCGCGCACCGCGCAGTTCTGCAAGCGGTTCTGCCGCGAAAACCGTTTCCGTTATGTCTGCACGCTGGCGGATCCCTGGGGTTCTGCACCAGGCGATGCGCCACTGTGTGAATGGGGAAACGCCAGCTACGCGTGGATGCTGGACGATTTGAGCCGGCCGCAACGGTTACAACGTTTTGCGGCGCGGGACGGCGCCGGTTTGCGCGATTACCTGTACTCGATCGCTAATTCACTACCGTTCTACGAGCGATGGAAAAACTGGCGGTTCGGTCGGCGCGTGCACGTGCCAACCTATATTGCCGAAATGGAGCCGCTCGCGGGGCGCGTATTTCTCGCCTTACGCAGCGGCGACAGTGCGCCGTTGATCGCTCAACAGGTAGGGTGCGCGGAGGCCAAGATCGATGATTTGAGCCAGCGCATTATCATCGAGCTGACACGCCGCGGACGCTTGCACCTGCTGGATCCGCCACGTGCTGAGTCGCTCGCGGACGGGCCGCGCGACGATGACAACGGTGCGCAGGACAGGGATATTCCGGTGTACGATCCGGCACCCGAGGACGTCGAGGACAGAGCGGCACTGCGTGCTGCGTGGCAACAACTCACAGCGGTTGAGCAGTTCGTAGTGGAGGCTATGTTGATCGAGGAACGGGATGCCAGCGACGTCCTGAAGGCGCTGGTGCAGTTGGATATCCGCATCGCCGACGATGTTGCACCGCAAGCGACCGATCGCCAGCAGCTGTACTACTTCAGGCGTAAGACCGTTGCGAAGCTGGCTCGCCTGATGGAGCGCTGAGAGAAATGTTCAGACTGTTTTCAAATGCCCGGCGAGCAGGTGTCTGTTGTATGAAAACAGAGTGCTGACCATGCAAGACGAAGCATTATTGGAATATGAGCTGATAGCTGAATATCTGGAGCAGCCGCAAGCTGCTGCCCACGCTGAGTACCGGCGCCGGTTGCTGACGAGCCGGTTCAGCCGCAGGCGCACGGATCTCGCCTGGCGCCTCCAGCAAACGCTTCGCGACGATCCGCAGAGTTTCGTGCCAGAGGTCGGCGACGAAACCGCGTTGACACCCGCACTGCGCGGGGAGCTTCAATTGCTGCAAGCCGGAACGCTGGATGAAGAGCGCAGCGCCAGCTTGCGCGCGCGACTGCAGGCTGATCCTCGCCTGCTGCGCGAAGCACTGCACTACAGCGTTGTCGAAACTGCGCCGGGCGGGCGAGCGGCGCCAGTCCGCAAGCCGGTTGGCGCCTGGTTGGCACAGCTGTTCGCGTGGCGCGCGCCGGTATGGGCGGCGGCGGGAACAGCGGCCGTACTGGTGCTTGCGGTCGCGCTGATTAGATTGCCCGGGATCGGTGCAGACGGCGGCTTGCGGTTGGCAGCATACCGCGACGATCCGGTGATAAGGTTTGCCGCACAGGACTCGCTGCCGGGCCTGGGTTTTTTCGCCGATGCGCAGACCGAGGCCCAGCCGTTTGCCGATGTAAGGGTGCAACTGCGCGGCAGCGATCTGGTCATGGACTGGCCGGACGTTGCCGGTGCGCGAGGCTATACTGTGCAGTTGCTGGTCACGGAGCAGGGCCGGCAGCGCGAGATTGCCAAGGTCGACGTCGCGGCCAGCTCGGCGGTGATCGACGATATACAGCCGGTCACCGGGCGGCGTTACGTCTGGGTGATCTCCGGTACGTCTGCCGGGCAACGCACATTCGCGACCCGGGGAGGGTTTGTATTGCAATGAGCGCAACCCGTAACAGGCTGTGGCTGACGTTGTTGTTCACTACGGCGCTGGCGTTTCACACGCTGGGTCAGGCGCAGCAGAAGCGTGGTATTTCGCTGGAGCCGACCAAGCAGAGCGTGAGCAATCCCCTGGGGGGCGGGGTGTACCGTGCGCTCATTATCGGCAATCAGGACTATGCCGACCCCAGCGGTTACTGGCGATCGCTGAAGACGCCGCTGGCAGACGCCCGGGCGGTGCAGCGGGTATTGCGCGATTCGTACGGTTTTCGGGATGTTCGGCTGCTGGCAAACGCTACCCGGCGGGACATCCTGCTGGCGTTGCACGATCTCGGGAAGCGTGTGCAGGCGGACGACAATGTGCTTGTCTACTATGCCGGCCACGGGTTCCTCGAGCCCGATACCGAGCGCGGTTACTGGGTACCGGTCGATGCACAGGGTACCGATCACACGACGTTTCTGCGCAATTCGACCATCCGCGATGAGTTGTCGATCGTCTCGGGCCGCGCCCGGCACACGTTGTTGATTTCCGATTCCTGTTTCAGCGGCACGCTGTTACGAGGCGGCAGCCGGGGTATGCCGCGCGATGCAGGTTCCGAGCGCTATTATCGTCAGGTCGCCGCTAAGAAGAGCGTACAGATTCTCTCCGCTGGCGGGATCGAATACGTGGATGATGATTACGCTGCCAGCGGCCATTCGCCGTTCACCTATTTTCTGCTCAACACGTTGTCTAACAATCAACGGGATGTCCTGGTGACCAGTGAACTGGCCGCCGATGTGACCACGGCGGTCGCCAACAATGTCGATCAGGTTCCGCAGAGCGGAGTGTTGCAGGGATCGGGAGACGAGCTCGGTGAGTTCATTTTTTTGAAACTCGATGTGCAGGTCGAGGGCGTAGATCCGGAGCGTGTGAAAGTTCAGGTGAACGTCGTGCCGGCGCCACCAAAGGCTGAATCCGAATTGCCGCAAGCGGCCGAGCCGCAATCGAGCGACACTCCGCTGCGTGTGATCGCACCCATGCCCACCCTGTAAGGAGTTCCGGTGAAGCCTTTAATCTCAATCGTACTCGGCGTGCTGGTTGCCGCGCTGCTACCTCGTGCGTACGCACAGGAGAAGGATCCGCTGTACATTACCTTAGGTGCGCGAGTACAGGGTGGCGGCTGGGAAGGGAACAATGAAAACAGCAGCGACACCAGTTTCGACTCGGACAACGGCGGCACATTCGGCTTGAGGCTGGTTATGCAGAAGGGGCGTTTGTACGGCGGCATCAGCCTGCAGGGCGGCGAGTACGATTTCGAAAACGGCTCGCCCGATCGTATCTTCGGTGCGCCGCTGCCCCTGGGTTCGATATCCGATGATAAAGCGACCATCAAGCGCGGCGAAGCCGATCTCCTGGTCGGCTACTACTTCTGGGAGAGGGTCTCGCTGTTTGCGGATATCAAAAACGTTACCAACGAGTGGCAGTCGGAGAACTACTCATTGCGTTACACGGGTCTCGGGTTCGGCGTGTCCGGATTCATACCGCTGAATGAGCGGTGGACATTGTTCGGCACGCTCGGCATCGTACCCCGCCTGAATATCCGCAACGACAGCGATGGGATCGGTAAAGGCACCGGCAGCGCGCTGGAATTCGGTGTCGTGTGGCGTATGCTCGATGCAACAAATATGGTGTTCAGCCTCAGGAATCAGCATCAAGAGTACGATTTCGACAACGACGCCAAACAGACGCATGACATCGGCGGAATCGCTATCGGGATCAACCACCGTTTCGAGGTTCTCTGATCCTGTACAATATCCGCCCATCATCATTCTGGAGCGGCTGATATGGCTAAACGCAAAAAGCGGGTGGCGATTCGCAATCCGCTGTACAACCATCCGCTGCTGGGCAAAGGCGGCGCCCACCGTAAATCCGGCAAGGCGCTGCGTCGCCGGAACAAGCTGGCTTTGTGCAAAGAGTGGTGCGATCCGATGGCGTCCGGCGTCATGGGATCGCACTATTCTTAACCGGTCTGCGGCTGAAAACTCTTAGCAACTGCGAACCGTTCAGCAGACGAAGTCCGATCACACACCGGCCGCCACTCCTTTGACTCGGCCGCAAGAGTATAGGACAGTATCTGCCACGTTGACTGAGTGGGTCGGTGGTGTTTTCGCAACGCAGCGGTTGGTGGTTGGTACTTTGCTTCGCGTTATCCGTCTGCGGATGCGGGGTCAGCGCTGCGCGTGACTCGCCGCCGCCGCTGGATGTGTCGATAACGACTCATCTGGGCGATGCGCAGACGTTCCGTGACGGCGATCCGCTGTCGTTTCTCATCGGTCTCGGCAGTGACGCGCACGTTGTCCTGCTCTACGAGGACGCCAGCGGTGCCGTGAGCCAGCTGGTACCCAATGCAAGCTTCGATACAACGTTCGTGCGGGCGGGTGACTTCATTGGTATGCCGCCGGCCGACGCGGCATTTACGTTGCGAGTCAGCGAACCATTCGGATCCGAAAGAGTTTGGTTGATAGCCAGCGATATGCCACTACTCGAATTGCCGAACCAGCCATCGGCCAACGGCGTGCCACGCATTCAGGGCAGCGTTGCAACAATCCGCAGAAACCTGCAACAGCACGCGTCGCGCATGCGAGCCCGCTACGGAGAGGCGAGTGTCCGTATTACCACGCAACCTTAGACGTCGGTGGCTGTTGCGGTGCACCATCACGACTTCTACGAGATAGATCCTTCGCCGTAGCGACCGTGCAGCAGCTCCCCGTCTGCGAAGCGCGACCAGCGGTACGGGTGTAAAGATACGTCCGGCTGCTGACCGAGAATCTGCTGCGCTAGACAATACCCTACTGCCGGCGACAGCTTGAAACCGTGTCCCGAAAACCCGTAGGCAACGTGCAATCCATCCACTCCCGGCAGCGGCCCCAGGACCGGGTTCCAATCCGGCGTGATGTCGTACGGTCCGATCCAGCTCGCAGTCAGCTGCGCAGCGCTGAATGCGGGCATGCGCTTCGCCAGCTGGGTTCCCTGCAACACGACGAAATCGTCTCCCACGTGTGCATCCATGGATTCGGGATCGGTAACCGGGTCACCGTGATCGCCGGTACCGGTCAACACCACACCGCCGCTGGCGGGGCGGAAGTACATTTTGTTGCTGGCAGTGAGGTCTTTCACCACAGGGGTTGTCTGTGCATAAGGCGTGTCGCCACGAAAAGTGAGCACGATATGCCGCGACACCTCGAGATGCAGGTCGTACCCCAACGTTGCCAGCAGTGGCTGCGTCCAAGGGCCAATTGCCGAGACCACCGCCGCAGCGGAGAAATCGCCGTTCGAGGTTCGCACGCCGACCACCTGACCGCCATCGGCGATCAGCGAGGTAACCGGTGTCGCGGTCTTTACCGTTACGCCGCGCTTGCGGGCCGCGTTTATGTAGCTGCTGGTCGTCAGATAGGGGTCCGCATAACCGGAATTCGGTTCGTAACCCACTACATCCACGTCGGCCAAGTTGAGCCCGGGATGCAGCCCATGCGCCTGAGTGATGTCTATGACGTGCGTGTCCGCGCCCACACCCGACTGCATGGCGAGATTGTCGCGCAGGCCATCGGCCCATTTGCCGGGCGCAGCGACGATCAGATAGCCGCTGTTGATGAAGCCGCTGTGGGCATCGGAGTCTTCCAGCGCGGCAGCGAAATCCGCGAAAATGCCGAGACTCTTCAGCGTCAGTTGCGTATTGCTTGGAATCGAATAGTGGCTGCGGATAATCGCGCAGGATTTTGCTGTGCCGCCGCTGCACACGGCCCCCCGTTCCAGTACCAGAACGCGCAGCTTGCCGAAGCGGCGCAGGTAATAGGCAGTGGCGGCGCCGACTACACCCGCGCCAATCACGATGGCGTCGTATGTTGTCGATTGGCTCATAGACCGTTGGGCAGGGTTGGAGCACCGGCAATCGACGAGATCGCTATCACGGTCTCGTGCAACCGGGGGGCGCTAGCTTTTCTTGAGTTTCACCGCCGTGCCGCTGGCGGTCATCAGATACATGCTGTTGCCGAGATCGCCGTGCTCGAAGCGTATGGCGATTACCCCGTCGGCGCCGGCAATCATCGCTTCGCGGCGCAGCGCGCCAATGCAGTCGGCGCGCGCATTTTTCAGTGACCGCAGTGCCGCGTCGGTCCGCGCACCGGAGACCTCGCCGATCGTCGCGTGCGAGTCCCCCATCAGATTCATGCCGAACATTTTTTCTGCCGAGACGATGCCCAACCGTTGCTTGATAAACAATCCGATCGGCGTGCTTTCCGTGGTGATCATGACTTCGTTGGCGAGCTGGTCCTGTACGTCGGCCGGCAACGCGCGCAGATCGCCGGTCTCCCGCGCCTGCTTTATGGCGCGTTTGAAATCGCGAGCTTTTTCTTTCTCCACGACTTTGAGCTGCTGTTCGCGTGCCGCTTGACGGACTTCCTGGCGTTTTTCGGCAAGTTGTTTGAGCTGTTCGCGCTGGCGCCGTTCCGGAGGCGGCGCACCACATTCCGGACAACGGAATGCATCGGCGAAGATTTCCGCGCCGCACATCCAGCAACGAACTTTCGCGGTAGCCATTTCTAACTCTGACCGCGCACGGGAATTTGCTGGTCCAATCGGGTGGTCCCGGCACCCGGGACGCGACTCGAGCGTTTGTCGTAACACGCCGGGTCTCCGAAACGCGCCGCTACGTAATCGTCGACGATACGTTCGAACTGTGCCGCGATGTCGGCGCCTTTCAGCGTCACGGTTTTATCGCCGTCGACATACACGGGAGCTACCGGCCGTTCGCCGGTGCCGGGCAGGCTGATGCCGATATCGGCGTGCTTGCTTTCCCCGGGGCCGTTCACCACGCAGCCCATAACGGCGACGGTCATGTTCTCCACGCCGGGGTACTGGCTGCGCCAGTAGGGCATTTTCTCGCGCAGATGCGTCTGAATGTCCTGCGCCAGCGATTGAAAAAAAGTGCTGCTGGTGCGGCCGCACCCGGGACAGGCGGTCACCATCGGCGTGAAGGACCGAAATCCCATGGTCTGCAGTATCTCCTGCGCCACCAGCACTTCCTGGGTACGGTCGCCTTGTGGCTCAGGCGTCAACGAGATGCGGATCGTGTCGCCAATACCCTGCTGCAACAACACGGCGAGTGCGGCGGTGGAGGCGACGATGCCCTTGCTGCCCATGCCTGCCTCGGTCAGGCCAAGGTGCAGGGCGTACTCGCAGCGTGAGGCGAGTTCGCCGTAGACCACGATCAGATCCTGGACACGGCTCATTTTGCACGACAGGATGATGTGATCGTCGGGCAGGCCGATTTCCTGCGCCATGGCGGCGCTGCGCAGCGCGGAGGCGACTACCGCGTCGCGTTGGATCTGCGCCACGGGGGCTGGCGTGGCCGAACGCGCATTATCGTCCAGCATCTGCGCCAGCAGCTCCTGATCCAGGCTGCCCCAGTTCACGCCGATGCGCACCGGCTTGCCGTGACGGCAGGCCAGCTCGACGATTTCGCAGAACTGCACGTCGCGTCTCGCGCCGCGCCCGACGTTGCCGGGATTAATGCGATACTTGGCCAGCGCCGCCGCGCAGGCGGCGTGTTCTCTCAACAGCCGATGACCGTTGAAATGAAAATCGCCTACCAGCGGCACGTGGCAGCCGCTGCGATCCAGCCGCTCGCGGATCGGCGCTACCGCCTGCGCGGCGGCCACGTTGTTCACAGTGATCCTTACCAACTCCGATCCGGCGTCGGTCAGGGCCTTGATCTGGCGCACTGTGGCATCGACATCCGCCGTGTCCGTATTGGTCATCGACTGTACGACTATCGGCGCGTCACCGCCGATCAGTACGCCGCCGACGTTGACGCGGATACTGCGTCTACGCGCTGCGTCTGAGACAATCATGCGACTGCTGGTACAAGCTTTGCTTCTAGTCACTGTCAATCGGCGCTATTTTAGCTGTATCTGGATCAAGTGGGTACCAACCAATTCATTGATTGAGCAAAGGAATATGCAAGAATAGCGCTATGTCGGCCCAGGATTTGCACCCAGCGTTGAACGAACGTGCTCAGCACGTATTGCGCGTGCTTGTGGAGCAACATATTCGCGACGGGCAGCCGGTCGGTTCGCGCACGCTGTCCAAGACCACCGAACTGGCTTTGAGCCCGGCCACTATTCGCAATGTCATGAGCGACCTCGAAGAGGCCGGCTACCTGCGTGCGCCGCATACTTCGGCAGGGCGTGTGCCCACCGATCTCGGTTACCGCCTGTTCGTCGACAACCTTCTGGAAGTGCGCCCGCCGGACAGTGAAACGCTTGGTTCGCTGAACGACATTATCGAGGCCAACCGGCCGACTCAGCAGGAGCTCGTCGAGCAGGTCTCCTCGTTCCTTTCCGGCATCACGCAGATGGCCGGCCTGGTGACGCTGCCGAGGTCGGAACATACCCGCCTTCGGCACATCGAATTTCTGCCGCTCTCGGACCGCCGGGTGCTGGCGATCATGGTCATCGAGGAGGAAGTGCAGAACCGCGTGCTGTACACCGATCGCGACTATTCCGCCAGCGAACTGGAACAGGCCACCAATTTCCTCAACGCTCAGTTCGCCGGCAGGGAGATCAGCCAGGTGCGCCGGGATCTGCGTGCCGAATTGAATACTGCACGCGAAAACATGAACGAAATCATGAGCGACATCATTTCCATGGCCGATGCCGCAATCACCGAGACGCGTAACGAGCATGATGAATTCGTGGTCGCGGGCCAGACGAATCTGATGAATTTCCAGGAACTGTCCAGTGTGCAGAAGCTCAAGGCGCTGTTCGACGAATTCACTCAGAAACGCGATATCTTCCATCTGCTGGAACGTTGCATTCAGGCCGAAGGCGTGCAGATCTTCATCGGCCGCGAGTCCGGCTACGAGGTTTTCGATGAGGTGAGTGTGATAACCGCGCCCTTTGGTTCGCGCGACAACATCATTGGCGTGCTGGGCGTGATCGGCCCCACGCGCATGGCCTACGAGCGAATTATCCCCATTGTCGACGTGACGTCGAAAATTCTCACCGCAACCTTGAACGACCGACACCAATCCCCATAATTCGCCCTACGATTTTGCCGGCTGCCTGGCGTGGTAACTGAAGACCGCGCGGCGACGGGCGTAGTTCCTGAATGAAACTCTTGCTGTATGGGGGTTTGGCATGGCCAAACGGGCGAAAAAGCCAAGCGAAGCTGGCGACGGGGCGGTCAAAGAATCGGCGGAAGCGGGACGTGTCGATGAGGCGCCGGCCGGCAGCGATGTCACGGAGTCTGCAAACGAAGAGTCAGGCGCAGATGCCGACGCGCAGAACGAACTGCATGAAGCCGAATCGCTGGAAGAGCAGATGCAGGCGCAGATCGAGGCATTGCAGGCCAAGGCCGACGATCATTGGGATCGGTTCCTGCGCACCCAGGCGGAGATGGAAAACCTGCGCAAACGCAGCCAGCGCGATGTCGAGAATGCGCATAAATTTGCCCTGGAAGGTTTTGCCGGCGAGTTGCTCGGGGTCCGGGACAGCCTGGAGATGGGACTCAGCGCGGCCAGCCGGGACGACGGTAGCGTCATCAGCATCCGGGAAGGAATCGAACTGACTCTGAAGCTGCTCACCCAGACAATGGAAAAATATAATGTTATTGAAATCAATCCGTTAGGTGAGAAATTCGATCCAGAGCATCATCAGGCAATGAACATGCTGGAAGATCAGAACGCCGCGCCTAATACGGTGGTGATGGTTATCCAGAAAGGCTACCTGCTGAACGGGCGGTTGTTGCGGCCGGCGTTGGTCAGCGTGGCGAAATAAGCGCTTGAAAATTACTCACCCTGACCATACATAAGGCCAATCTTGAATTACAACAGACAGTCGTAAATCTAGCGTCGCGGAGAATTAGGCAAATGGGGAAAATAATCGGTATCGATCTTGGCACCACGAACTCCTGCGTGGCCGTTATGGAGGGCGAAAAGCCGCGGGTCATCGAAAACAGCGAAGGTGACCGCACGACGCCGTCCATCGTTGCTTTCACGCAAGACGACGAGGTGCTGGTAGGCCAGCCGGCAAAACGCCAGGCGGTCACGAATCCAACCAGCACGCTGTTCGCGGTGAAACGTCTGATCGGGCGGCGCTTCGAAGAAGGTGAAGTGCAGAAAGATATCGATCTGGTGCCCTACAAAATCGTCAAAGCGGACAACGGCGACGCTTGGGTCGAAGCGGAAGGTAAAAAAATGGCGCCCCCGGAAATTTCCGCGCGGGTGTTGATGAAGATGAAAAAGACCGCCGAGGACTACCTCGGTGAGCCGATCACCGAAGCGGTGATCACCGTACCGGCGTACTTCAACGACTCGCAGCGCCAGGCAACCAAGGACGCGGGACGCATCGCGGGACTGGAAGTCAAACGTATCATCAACGAACCGACGGCCGCCGCGCTGGCCTACGGTATGGATAAACGTCGCGGCGATGCGAAGATCGCGGTCTACGATCTGGGCGGTGGCACGTTCGATATCTCGATCATCGAGATCGCCGAGGTCGATGGTGAGCACCAGTTCGAGGTGCTGTCGACCAACGGCGACACGTTCCTGGGCGGCGAAGACTTCGACAAGCGTATGATCGACTACCTGGCCGACGAGTTCAAAAAGGACCAGGGCGTCGACCTGCGGGGCGATCCGTTGGCGATGCAGCGCCTCAAGGAAGGTGCCGAGAAGGCCAAGATCGAACTCTCCTCGGGCCAGCAGACCGACGTCAATCTGCCTTATGTCACGGCGGATGCGTCCGGACCCAAGCACATGAACATCAAGGTCACGCGGGCGAAATTGGAGTCGCTGGTCGAGGACCTGATTCAGCGCACCATCGAACCGTGCAAGATCGCATTGCAGGATGCCGGTCTGTCGGTTGGCGAGATCACGGACGTGATCATGGTGGGCGGACAGACGCGTATGCCGAAAGTCCAGGAAGCCGTGAAAGGCTTCTTCGATAGAGAGCCCCGCCGTGACGTGAATCCGGACGAGGCGGTTGCGGTGGGCGCAGCCATTCAGGGCGGAGTACTGGGCGGCGACGTCAAAGACGTGCTGTTGCTGGACGTGACGCCGCTGTCGCTCGGCATCGAAACTCTGGGCGGCGTGATGACCAAGTTGATAGAAAAGAACACCACCATTCCGACCAAGGCGCAGCAGGTGTTCTCGACGGCAGAGGACAACCAGACGGCGGTTACCGTGCACGTGCTGCAGGGAGAGCGTGATATTGCCAACGCCAACAAGTCCCTGGGCCGCTTTGACCTGTCGGACATTCCCACGGCGCCGCGCGGCGTGCCGCAGATCGAAGTCGCCTTCGATATCGATGCCAACGGCATACTCAACGTGTCGGCCAAGGACAAAGCCACCGGTAAAGAGCAATCCATCGTGATCAAGGCTTCCAGCGGCCTGTCGGAAGACGAGATCGAAAACATGGTGAAAGATGCCGAAGCGCATGCCGACGAAGACCGCAAGACACGGGAACTGGTCGAAGCACGCAACAGTGCGGATGGTTTGATTCATGCCACGGAAAAAACCGTCAAGGATCTCGGCGACAAGGTCGAGGACGCAGAGCGCACCGAGATAGACAGCGCGATAGCGGATCTCAAGCAGGCCCTGGAAGCGGACGATAAAGATACGATTGTCGCCAAAAGCGAAAAGCTTGCCGAGTTGTCCGGCAAGCTTGCCGAGCGCGTCTACGCGCAGCAATCGGCGCAGTCAGCGCCGGAGGGTGGTGACGCTGGCAGCGGTGCGACGGGGAGCGGTGACGCGGGTGATGAAGTCGTAGATGCCGAATTCGAGGAAGTGAAAGACGACACCAAATAACGGTGACATTTCTGGCAGCCGGGACGCGTGATGACGTGATGATCGCGGGCCTGGGCAGACGCGCGTCCGGGGGTGGTTTGGCCGCCCGCGGACGTTTGCGCTTGGCGTGTACGCAGGGGTTGCGGGCAGTGTAATGGGTGTGTATTTCTGAGTATGTCCAAGCGAGACTACTACGAGATTTTGGGCGTATCGCAAAACGCGTCGGAGGGCGATCTGAAGAAAGCCTACCGGCGGCTTGCGATGAAATATCACCCCGATCGCAATCCCGACGACCAGATCGCGGAGGAGAAATTCAAGGAAGCCAAAGTCGCGTTTGAAGTACTGAACGACCCGCAGAGACGCGCCGCTTACGATCAGTTCGGCCACGCCGGCGTCGATTCTTCGATGGGCGGCGGGGGTGGTGGCGGTGCCACGTTCAGCGACATTTTTGGTGACGTGTTCGGCGATATTTTTGGCGGTGGTGGTCGCCAGCGGAGCTACCGCGGAGCCGACCTGCAGTACAATCTCGAGACCAGTCTGGAAGACGCGGTTATGGGCACCACGGCGAAAATTCGCCTGCCCAGTAAAGTACGCTGCGATACCTGCGGTGGCAGTGGCGCCAAGGCGGGTACCAGGCCTGACACCTGCCGCACCTGCGGTGGCGTCGGTCAGGTGCGTATGCAGCAGGGTTTCTTCTCCGTGCAGCAGACTTGTCCGACCTGCCGCGGCGCTGGGAAGACGATCAGTGAACCCTGTGTCGGATGTCGCGGCAGCGGTTGGACGGAAGAGCAGAAGACGCTTTCCGTCAAGATTCCTGCCGGTGTCGACAGCGGCGATCGCATCCGCCTGGCCGGCGAGGGGGAGATCAGCGCCAACGGTGGGACGCCGGGCGATCTATACGTGCAGATCGCGGTTCGTCCTCACCCGATATTCGGCCGCGAAGGCGAAGATCTGATCTGCGAGGTCCCCATCGGCTTCGCCACCGCCGCATTAGGCGGGGAACTGGAGGTACCGACGCTCGACGGGCGGGTGAAGCTCAAGATTCCCGCGGGCACCCAGTCGGAGAAGGTGTTTCGCCTGCGCGGTAAAGGGGTGCGCCCGGTGCGCGGTGGTGCGACGGGGGATTTGCGTTGTAAAGTACGCGTGGAGACTCCGGTAAACCTCACCGGTAAGCAACGCGAATTGCTGAAAGAGTTCGAAGCGACGATCAGCAGCGGCGGCAGCAAGCACAGTCCGCAGGAACGCAGCTGGCTAGACGGCGTAAAATCATTCTTCGACGATATGCGGGCATGACAAACGAACGCGCGTAGCACCTGCCAAGCGGGACGCGCCGCAAAAAAATATGCTTGAACTAGCCATCATAGGCGCTGCCGGGCGCATGGGTCGCACTTTGTTGGAAGCGGCGCATGATGATGCCGATGTGCGCGTTACGGCAGCCAGCGAACATCCCGATTCCGACGCTCTGGGCAGCGACGCCGGCGCATTGATCGGGCGACCTGAGAGCGGTGTAAAGCTGTGTGCTTCTTTGCAGGAGTGTGTCGACGATTTCGCCGTAGCGATCGATTTCACTAGACCGGCGAACAGTCTGCAGTCGCTTGATATATGCGCCCGGCACGGCAAGGCCATCGTCATAGGTACCACCGGGTTCGACGAGACACAGAAAACCCGCCTGGGCGAATACGCCGAACGCATACCGGTGGTCTGGGCGCCGAACATGAGCGTGGGCGTCAACTTGACGTTACAGCTCCTGGCAACCGCGGCCCAGGTCCTGGGCGACGGCTACGATGTGGAAATCACCGAAGCGCATCACCGTTACAAAGTCGATGCGCCGTCGGGCACCGCGCTGCGTATGGGCGAAGTCGTAGCAGCGGCTTTGGGGCGAGATCTGGAAGACTGCGCTGTATACGGGCGCGAAGGGCATACCGGGGAGCGCGACGCTCAGACGATCGGATTCGCTACAGTACGCGGCGGCGACATCGTGGGTGAGCATACAGTCATGTTCGCCGGTACCGGCGAACGCATCGAGATTACCCACCGCGCGTCAAGTCGCAGCACCTTTGCGTACGGTGCACTGCGGGCCGCACGCTGGGTGTCCGGACGGCCGGCGGGTTTGTACGGAATGCAGGACGTGCTCGCGACCTAGCCCCCGTTGGGCGCAATCTATGTATACTGCGCGCCCCGGCGAAACTGCAACAACCTAATAACGACTCATAACAGGGCAGCACCGTGCAATTTTCCGCCATTTTTCCCGGACAGGGATCACAGTCCGTGGGCATGCTCAAGGAACTCGCCGCGGCCTATCCGCAAATTGTCGATGCGACATTTACCGAGGCCAGCTCGCTGCTCGATTACGACCTGTGGAAATTGATCCAGCACGGACCACCGGACGAACTGGACCGCACGCAGTTCACGCAGCCGGCAATGCTGGCATCCGGCGTCGCCGCGTGGCGGGTGTGGGTCAGTCTGGATGCGCCTCAACCGCACGCCATGGCTGGACACAGTCTGGGAGAATTCAGCGCGCTGGTTGCGGCCAATGCACTGGATCTCGCGCAAGCTACGAAGCTGGTAAGCCTGCGTGGTGAAATCATGCAACGTGCGGTAGCGCTGGGGGTCGGTGCCGTGGCAGCAATTCTGGGATTGGACACCGATGCTGTAGCGGCCGCGTGCGCGGGCGCTGCACAGGGTCAAGTCGTGGAGCCGGTGAACTTCAATGCGCCCAATCAGACGGTAATCGCAGGGCACGCCGAGGCCGTCGAACGCACGATGCAGGCGGCGAAGGCAAGTGGCGCCAAGCGTGCTGTGATGCTGCCCGTAAGCGTGCCTGTGCACAGCAGTCTGATGAGCGGCGCGGCGCAGCAGTTTGCTGTGGAAATCGACCGCCTCGACATGCGCATGCCCGATGTTCCGGTGGTACAGAACCTCGCCGCTACGGCTTATGGATCGCTGGAAGAGATCCGCTCGGCATTACGCAAACACCTGGACAGCGGAGTCCGCTGGTCGGAAAGTGTGCTCGCCATGCAAGCGATGGCGGGTAACACGTTCATTGAGTTCGGACCGGGCAAGGTGCTCGCGGGCTTGTGCAAGCGCATCGATCGCAGTCTGATTCCCGGCGCGGCGGACAGCCCGGATAGCATCGATGCGGCACTGGCAATGCTGCAGGCTTGATCCGCATCGACAGCGTAACCGAGGAACCGCTATGCAACTGGATAAACAAGTGACGCTGGTGACCGGCGCAAGCCGTGGCATTGGACGGTGTATCGCCGAACATCTCGCTCTGCAGGGCGCCATCGTCATCGGTACGGCGACCGGCGACAAGGGTGTCGCGCGCATCGAGGAGACATTGGGCGATATGCCCAACCCGGGCGCCGGGCGCGTGTTGGATGTGCGCGACACACCAGCCGTGCAACGGCTTGTCGAGAGCATTGCCGCAGAGTTTGGCGCGGTGCAGATACTGGTCAACAACGCCGGTATTACGCTGGACAACCTGTTGATGCGTATGAAAGACGAGGAGTGGGATGCGACATTGGACACCAATCTGAGTTCCGTGTACCGGCTCAGCAAAGCGTGTCTGCGTGGGATGATGAAAGCCAAGCGTGGCCGGATCATCAATATCACCTCGGTGGTCGGTGTTACCGGCAATCCCGGACAGGCGAACTATGCCGCCGCCAAAGCGGGCATCATAGGGTTTACCAAGTCCCTGGCTCGTGAAGTTGCATCGCGCAACATTACGGTCAATGCAGTTGCGCCGGGCCTTATCGAGACCGACATGACGAACGCACTGCCCGCTGCACAGCGCCAGGCACTGCTCGAGCAGATACCGCTGCAACGACTTGGCGCAGGCGAGGACATCGCCGCGGTAGTGGGCTTTCTTGCCGGACCATCCGCCTCCTACATCACCGGTCAGACGCTGCATGTCAACGGCGGCATGTACCTGCCTTGAGCCGCTGACGGATGCTCAAAAGAGGATTAATAATTGATTGTAAATATTTGTTTTATTTGGTTTTTTGTGTGAAAAAAAGTAGTGTAAAAACCGACGCCGACCGCGCTAGATTGATAGGGTCTAATTCTCTACAATAGCGCGGCACCTCGGCCCGGTATAATCGGGCGGGTGGCGTTCCATTATTGGAGGTCATTTTTCTATGAGTAGTGTCGCAGAACGGGTCAAGAAGATCGTAGTCGAGCAGTTGGGCGTAAAAGAAGAAGAGGTTTCCGAAAGCGCGTCATTCGTCGACGACCTGGGCGCTGACTCGTTGGATACCGTCGAACTCGTGATGGCTTTGGAAGAAGAGTTTGAATGTGAAATTCCGGACGAGGAGGCGGAGAATATCACTACCGTTCAGCAAGCGGTGGAGTATGTGGAGGCCCACCTCAACTAACTATTCGCATTGATGGCGTGGCGCTGCTCGCCGCGCCATCCCACGCACGGCTGCGTGACGATTGGCGTACCACTCAACAACTTGATTCGATCACAAGCGCACGACTGCGATTTGGGTCGGTTGGGATGGATGCGAGGTGTGAGCACGACTGTGTGCCGAATTAGTCCTGCAAGAGGCGCTAGATGACCGCCG
>JAOTYY010000017.1 GCA_029861595.1 Gammaproteobacteria bacterium
TGGCGAGCTCGGAAAACCATCCGCCGGAAAGCCCCTGGGTGCTGGTGCCGGAGGAGGTCCTCTCGCACGTTGCCAACTGGTCCGGTGAACCAACCCCGGAGTTGATTCGCGCCGATATGACGTTTTTTGAAACACCGGCCGGCGGCGCGGTTTTCTCCACCGGATCGATCACTTTCTGCGGCAGCCTGCTGAGCAACGACTGTAACAACGACGTTTCGCGCATACTCAACAATGTGCTGCGGCGGTTTTTGAAGCCGGAAGATTTTGAGATGCCGTAGAGCGCAGTTTTCCGAGATCGTGCAGCCCTCAGCGGCGCATGCTAGCCAGCGCGGGAAGCAATTTTACCGATAACCGTTCGCAACTCCTTTTTCAGCACTCTACCGGCCTTTTTCAGGTTGGTGAACTTCGTTGGGGGGATGTGCGCCGGGAACACCTCCTTGTCCTCCAGCATCTGCCCCTTGCGCAAGCAGTAATATATTTTCCGGCGCAACGGCCGGTGATCCTGCACATCGGCATAGATGGCGTAGATGTCTTTATGCGGGTAAGGATGGTCATCCGTTACGCAGAAGCACGCGCCATTGTCCATGAAGTAAAAATCGACGAATGAGTAGTCAGTATAGTCCTGCCGCAGGCGATCCATCGCTGCGCCGATTTTGCGGACTTCCCCGCGCAGTACCGATTGTTTCGCTTGATCGGATTCCCGTCGGCGCTGATTCTGTACGCTTTCTATCGCCGCGTTTACCCGACCAAGTTTCTCCGCTTTGCTGTTTTTACCTTTGCTGGTCAACGCGGGTTGCAGGCGCGATCTCATCCACTTGAGCCAAAGACTGAACCCGCCTTTATCCTGAATCCGGTTGCGCGCTGCCAGGTACACTGCGAGCACTACAACGAGTCCAGCAAAGAGAAGGACTTCCAGCCAGTGTTCCGGATAGTAAAAGACGAACGCCGCAAAGCCGAGAAAAGAAGCCAGCGCGAAGAGTATTTTCACACCGACACCGACACCGACACCGGCGAGCTAGTCTTCTGCCGCCATCGCTTTGAGCCGTTGTGCTGTATCCAAAACCAGTTGCCGGGTTAGTTCACCCGCTTCCATCTCGCGCCCGAGGCTGGCAGCCTGCCCTGACCACAGTGACGAGAAATCCGCCGCCCCTGCCGCCTCGGCTTGCGCTTTCAACGGTGCGAGTGCGGCGCCGGCGGTGGGAAACGCCGGAGCCTGGTCCGACAGCGGCCCGATTTCGCGCATGACCCGGTTCATGAGACCGCGTGCCGGCCTGCCGGAAAACAGATTAGTCAGCGCGGTCTGGTCGTCGGTTGCCTCGCGCAATGCTTCGCGATGCAGATCAGTGATCAACGACTCCGGCGTGAACAGATAGGCGGTACCGATTTGCGCGCCTGCCGCGCCCAGTGCAAACGCCGCGGCGATACCGCGTCCGTCAGTTATGCCGCCGGCGGCTATCACCGGAATCTTCACCGCATCGACCACTTGCGGTACCAGGGCGAAGGTGCCTGGCTGGGTCGCTACATCGTCGGTCAGAAACATCCCGCGATGGCCGCCGGCCTCGTACCCCTGGGCGATGATTGCATCGCAATCGCGGTTTTCCAGCCAGCGTGCCTCTGCGACCGTGGTCGCGGAGCTCACAACCAGACAGCCCGCTGCCTTCACACGCTCGACAAGCGCCTCTTCAGGCAGCCCGAAATGAAAGCTCACGACTTCCGGCGTTTGTTGCTCGACGACCTCACACATCGTCTCATCGAACGGTGAGCGACTAACAGCCGGTGCGGAGGCCTCAGCGTCGAGGCCAAACTCCGAATAGTATCCGGCCAGCCGCTCCTTCCATGCCGCATCGCGATCGGGATCCGGTCGCGGTGGCGTGTGGCAGAAAAAATTTACATTCAGGGGCCTGTCCGTGCGCTGTCGGATGACATCGATTTCCGCACGCACTTTGTCGGCATCGAGCATGGCGCAGGGCAGCGACCCGAGACCGCCGGCCTCGCTGACTGCTATTGCCATCGCGGAACCGTTAGCCCCCGCCATAGGGGCCTGAACGATAGGCTGTTCGATACCGAATAAATCCAGGAGCCGGCGATCGGGCCACATGGTTTGCACTCCTTTTATGGCGCAGCCGCATTCTAACGCTTAGGGTCTGTCCAGGGCGTAGCCAATGGTTCAATTTCCCTGTTTTTTGGCCGGGAAATCCGGTTTAGTGACGGAGTAGGCAAAACCGCAATCGGCTTTTTTGATCTGGGTCTATTTGCAGCCGGATGAGGGTGAAATACTCATATGGGAAAGGCAACAAGGAGGGTACGAAGATGACGAAAGCAGCAAAAGCAGTTCCAGTTAAACACGAAGAGGTGGTGCGGCCGAAAGGTCGTATTAACCCCATGGCGCGGTTTCGTCACGAAGTCGACGACGTCTTTGATCGGTTCTTCGGCCAAGAGTTGGGCATGACGCCGCTGTTCGAGCGAATGGCAGAAATGAGGCCAGAGTGGGATTGGCATTGGAAGACCGGATTCGATCTGACACCCACAGTTGATGTCATGGAATCCGACAAAGCCTTCGAGATGACGGCTGAAATGCCTGGAATGGACGAGAAGGACTTCGAGCTCGTGCTGGCGGAAGGAATGCTGACGCTGAAAGGCGAGAAAAAGGAAGAGCACGAGGAGCATGAGAAGGACTACCGGCTGAGCGAGCGGCGCTACGGTTCCTTCCAGCGCGCCTTCAGACTCCCTGACGGTGTGGATCCCGGCAACGTGACCGCGAAGTTCGCTAAGGGAGTGCTGCACGTGACTCTGCCGAAAAGCAAGGAAACCCAGCTGAAACAGCGCAAGGTCCCGATCAAAACCGCGTAGAAAAGGAGGGCGGCACCTGGGAGATCGGGTGCCGCTTTTTTTTTGATCAGGAATCGCTGATCGAACGGCGAAGAATTATGTGTCAGCCAGTGCCGTCCGGTAGCTGGTTGATATAGTTGTGCGCTGCAATCAATGCAGAATTCAAGAAATCAGCATGAATGAATCAGCACAAACGGCTGCCAGCGTAGATAAAAAATATCTGTCCGCGGGAACCTTCGTCGACAGCGATCACCCGGAGATCATGGCGTTCGCGCACCGCAATGTACGCGGAAACGTCAATCGTGAACGTGTGGTGAGCCTCTACTACGCGGTGCGTGACCGGGTTGCCTATAACCCCTATTTCATCGGCCGCAATCCTGACTACTACCGTGCCAGTGCCTGTCTGCGTGAGGGCAAGGGATTTTGCATTCCCAAGGCTGCGCTGCTGGCGGCCTGCTGCCGTGCCGTAAATGTCCCCGCGCGTGTCGGTTACGCCGATGTGCGCAATCACCTCTCCACGCCCAAGCTGGAGGAAATGGTTGGCGGGGACGTTTACTTCTGGCACAGCTACACCGACACGTGGCTGGATGGGCAGTGGATCAAGTCCACACCCGCCTTCGATGCGGATCTGTGCAAGCGATTGAATGTGCACCCGCTCGAATTCGACGGCAGAGAGGATTCGCTGTTCCAGGAGTTCAACCGCTCAGGTGACCGGCACATGGAATATGTCTCCGACAGGGGACCGTTCGCCGACGTACCTTACGATCTGATCGTTGCGGATTTCTCCATACAGCACCCGAAGTGGCTGGCCAGTCGCGGCGATTGACCGGGACCTGGCACGGCCTGGTTACAGGGGGGGACGGCATACAGACCCTGCATGACAGTGGATCAGGGCGACCGGTGAAACCGCCAACCGTGCCGGGTAAAGGTTTTCCGAACCGTGCCGCTGCAGTGGAAGTATCACCGGGCATTTCGCGCGTGCCGCGCACAAGGAGCAGGTCTGTATGGCTGAGGCATCGCAAGATTCGATAAATGTCGTTCTGCTGGATGCAGATGAGCAGTTCCGCACGCTTATGGCGCACCACATAACGACAGCGTGGCCAGAGGCTGAAATAGAAAGCCTTGCAAGCCTCGGTGACATGGACGAAGCGGCCAATCCGCATTGTTTCGTGCTTGATCACATGACCCTGCAGCAAGCCGCGAACTCCGCGGATGCCCAGATCTGGTTTCGCGCCGCCGCCGCCATCGCAAGTTCCCCATGCATCGTCATTGCCGATCCGAGCGACGAACTGCTGGCGGTGCGATACATGAAGGGCGGCGCCAAGGACTTCCTGCCCAAAAGGTTGCTGAAGCACGATCTGATAGTTACGTCGATCAGCGAGTGCCTGGAATACTATTCTTCCGCAGATCCGAACAGCGACGAGTCCGATGAACAGGAACCGGTGATAGAGCCGCCCATCTCTCGAAAGGATCCTGAAAAGGCGGTTGCAGAACGTCCCGGATCTACCGCGAAACAGGATCAGGCGACGACTGACAAACCCGATGGGGCAACGGGCGAAACGCAGGATCCCGCAAGCAACAAGCAGGATCCGGCGGCTGAAAAGCTGAAAGAGAAGAAGGCGACAAAACCGAAGTCGAAGTCCAGGCCGGACGCTGGTAAATCAAAATCCGATGCCTTGCGCGGCGGACCCTCGATCGACGGTTATCGCATCATCAACCCGATCGGCAAAGGCGGGGTAGCGTCCGTGTGTCTTGCCTACAGCGAAAAGCTGGGCCACGACGTCGCGCTGAAAGTGCTGCGGGTCAGCAAGAGCAATGCCGCCAACAAGCTGTATGAGCGATTTGAGCAGGAATATCGCCTGGTGTCGACCATCGACTCGCAGTCGGTGGTGAAGACCTACGATTTCGGTCGCACGAAGAAAGAAGTGTTCATTGCGCTGGAATACTTTCCAGGCGGCGATCTGCGCACTCGGATGCGCGAGCCGTTAAGCATCGAGGAAAGCGTGGCTTTTTTGCAGAAAATCGCCACGGCGCTCCAGGAGCTCCACGCACTGAAAATCCTGCATCGCGATCTGAAACCTGCCAATGTCATGCTGCGCGAGGACAACTCCATCGCATTGATCGATTTCGGCATGGCCAAACAGCTGCAATCGACAGAGAACCTGACTCTACCGGGCACGGTGCACGGCACGCCCCACTATCTCAGCCCGGAACAGGCCAAGGGCAAGGTCGTCGATGAACGCAGCGACATATACAGCCTCGGGATCATGTTCTTCGAGATGCTGGAACGTAAAAAACCCTACACCTCCAAGAACGCGCTGGAGGTATGCATGGCACATATTTCAGACCCGGTGCCTAAACTGGCTTCCCACAACGCCGACCACCAGCTGATTCTCGACTGGATGATGGCCAAGGACATTGAAGAGCGCTGCCCGAACGTGGAAGAACTGCTCGGCATGTTGAAAAGCAAAGGGGTGAATCCCGACATCTAGCAACTCCCGGGAACGCCTGGTCGGGCCAGGCGCACACAATCACCCGGAACTATTTACGGCGCTTGATGGCTTTTTTGATGCGCGCGATCTGCTGTCGCTCCCAGCGTTCGCCGGCCTGAACCATAACCTTGGCCTTTTTCTCGAACAGCTTCATCAGCTGATTCTCGCGCCGCATTGCATCGGCGAGTTGCTCGCGCAACAGCGCCGCCTCGGATTTGGCGCTGTCACCTGCCGCTTTTAATGCATCGCGCGCATTCGAGCGGGTTTCACGCAGAGCCGCCCGTGTTGCTTTCAGGTCTGCTCGCAGTTGTTTCACAAGCGCGGTGCGTCGCGCCGTCGCCTCGCGTTTCGTTGATGATTTTTTCTTGCTGGCCGTCTTTTTCTTTCCGGGCGCCGATTTCTTTTTCGTTGTGCTTACGGATGCCGAAGACCTCTTCTTGCCCGCAGCTTTTTTCTTGGCGCTTACTTCTTTGACGCTTGGCATGTCGAAACGCTCCTTTGTGATAGGTGGGTCCGTCCAGTATAGACACCCCGGTCAGTTTTACGAGGTGTTTTATCGAAATCTTCAGAATTTATTCTCGCCCGCCGGCCAGCGCCGCACGCAGGATAAGGCAACGCCTTTCCCCAGCGGGACACGAGCAGCGCGCAACACAGCGGCTAGGGCCGTTCGTTGCGTTTAAGTAACGCCTCAAGTTCCGCAAACGGCTTATGCGTTGCGCTCGAATCCGCGGAATCGTGCGCCACCGAACCCGCCGCCGCATCGACCAGTCGGGAGTGCTCGTTGTCGTGGCAGTAAAGACACAGGAGTTCCCAGTTGCTGCCGTCGGGCGGATTGTTGTCATGGTTGTGATCACGGTGGTGTACCGTGAGTTCTCGCACCGTGGCGTTCGTGAACTCCCGTCCGCAGCGCCCGCAGACCCACGGATACATTTTCAGTGCCTGGGCCCTGTAACCCCGCTCTCTATCGGTACGCGCTTGCTGCACGTCTGCGACGAGTCGATCGAGTTTCTCGCTGTCGGGTTTACGGGGGGGCACCATGCTGTGGTCCCGCTCAACTTGATGTTCGCAATTGTAATCCACTCACGGTGTGCGTGTTCAATGACTTTTTCTATCTCTCCGGGTTTGCGGAAACAAATCAACCGTTTAGAAAGATAGTTGTGAATTGTTGCCAGAGTACAGTCGGTACCTATTCACTTGCAGCAAAAATCTGCCGTCACCCCATAAAGACATTGACTGGGAACGATCGCCCTTGAGCCATAGTCCGGCTATGCTTGTGCGGCCGATCTGTCTTTATGCCGCGAAAGCGGAGCGGCCAATCTGTTTGGCCAGATTGCCCCTGATAAGCGACTAAATCGTCGGGAACGATTTGAACAGCGGTATCTGGCCCAACGGGCGAAGGGCAGGACGCCCGGAGTAATCCTTTCCCACGGGGACGCAAGCAGCGTGAAAATGCTGGCTGGTGGGCCTGCTTCAAAATGGACCCTTGCCCTTGGGAGGGGAGGGTGGGAACGAGGAAATCTGGACCTCTCCAGGGGGCAGGGGAATGAGATCACTGGGCTCCTCTCCCAGGTGGGAGGTAGAAGGAGGAAAGCGACAGGGGTGATAGGACCGCTACCGCGCGAACAGCCATGGCTGGGCGCCGCCGATATCCGGGCGAAAATAAACGATCATTCGGCCATCGGGTCCGGTGCACGCGGAGGTTGTCCAGGGTGCGATACCGTGCAGGGCGAGGCGATGAACCAGGTAAGCCTCGCCCGGGCGTGCGGTGATTGTCACCCGCGGGCAATCGACGAATATTTCTTTGCGCGTGGCTTGGTATAATTCGGTGATGTCGACGCCCGGCCAGTCCGCAGGCGGCGTGTCGCGCAGATAGTCCCGAAACCGGCGCCGGACAATGTCATGCGAACCCTCCCACACCACCAGCGGTGAGGCATCGGTGCTCACTTGGACCATCGGTATGCCGAGAATGAAAGCATGATGTTCGCGAAGATGCCTGCGTTTTTGCGGCCCCACGCGCAGCACCCCGTCGAGATGGGCAGCATCGCGGTCGCGGCGGTAGTGATACGCGGCGGTGGACTCGGAGACCATCGGCAGCGGATAGCCAGGGTAAACGACCGAGACCTGTGCGCGGTCCCAGGTCGGGTCTGTCTGACCGAGCGCGCCGCGAACGAAATCGATCGCCTGCCCGGCGACCGCCGTCCCGCCCGCAACCGCGCCGAATGCGTTGTTGGGCAGCACGTTGACGCCCGCGAACCAGGTGCCTCCACAACGCAGCCATTCGGCGTTCTCGGGTGCGGCCACCGCTGAGCGTGCTGCCTCCAGCGTAAGTTCGATCCATTGCGCCAGTACCGGATCGTATGCGAATCGGTACCAGCCTTTGGTAAAGTATGCCTGCTCGGTCGCTGAGTCGGGTCCTATCGTCACGTTTTGAAGAGCCGGGGCTATATGCCAGTTCTGGTGCGATTACGGCGCATTGTCAGTGTTCGTCTGACGCAGTTTGCCGCCATGCCCTACAAAGATTGCAGTAAACAACTACCGACCGGCAAAAAGTGAGCACGTATAAAAGATGTTGGGAGCTTACAAGTCTCTGCCACGCCTCCACAACTGAAGGATCAGCCTATGAATACCGGTGATATGCGCCTGGAGCGCGAAGTGATGCAACTGGAGCGGGAACTGAAAATGCTGAAGTTGACCCGTTATGAGGACCCGGCCGCGTCCGACTACTACCTGCGCCTGAAAGGTTTATACGCCAGGCGTAGGGCGATACTGGATGCGCACCGGCGCAGGCGGGAGCGGGCGCCGGCAAACCGGACAGTACCCGTTTGAAGTTGCGCACGAGTAAAAAATAGGCGGACCGGGGTCCGCCTTTGATGTGATATCGCCTCGTAACGGTCGGGCGACTTCGGTGGAAAAGTGGTCTTGTGCCAGTCCATCCAGCGGTCTGCCAGTGAGCGGTGTCCCGGGTCGGCATCCCAGAGGTTACCCTCGCCGAATCGCGCGGCGAGATAGCGTACGATGGCATTCGACTCCCACACCACACAATCGCGGTCTCTCAGTGTTGGGATCCTGCCGTTCGGATTGAGTGACAGGTAGTCGTCACTGTCTAAGCCGCCGAACGTGCCCCCGAAGTTGTGGCGCACGTGGGGCAGCCGCAATTCCCCCAGTGTCCACATCACGGGCATGACATTGTTGGAATTCCTGCGTCCCCATACTTCGATCATGATCGCGCCGGTCTAGCATAAAACGCGCTAATACTGACTTGTGTGCACCGTCGGGCAACAATATCATGGTTGCGATTTGCTTCGCGCCGACCGGTGTTCCAAATACACACCGCTTTAGTAAGATTGCGAAGATCCGGCGGTTCGCAGCCGGACACGATTGTTGGTGCAAACCGGCCCGTGATGTCGGAGGTAGAGCATGAGGGAAGAATCTTCGGTTGATAAAGCCCGCGCCGTCGGCATCAATCACGTAGCGCTGGAAGTCGGCGACATCGACGAGGCGCTGGCGTTTTACGCGCGTTTCCTGGATTTCGAAATCAACAGCCGCAGCGACACTGCCGCGTTCATTTATTTCGGCGATCAGTTCATAAATTTCACCAAGGGGTCGAACCCTTCACCCGACAACCGACGGCACTTCGGCATCGCAGTAGACGACAAGGAGCTGGCGCGCAGAACCCTGAAAGAGATGGGTGTCGAGCTGCTCGACGGCCGCTTTCTGGATTTCCTGGATCCCTGGGGCAATCGTGTGGAGCTCACCACCTATACGAAAATTCAGTTCACCAAGGCGGACCATGTGCTGCGCGGCATGGGTCTCGAGCATCTGCAGAAAACCCCCGATGCGATCGAGGAACTGAGGGCTAAAGGCATGGCGCCGGAAGAGGGTGGTTGAGTATGTTATCGACGGTGCACGCGATCGCGCGTGGTGGTGCCGCGTTTTATATCGGCATAAAAATCCAGTAACAGCGGACGCCAATCCTTCTGCCAGGGCTTTGCTTCGATAAAACATTCGTGGGTGGCGGTGTGCAACGCCTGGTGGCGGTGGCTGAGATATCCCCCGTCGAGTAAGTTCGCGCAGTACTTGGCAAGATTCTGCCCGGGTAAGCGCGTGCAATCTCGCCGTGACATGCGATTTTGCACCACGGCGAACACGAAATGAAAATCGGCAGTGCCCTGCACGAAACGGTAACGGCGAATCCGCTGGTCAGCCAGCCAATCCAGCAGTGCATCACGCCGCCAGCGCCAGATTGCATAGCTCGCGAGCGCGAGACCCGCGAACAGCAGCCACGCAGGCCAGAGCGTCAGTAACATCCAGGCGAACGCCGCGATAATCAGATTCGCCGTTTCGATGACCGATTGCCAGAACATCAGCAGCAGACGCTGGAGATCGATCTCGCGCGCGCCGGTTTCGTCCATTGCATCGTCGATTTCTTCGAGTCGCTCGAGGTAGGTCTCGATCTGTGCTGCCGTCAACTGTCCCTCTCGTGGTTGCGGCAGCGGGTAGAACGGCGTTGGTTCGAGCAGCATCCATGCATCGTCAATCCACGCGTCCACCCACGCGTGTCCATCCAGCACGCGAATTTCGTAGCGCCCCGTGATCGGGTTATAGGTAGTGGCCGAATAACCCGTAGCCAGGCGCGTGGGAATTTCCAGGCTACGCAGCATTACCGCCAGCGCGGCGGCAAAAAATTCGCAATGACCGTGTTTAGTTTCGAACAGAAACTCGCTCAACGGTGTGCGATTCTGCGACGTGAAGGCGGTCGACAGACTGTACTGGTACTGAGTGCGGAGGTGTGTCTCCAATGCAATCGCCCGTTCGCGTGCGTTCGCGGAGCCGGTTGTCACGTCTTTAGCCAATCGCGCGATGTGTGGATCAAAATCGTCCGGCAACGCGGTGTCCTGAGGCCTAGGTGGCGGTGAGATGCGATCGTAAAACCGGCCGTCATGGCGCGCAATCCTACTTTCCACAGTGTACCTGGTGTCCGGCTGCAAACCGCGCGGCGCTTCAAAGGTGCCGTATTCGGTCCGGCGCAGCGCGGCCGCCGGGAAGTGCAGGACAACCGCCGGCGCCGCGCCGGGAATGGCTGGCGCCAGCGGCGCGAGCACTTGTATCTGCTGGTTGAAGTTAGGCGCCAGGTGAGGACCGTTGTTAAAACTGAAGCGGCCTGAGTCACCGCGCCAGAGCTGGTGGCCGGTTAACGTGGTATGCCACCTAGTACCGTCGAACCGATCGAATGAACGCACCCTCAAGTAAGCACTGTGGGGTGCCTGCATGGACAGTACTTTGACGTTGCTTACCCGTCCGTTGCCTGAGTCAGGCTGAGTAATATCGAAGTGGCTTTCATTGAAGCCGTGATAGCCGCTTGATCCGGAAGTGCCGCTTTCGCGCGTGCCGTGACCAACTTCCTCGCCGCTGTGTTGCGACCGCCCTTCCTGAGATAGCGAGGCACCGCTCGGGTCGGTATCGCCAATGTGTTGCGCCTGGCGTTCCCAGTCACGGTTGTAGTAGCCGGAGCCACTCATTGTGCCTCCGGCGCCCCACAGCAGCGCGTCCAGCCGAGGTGTCAACAGATACAAAACGAACACCGAGAACAGCCAGGCGCAGACGATGCGCCCCTGCGCTGCTACCGGCCACTGCACTTTTTCGCGGCTGTGATTGTGCCGGTCCAACCACGCATAACCGACACCCCGCAACAAAAAGAGCGTGAACAGGCAAAATACCAGCAGGTAGCTGTTGGTCGTCGCGTGGACTGCGCCGAGCATCAAGGTCACGAAACTCGTCATCCACCCGAACTTCAGCTGACGGTGTTCTTTGAGCAGTGCATTCAGAGCCAACTGCGTGCCCAATAGCAGTACGATGAGCGCGTGGGCGAGCCCGCTCATGATGAAAACCATCACCGCAGCGGCCAGGCCGCAGGCAGCGATGTATTCCGCTGCTTTCGCGTCTGGTTCGCGGTCACGCCGCTGCCAGGCCCGGTGCAGGATGGCGAACCCCGCCACAGCGATCGCCAGTCCCAGTGCCAGACCTGGGGAACCCATCACCGTCCACAGAGCGCCGATCGCGGTGACCGCAAGAGCCGATGCCTGCGCACGATAGATCCTGGGATCGTTAATGATCATAAGAACAATGTCGGTAACGAGGCATGACACGTCACGTGATAGCGAACCACGGACAGCGAAACGTTTACGTACGAATCCGTTTTTTCAGCGTGAGGTTCGCGGAAACTTTGCGCAGCAAAAGTAAAATCCAGATGCCGCGCTCCGTGTCGGCCGATATCGAGCGCGTCGCCGTCGTGGCGGAAAGTGACGAGCCAGCCGGGGTGGGCGAATTTGTGGCGTGCACGCGCCACGGCTTCCGTCAGTTGCACGGTACCGTCCGGCGTAGCGTGCGCGAACCATTCCAGCATCGGGCTCATTTCGGTGGTGTGCGCTGCCAGATGCAGTTGCCGTTCGCGTTTGCCATAGCTGACGCAATGTACCGGATGTCCGGCATGGCAAGCGGCCCGTGTCAGAGACACAGCGAGTTCAATTGCGTACTCGAAGCAGCTGTGCGGCACCGTGCCACATTCGAAACCGCGTTGTTGTGGCAGCACGATCAGCATGCCGGGTACGTCCAGCGCTTCGTATTCCTTCACCATCAACTGGTTCTGGCGCGCACTGGCACGCCAATGTACATGTTTCAAGCTCTCGCCTGGCCGTTGCTCGCGCACGCCGGCGAATTCCTCCCAACCGCGGCGGCGCTGCAACACTGCTTCGGCATCCGCAGTGTGCGCTTGCACGAGCGGTTCTGGCAAGCGCAACACGTCGTGCAGGCGCGGGTAAACGACAAGCTTATGCGGTTTCTGAACGACCTCACGTTCCCGGGAGAACAGACCGAACGGATAAGCGCTCGAAACATGCAGGGTGCTCAATGGGTAAACACCACGGTGAAGTTCGCCGAGTTCGCGTTCGATCACGGTTTCGCGATCGAATTGTGCGATCATCGTGCCGGTAACCGTTGCCAGTTGCGGCTCGTCGATCAGCAGGAAATGCCGTCTTCCGGGTGCCCGCAGACGGTAACGGAGCAGCGGCGTCTCACCCGGTGCCGGTGCGACCGCCCTGTCGCGTATCACCCGCAAACCGCGCATGTTCGCCCAGGCCAGTACGTGCGACAGCAGCAATGCCGCCAGCGTCAATGCGACCACCGCATAAAGCAGCGCGATGCCGCGGTTCCACGCGATCAGGTAGCTGATGCCAGTGAGAACCCAACAGAAACGGTAAGGTGTGAAGTGTTTGCGTAGTGGCTCGAGTAAAGCCTTGAATTGCGGACTGAGGTCCCTAGACAATTCCATCCGCGGATTCCGTGGCTTGCGGAAAATCGGGCAGCGCAACGTTATCCAGGAGCTTCGTCAGAAACACACCGCTTGCATGGCTGCCTGGCCTGCTGTCTTTTAGCTGTATGCGGTGACCCAGTACCGGAATCACCAGGCTGCGCACATGCTCGGGTGTTACGTGCTTGTCCCCTTTCAGAAACGCCAGTGCTCGGGCGCCGTTCATCAGTGCAAGACTGCCACGCGGGCTGGCACCGATGGTAACGCGTTCGTGTTGTCGCGTAGCTTGCACGATACGGGCTATATAACTCAGCATCGGCTCGCTGATCGCGATGTTTTTCACACGCTGCTGGAGCTGCAGCAGTTCCTCGGCGCTCATAACCGCCGTGACTTGCTGCAACGGCTCATCGTGCATGTTGGCGGTCAGCAACGCGGTTTCTGTCTCGTGTGTCGGGTACCCGAGTCCTATGCGCATGAAAAAACGGTCAAGCTGAGCTTCGGGCAGCGGATAGGTTCCGGCATACTCCAGGGGATTCTGCGTCGCGATGACAAAAAACGGGTTGCTGAGAACGTGCGTTTCCCGATCGACGGTGACCGTGCGTTCCGCCATCGCCTCGAGCAGGGCTGACTGCGTGCGCGGCGTCGCGCGGTTGATTTCGTCCGCCAGCAGTATCTGGCAGAACACCGGTCCGGGCAGGAACTTGAAGGCTCGCTGCGACTGGTCGAACACGTTGATGCCGGTGATATCGCTGGGCATCAGGTCGGGTGTGCACTGGACCCTGCCAAACTCCAGACCCAGCGAGCGTGCCAACGCCTTGGCAAGCGTTGTCTTACCCAGCCCAGGCGCATCCTCTATGAGCAAGTGACCCTCGGCCAGCAGACTGGTCAACAACAGCAGCACCGACTGGCTTTTGCCCAGGATGACCTGATTGAGGTTGCGATACAGAGCCTTGAGTGCCTGGGCACTGTCAGATTGGGTAGTTGCGTCGTTCATGCGGACTCGAGAATGAAGTAACGGGCAGCAGAATAACAGGCGCGATGTGCAATCTCACAAGCCGTTGCCCTGCTTTATTCACAAAACGCACTCGTTGCCCGATCGCGATCAATGCAAGCGTCACGCGATTGACCCCCGTGCGATCCAATAGATTAGTGAGCAAAAGTCGCGCCGATATGTGCCGCTTTGGTGATTCGTTAGTGAGCAAGTGCTTCGTCGTGCTGGACGAGCACCGTAGAACCGGCGATGTCCGCGTGCAGAATAACGGCGAGTTGTACATCTGTCGACGATCCGAGGTCACTGCACGTGCTCGACCCAGATGAGGTTGGTTGAACCGCGCACACCGAACGGAACGCCGGCCGTGATGACATACAGATCATCTACCGCGGCGAGTTCAGTCATGCGGATGCACTCGTTGGCGATTTTCACCATGTCGTCGGTGCTGTGTACCTGATCACCGCGCACTGGCATCACGCCCCACGACATGCTGAGTTGACGATAGGTTCGCGGGTTGGGCGAGATAGCCATCACCGGAATTTCGAAACGGTTACGCGATACCCGCAAGGCGGTCGTACCGCTCATGCTGAACGTGATGATCACCTTGGCGGACAGGTTATGCGCCATCTGGCATGCGCCGAGTGCTACCGAGTCGGCGATGGTTTCCTGCGGAGGCGGGTGTTTCTCGCGCAGCGCGCGCTGGTACTCGGCGTCCGCTTCCACGGAACGCGCAATGCGATCCATCATTCTCACCGCCTCCTCGGCGTATTCGCCGACCGCCGTCTCCGCGGACAGCATCACAGCATCGGTGCCGTCGTGAATCGCGTTGGCGACGTCGCTTGCTTCGGCACGCGTAGGGCGTGGATTGGTCACCATGGTTTCCAGCATCTGCGTGGCTGTGACCACCGGTTTGCCGGCTTCCTGCGAGGCGCGGATGAGACGCTTCTGCACGTTGGGTACGTCTTCCGAAGAGAGTTCGACACCGAGATCGCCGCGCGCCACCATGACGCCGTCCACTTCACGCAGGATCTCGTCGAAATTCGTTACGGCGCTGGGCTTTTCGATTTTCGCCATCAGCTTGGCTTTGGAACCGGCGCGATTGAGATAGTGGCGTGCCAGCAGCAGGTCGTCGCGGTTGCGCACGAAACTCATGGCCAGCCAGTCGACGTCCAGTTCCGCACCGAATCCCAGGTCTTCGATGTCCTTGTCGGTGAGTGCCGGAATGCTGAGGTTGGAGCCGGGGATGTTGACTCCCTTGTTGTTGGTCAGGGTGCCGCCAAGCACTACCCGGGTTTCTATGCGGCAGTCACGCACGGCAGCGATCTCAAGCGACAACCGCCCGTCGTCGAGCAGCAGGATGTCGTCTGCTTTTACGTCCTCCCACAGTCCGGTGTAGGTGACACCGACGCGCGTATTGTCGCCGGGGCTGTCATCGTCGCAGGTCAACGTGAATTCATCGCCCGGCTCGAGTTCGGCGGCACCGTCGGCGAACGTTGTGACTCGGATTTTCGGACCCTGCAGATCCTGCAGTATCCCCACCGGCAGTCCGGCTTCGTCGCTCAGCGCACGGATGGATTCCACGTTTTCCTTGTGCATCTGCCTTTCGCCGTGGGAGAAGTTCAGGCGGAACACGTTCACACCGGCGGCGATCAACTTGCGAATCATCTCGGGACTGCTGCTGGCCGGGCCGAGGGTGGCGACGATACGTGTACGGCGAAACTGACTGGACATGACGACCTCCTGCGGGCGGCGATAACGTCAAAGCACGGCGATGGTCGCGGCGGATTGCCCGGCGGGGAAGTACCGTTCCCTGAGTAATCAGACCAGCCGGAAATGGCGTGAACCTGAAGTTCGTACCTAATAAACACATGTGACAGAGTTTTTCAAACCATCACACGGCTAAATTGGCCGAGCCACAATGCAATCAATGCGATCCAGCGACTCGATTCTGGCGTAGATGACGGCCCATGTGGCCCGGTGAACGCGGCATGGATGCTGCGTTGCAACTGAGCACAGCGTCTGCGCGTTCTGTCTGCACAAGATTCTGTGCGTGTGAACTACTCACGGCCCCTGGGTAACGTAAGTCACGGCGCAACGGAACCGAATTGCCAATACTGACCCCTAGATGGGAGGTCCCGCATGAAGCCCACGACATTTGTCCTGGAAATTCTCGCACCCGACACCTCGGACGAAGTACTGGCTTCCTTCATGTCCGCGCAACCATTGATGTCGTTTTTGTGTGGTGACGTGATTGACACCGCGCGCTGGGGCGCGGCTGAGGTAAAAGGGCAACTGTTGCGCGTGGCGCTGGTCAGGCACGCGATCGCCGAAACCGATTCCATCACGCACACGGTAACCATCCATACCGAACGGATCGGGGGCACTGCCGGAGTGCAACCGGATAACAAGCAGTGGACATCGGCAGTCGCTAAAATCAGAGACCGCGCCAGGGGAATCGTCGACGAAGTACCCGAACTCGGCAAAAAAGGTGTTGAGAAAATCGAGCAGCAGGTTCCCAGGATCAAGGCGCTGGTGGGCGAAAAGATCGGGCCGCTGGCGAACAGACCATCGAGGATGACCAGGCCATGGCGCAGACGTTCTCCATGCTGTACGAGTTCTTTCCAACGACGCTGCGGCTGATGATTCAGGAGGAAACGTTCGTGGATTTCTGCCTGAGTAACCGTAAATATCTGATCGAACGATGGGACCAGGATGAGTTGCCCGCAGGCGCTGCTGGCGAGGCGCGGGCGAAAAACAACCCGCGCGAGTCGGCCGCTTTCGGATAATAGTGACTCGGTTGCCTCAAGCAGCATCGCGAGTCCCGCCAGTTCCACTTCGCGAGGGGTCAGTTACGCTCGGGTACCATGATGGGCCGTGAAGTCGGCAAACCGTGCAACCACGGCCTGCAGATCCGCGGACAGCCGGGTTTCCACTTCCGCAATGACTGAATCCTCCAGCTGTCCGTAAAACGCCTCTGCGATACCACCCGCGATGCAGGCTTGCGTGTCGCTGTCGCCGCCCAGTGAGACTGCGTTGCGTACCGCCGATTCCCAGGAATCGGATTCAAGAAACGCGACAATGGCTTGTGGAACGGAACCCTGGCAACTGACGTCGAAGCCGTAGGTCGGGCGAATCTGTTCGAGAGTGCGATCGAGGTCGTACCCGAAACGCGCGGTGACTTCCTGCTTGATAAGGTCTTTGTCGTGCGTGGTTCGGGCGAGAAACACAGCGGCTGCCGTTGCCTGCGCGCCTTTGATGCCTTCCGGGTGATCGTGCGAGACGTCCGCGGTGAGTTTCGCTTGATCGAGAACAACCTCCAGCGGTTCGAATGCGAAACCGACCGGGCTGACCCTCATCGCGGCGCCGTTGCCGTAACTGTTGTAGGGCCTTGGATCATCGGCGAACAGCCATCCTATGAACGAGCCGCCATAGCCAGCATCCGGATAGCGTCTGCCAAAGTCGCGCAGGGCATCGCGGTAACCGCTGCCTTCTACTATTGCGTTCGCAATCGCTACCGTGAGCACGGTATCGTCCGTGAAGCGGCTCTTTGCATGGAATAGAGGGAACTCGGTGGTTTTGATCGGGGATGCTTCGTAGACCGAACCGATGATGTCACCTGCTATTGCACCGATCATTGCGTGTCTCCGTGACAGTTTGTACCGTCCGTTACTCCCTCGGCCCGAGCATATCTTCCGGGCGTACCGAATCGTCGAACTGTTCACCCGTGAGCAGGCCGAGGGCAATCGCAGCTTCGCGCAGCGTACTGTCGTCTGCGAATGCTTTTTTGGCCACCTTGGCGGCGTTGTCATAACCGATGTGCGGATTGAGCGCGGTCACCAGCATCAACGAGTTGTTCAAGTAGTGGCTGATTGTGGTTTCGTTCGGCTCGATGCCGGCCGCGCAGTGCTCATCGAACGATTCGCAGGCGTCGGCGAGCAGACGCGTGGAATTCAGCAGGTTGAAGATCATCATCGGTTTGAAGACGTTGAGCTCGAAGTTGCCCGACATGCCGCCGATATTGATCGCAGCATCGTTGCCCATTACCTGTGCACACACCATCGTCATCGCTTCGCATTGCGTCGGGTTGACCTTGCCCGGCATTATGGAGCTTCCCGGTTCGTTAGCAGGAATCGTCAACTCGCCGATTCCGCAACGCGGTCCAGACGCGAGCCAGCGCACGTCGTTCGCGAGCTTCATCAGAGACGCTGCCAGTGTCTTGAGCGCACCGCTCGCGAACACCACAGCATCGTGGGCAGCGAGCGCCTCGAATTTGTTGGGCGCGCTGCGAAAGGGCAGTCCCGTAATTCGCGCAATATGCTGTGCCGCCTTTTCCGCGAATGCCGCGTGCGTGTTGAGGCCGGTGCCGACCGCAGTGCCACCGAGGGCTAATTCGTAGAGTCCATCGAGGGCCGGTTCGATTCGCTGCAGATCGTTATCGAGCTGCTGCACGTAAGCCGAAAACTGCTGGCCCAGCGTGAGCGGTACAGCATCCATCAGGTGCGTACGTCCGATCTTGATGATACCGTTGAACGCCTCTGCCTTGCCGTGCAAGGTAGCGCGCAGCTGTTTCACCATCGGTACCAGGCGGCGGTTGAGCTGCTCGGCCGCTGCGATATGCATTGCGGTCGGGAAAGTGTCGTTGGACGACTGCGCTTTGTTCACATCGTCGTTGGGATGGACAGGTTTTTTGCTACCGAGTTCACCGCCGGCCAGCTCGATGGCACGGTTTGCTATCACCTCGTTGGTGTTCATGTTGGTTTGCGTACCGCTGCCGGTTTGCCATACCACCAGCGGGAAATGGTCGTCGAGCCTGCCATCGATCACCTCGTCTGCCGCACGCACGATGAGGTCCGCCTTGTCGGCGGAGAGCACACCGAGTTCCTTGTTAGTCAGTGCCGCACCTTTTTTGAGGATTCCCATCGCCCTGATCAATTCGCGAGGAAACCGGTCGCCACCGATCTTGAAGTTGATCATCGAGCGCGCCGTTTGCGCGCCATAGTACCTGTCGGCGGGGACGTTAAGTTCCCCCATTGTGTCGGTCTCTGTCCGATAGTCCATGGTGTTCTCCTTGCCAGAGGAAACCCCCATTGTGGAACAGCTGCGCTGTTTATGGCAGGTTTGCGGCAGCCCGATAACTACGATCGCGGCAGCGCGCACCTCACCTTAGAAAAGACGCGCCCGCAGCCAATGGTGTTTCCGTAATTGCGTGAATCAGCACAGTTCGATCTTTAGAGGCGCTCAGTGTGTCTGTGAAAGCTTGGTCTCTGATCCTGCTGGCGTTGTGCGAAGTGGCCGCGATGGCGCTGTGGTTTTCGGCGTCGGCGGTGCTGCCTTCGCTGCGCGCCGAATACGATATCGGGCCCACGCTTGCCTCACTGTACACGTCCTCGGTACAGACCGGATTCGTGGCAGGCACGTTGCTGAGCGCGATGTTCGGTCTCGCGGACCGGCTCGACATGCGGCGTTTCTTCATGAGTTGCACGTTACTGGCGGCGGCGGCGAATGCAGTCATTCTGCTCGTGGAGCCGACTTCACCGGTGGTAATTGTCTGCCGTTTCGTAACCGGCGCCGCCATGGCGGGGATTTATCCCATCGGCATGAAGCTCGCCATCACCTGGGCCAAGGGCGACATCGGGCTGCTGGTCGGACTGCTGGTCGGGGCCCTGACGCTCGGTTCGGGGGCGCCGCATCTGTTCAACGCCATGGGCGGGATCGATTGGCGTTTCACGATTGCCGCGACGTCGCTGGTGGCGCTGGGCGCCGCATTTGCTATCAATCTGGTACGCATCGGGCCGAACCTCGGCCTCTCGCCGCGTTTCGATCCGAGGATCGCGCTGAACGCCTATGCCAAACCAGCACTCAGGTTGGCAAACTTCGGCTATCTCGGTCATATGTGGGAACTCTACGCGATGTGGGCGTGGCTGGCGCTGTTCCTGCACGCGAGTTTTACCGGGCACCTGCTGGAGCCGGCGTTGTGGTCGCGCCTGGCCGCTTTTGCGGTGATCGGTGTGGGAGGCGCGATTGGGGCCGTGCTCGGAGGTGTGCTGGCAGATCGTATCGGACGCACCGCGCTCACCATGGGTGCCATGGCGGCGAGCGGGACATGCGCGATCACCATCGGGTTCCTGTTCGGTGCCGCACCGTGGCTGGTGTTCTCGGTCGCCCTGGTCTGGGGTGTGGTGGTGATCGCTGATTCCGCCCAGTTCTCTGCTTCGATCGTGGAACTCTCCGAGCCCGGAACGGTGGGCACCATGCTGACCATGCAGACCAGCGTCGGTTTTCTGCTGACGCTTGCCACCGTGCACCTGGTACCGACGATGGTGGATACGGTCGGCTGGAGTTTTGCTTTTGCTACACTCGCGGTCGGTCCGTTTTTCGGCGTCTGGGCCATGGGCCGCCTGCGTGCGCACCCCGATTCAGCCCGCATCGCGGGCGGCAAGCGTTAGCTCGTACGGCGGGTGTCCAAGGCGTCCGAGCGCGTGTGCGGTCGCTTCCTGAAGCGCTCGCAGCCGAGCCTGCAATGCGGTTTCGGCGTCTTCGACGACGACGCCTTCTACGCCCACCGCTGGCAACTCCTCATTTGCGACCGCCTGATACGTCTCCAGAGCAAGATCCGCTGAGTTGCGCAGCGTCTGGTACAGGGGGCGGGACAATAAGCAGCCGTTCACCGTGCATTTGCTCACTGTATAACCTGGGTTCGATGTCGCGCACGAAGCGGGAGCTCGGTTCGCAAATCACGCGGCGCATACTGAGATTGTCACTGTGCCCAGCGCGCCAAAATCAGCCTTGGCGCTGGATCCGGGCTCGATTGGTATCAAGCCGCCGCAGGTGCCTGTGATGATGTGATCGCCGCGGCGCAGGCCTCTAGCCCCCAGATACGGGTGCGCGGCGAGCCAGGCTACCGCGCCGAGAGGGTTTCCCCATAACAGCAGATTGCTCGATCCCGTTGCGGCTTCGACGCCGTCTATTTCGATGTGCAGAGAGTGGTTGGAAAGATCGGCCTGCCGCCAGTTTTCGACGACTTCGCCGTGCACCATGGAGTGGTTGACCGCGCCGTCCGCGATCAGCATCAGACCGGCCTCACTGAGGCCGCCTGCCACGCGACATGCCACGATCTCGAAGGCGGGACAGACGTACTCTATGGCGGCGGTAATTTCGCCGTGTGTGTAGGTTTCATCCCGAGTCGGCAGGTCTGCCGCGAGCTTGACCAGAAACTCGGTTTCCAGCGCCGGTGAGTGGTCTGCGAATATCGGCACCTGCGCGCCGTTCCCGTAACAATGTGTCGCCAGCAGCGGACTGATAAATGGTTCCGCGAACCCCAGTAGCTGCAGTGTGTTCGCATTGGTAGCACCGAGCTTCCAGCCGACGGTCTCGGACTGGAAAAGGGCAGCCACTTGTGACTGCAGGCTGTAGGCCTCGTCCTCATCGAGTGGCGGCGTGTACTCGCGCATGTCTATCAGCCCACCTTCGGTACGGGTTCTGTATAGTGCGTTGGCCAGGTCGCTCATGTTATTGCTCGTCAGCGAGGTTATGGACGGAGTGTTGCTTCAGGCGATTGCTACGATTCCCCATTCGGCGCTGAAACGCAACCGCTGACCGGCGTGGCCAGCCGCGATGAAATCTTGTGCAGAGCATCTGTGATGTCGATTTGGACTCGCGGAGCGAGGAAACAGGTACGATGGCGAGCAACTTCGAGTACGGTGAAAAGGAATCAAAACATACCGAGCGCGCCTATCTCGCGCCCGAAGTCGTGCGTCAGCGCATGCGTACCCTCGAAGTGCTCGCGCCGAGGAGCGGTGAGAACATCATCGACATCGGTTGCGGGCCGGGGTTGCTGGTTCACGACCTGGCGACTGAGGTTGGTACGCAAGGATGTGTCGTCGGTGTCGACACCAGCCCGGCGATGCTCGAACTTGCAGAACGCCGCTGCGCGGATCTGCCACAGGTGGCGTTCGCCGCAGGCGATGCGACGAATCTCGCGTACGACGACGCAACGTTCGATGCGGCCGCCTGCATACAGGTGCTGCTCTACATAGACGATACGGACCGGGTGCTGGCAGAAATTTGCCGCGTGCTCAAACCCGGTGGGCGGGTCTTGCTTATGGAGACGGATTGGCGCGGCATGGTGCTGAGCAGCGACAATCAGGCTCTGTCCGCGAAGATGGCCGCGGCTTGGGGTCGGAAAGTGCCGAGTCCCAACTTGCCGGTGCGGCTCGGTCCGCTGTTGCGCGAGCATGGATTTGCAGTCGTTGCTGTCGAGGCTTTTCCGATACTCAGTACAAGTTACAGGCGGGAAGGGTATTCTGCCGGCATGTTGGCCCAGTTCGCCAGTCTTGCCCGCAAGGAAGGGACGGTCAGTGAGACCGATAGCCGTCACTGGCTGAACGAGCTGAAGCGACAGGGTGCAGAAGACGCTTACTTCTTTTGCGTCAACCGGTTTCTGTTCTTGGCGGTGAAACGTTAGCCGCGTCGCATTCCACGCGTGCTGGGCGGCGCAGCGGTTTCTCTCAGGCCACCTAGGGCAATTCGATGAAGCATTTGATTTTGTGCGAATGCCGGGTGCGTCGATACCGGTTTACCGTATCGTGTTCGGCGCGGGTCCGGCCAGCGGCATGCGGCTCGCCGGGGTGTCGGCGGTCGCTCTGGCGCGGCACTGCTCTCCGCCACCACGCGCCACGCCTGGACCGAGTGGGACAGACCTTTCAGCGATTGTTGCTGTACGATCGCAAAGCTAACGAAGCTGTGTCCGCTGTTCGCGAGTCACCGTCAGCAGCAGCAAGGCGCTCCCCGAGAGCACGGTCATTGCCAAAAACGCCTGACCCTGCCAGTGCAGATAGGCCTCTCCCGCCAGCACCATTACGATACCGGAAACGAATCCGAGCGCGACGCCATCGTAAAGCGATTGTGCGCTTGCGGTCTGCTGCTCGGCCACATGCTGTGCGATAAACCGCATTGCGCCAAGGTGCAGACAGGCGAAAGTCAGACCGTGCAGCGTCTGCAGTGCCACGAGCGCCGCCAACTCGGTAGTCGCGGCTAAGCCGCACCAGCGCACCACGCCACCTGCGCCCGCCAGAAGCAGCAGGTGCCTCCAGCTCAACAGTCTGCTGAAGTTTCCCGCGAAGGCGAACAGCCCGATCTCCACCAGTACGCCTTCGGCCCACAAAAGACCGATGACGGTGCTGGAATGCCCAGCGGCTTTCCAGTGAATAGTGGCGAATCCGTACAACATCGCGTGAGAGCTTTGCAGTAGTGCGGCGATCAACAGGAATCTGCGGAATTGCCGTCCCTGCAGCAGTCTGCGCAACGCGGACGGTTGGTGCGCGGTGTCCTGCCGACCGGCCGGCTTCGGCAACGTCAGGCTCGCCACGACCATTAACACGGCGCCGCTGACCATCAACGTCGGCAACACATCCAACCCGAGAGTCTGCAGAAACCAACCGCCGCCTACCGTTGCCGCGATGAAACTGCCCGAGCCCCACAGCCGAGTGCGCCCGTAGTCGACGTGGCCGTTCCGCCAGGCGATCACACAGAGACTGTCGGAGAGCGGAATGGAGGTTGCGAGCATTGCCCCGCAGATCCCCCAGATCAGGGTCATTTCGGCGAATCCGTCAGCCCGTGACATTTGAGGCAGCAGCAGTACAATCGCTAAAGCCATCACCAACAGAATGCGATTCTGCGAACGGCTGCGATCCGCGACATGCGCCAGGGCCAGGTTGAGGGGAATTTTCCCCCAGAATGCCAGACCCAGAATGGTGCCGATCTGCACGCTGGTGAGGCCATGGGCCTGCATCCAGGCCGGCAGATAGGCGAGCGATAAGCCGATGAGCCAGAAAATCGCTGCGAATTCCAGGGACAGGCTGAATGAGTAACGTGCTTTCAGGGAACTCAAAGGCGGCGGCTCAGGCTGGGGTTTGTAAAACGCGTCGTGCAGTTATTCGTCCGAAAGCCGGCCGATCGGTTCCCAGCCGACGTTGCAATGCGCGTTTCTAGCTGTTTCACTGACTATCGACAAACCAAAAAACCGAACCGGAGGAAAAACAGTCATGCGTGAATTCTCGAGTCTAATCGGTGTTGCTGCGCTGCTGGTATCCGTATCTAGCAGCAACGCGGCCGATTTCAAACCGGCCGTGGTTTTCGATATGGGCGGCAAGTTCGATCAATCGTTCAACGAAGGCATCTTCAACGGCGTCGAAAAGTTCAAAAAGGAATCGGGTATCAGCTACCGCGAATTCGAAGTGACTAACGAAACGCAACGCGAGCAGGCGTTGCGCAAAATGGCGCAGCGTGGCTCGGATCCGATCATCGGCGTCGGCTTTGCCCAAGCGCCGGCACTGGAGATCGTGGCGAAGGAATTCCCCAAACAGCGTTTCACGCTGATCGATATGGTTGTCGATCTGCCCAACGTGCAGTCAGTGGTGTTCAAGGAACACGAAGGTTCGTTTCTGGTTGGCATGATGGCCGCAATGAAGTCAGAGACGGGCAAAGTCGGTTTCGTCGGCGGCATGGACATTCCGCTGATCCGGCGGTTTGCCTGCGGCTATGAGCAAGGTGCCAAGCATGCTAACGCCAAAGTCGAAGTCATCCAGAACATGACCGGTAACACACCGGCGGCGTGGAACGATCCCGGGCGTGGCAGTGAACTCGCCAAGGGGCAGTTCGATCGCGGCGTGGACGTGGTGTTTGCCGCGGCCGGCGGCACCGGTTCGGGCGTCTATCAGGCCGCCAAAGACGCCGGCAAATTCGCCATCGGTGTAGACTCGAACCAGAACCATCTGCACCCGGGGACCATGCTCACGTCAATGGTCAAACGCGTTGACGTAGCGGCCTACAATAGTTTCGACACGGCGCACAAAGGGGGCTGGACACCCGGGATACAGGTTCTGGGTCTGGCCGAAGGCGGCGTCGACTATGCCATGGACGAGCACAACGCCAACCTGGTCAGCAGCAAAATGCGCAGCGCCGTGGATAAAGCCAAGGCTGACATCATTGCTGGAAAACTAAAAGTTCATGACTACATGAGCGACAACAGCTGCTCGATGTAGCCAGCTTTTTGCACCTCAAGGACAGATCCTCGCCGGGTGCAACGCCCGGCGTGGCACAGTCAGATCTCAGTTACGCCTGTCGCAATGATCGCCTCAGCTAGTCAGGTAAGTGGTTCCATCGCGCAAGGTGATCCACCCCCGGCGATCGAACTGCGCGGTATCGATAAACGCTTCGGTGAAGTGCACGCCAATCGCAACGTCGATTTGAGGGTCGCGGCCGGCACTATCCATGGCATCGTCGGGGAAAACGGCGCCGGTAAATCGACGTTGATGAGTATCCTGTACGGCTTCTACGAAGCCGATGCAGGCGAGATCCGCATCAACGGCAGGCCGCTGCAGATCAGGAGCGCGAACGATGCATTGCAGGCCGGCATCGGTATGGTGCATCAGCATTTCATGCTCGTCGACACTTTTTCGGTTCTGGAAAACGTGATGCTGGGCGCCGAATCGGGCGCGGTGCTGAGCCGAAGCAAGACACTGGCGCGCCGGGAACTCGAAAGGCTCGAGCAGGACTATGGGCTGCGGGTGGATCCCGACGCGGTGGTGGAAGAGTTGCCGGTCGGGGAGCAACAGCGTGCGGAAATTCTCAAGTCCCTGTACCGCGGCGCAGAGATTTTGATCCTCGACGAGCCGACAGGGGTTTTGACGCCGCAGGAATCCGATCAGCTGTTCGAGATACTGCGCTCGCTGAAGGAGCGCGGGGTCACGATTCTGCTGATCACGCACAAGTTGCGCGAGATCATGGATCTCACCGATTTCGTGTCGGTCATGCGCCAGGGCGAAATCGTGGCGCACCGGCGCACCTCGGAAACCGATCAGAAGGAGCTGGCCGAGTTGATGGTCGGGCGCAGTATCGAACAGCACGATGTGAATCGCAGCCATACGCCCGGCGAGGCGGTGCTTGCAGTGAAAAACGTTTCCATGCGTGATGCCAAAGGTGTGACGCGAGTGGACGATGTCAGTTTCGAGGTGCGTGCCGGGGAGATCGTTGGCATTGCCGGTGTCGCGGGCAACGGGCAGACCGAGTTGCTGGAATTGCTGTCCGGGATCCGGCCGCTGGACAGCGGGAGTTTTCACGCCAACGGCCGCCAGGTAACGCCGCAGAATCCCTGTTCGCCGAAGGACATGCGCCGCCTGCATGTCAATCACGTGCCGGAGGATCGCCACCGGCTGGGCCTGGTAATGCCGTTTCTCGCCTCGGAATCGTCCATCCTCGGGTATCAAGACCGCGGCCGCATCAACAAGGGGCTGGCGCTCGACTACCCGTTGATTATCAAGGACTGCGCCGAGATGATGCGCGTGTTCGACGTGCGTCCGGTCGACCCGATGCTCCGCTCGTCCAACTTTTCCGGCGGCAACCAGCAGAAAATCGTGTTGGCCCGGGAGATGGACAAAGAGCCGACTTTGCTGCTGGTCGGGCAACCGACGCGAGGAGTCGACGTCGGCGCGATCGAGTTCATTCACGGTCAGCTGCTGAGCATGCGCGATCGCGGCTGCGCGATTCTACTGGTGTCGGTGGAACTGGACGAAATTCTCGCGCTCAGCGACCGCATCCTCGTCATGTTCGAAGGGCGCATTGTCGGCGATGTCGCCGGTGCCGGCGCGGACAAGAAACAACTCGGCCTGCTGATGGCCAACGCCAGCCCGGACGCGGCTGAAAGCGAAGCTGTTTCTTGAAAGCCTCACACGTCAGCGTGCCCGCCTGGGTTACGATCGGTGTGGTTCCCGTCGTCAACATCGCCATGGCGCTGTTTCTTTCGGGGCTGATCATCCTGTTGATCGGCGAAAACCCGATCGATGCCGTGCAACTGATTTTCATCGGCGCTTTCGGCTACGACGAGGCGATCGGCTATACGCTTTATTACACCACTAACTTTATATTCACCGGTCTCGCGGTTGCTATTGCCTTTCACGCCATGCTGTTCAATATCGGCGGTGAGGGGCAGGCGTACATTGGCGGTCTCGGTATCGGTCTCGCGATACTCGCGTTCGATCACACGCTGCCGTTCTGGCTGATGCTGCCGATCATGCTGAGCGCCGGCGCGTTGTTTGGCGCGGCCTGGGCGTTCATACCTGCCTGGGCGCAGGCCTATCGCGGCAGCCACATCGTGATTACCACAATCATGTTCAACTTCATCGCCTCGGCGCTGATGGTTTACCTGCTGGTCAACGTGCTGGTGGAGCCGGGCAACATGTCGCCGGAAACCCGCGAGTTTTTGCCCAGCGGACACCTGCCGTTCATGCATGAGGTGTTTGCCTGGTTCGGCATTGCGATTACCAAGTCGCCGTTGAACATTTCGATTTTCTGGGCGCTTATCTGCTGTGTGCTGCTGTGGTTCTATATCTGGCGCACGCGCTGGGGCTATGCGCTGCGCACGGTTGGCCATTCGGAGCGCGCGGCGGTGTATGCCGGGATCCGTCCGCAGCGGGTCATCGTTATTACCATGTGCATTTCGGGTGCGCTGGCCGGCTTCGTCGGCATCAACGAGCTGGCGGGCGTGCAACACCGCTTATTGTTGAACTTCACTGCCGGTTATGGTTTCACCGGGATCGCGGTTTCGCTGATGGGGCGCAATCACCCGCTAGGCATCGTGCTCGCGAGTTTGCTGTTCGGCATCCTTTATCAGGGCGGCGCCGAACTGGCTTTTGAAATGCCCAAGATTTCCCGCGAGATGGTGGTCACCATCCAGGGGCTGGTGATTCTTTTCTCCGGTGCGCTGGCGTACATGAGCGAACCCTGGGTTGCGCGCGCGTACACGTTCGTCGCACTCGGGCTCACACAGCAACGCGCCGGCGAGGCGTAACGTGGCAGAGTCTTACACGTTCGTATTGTTGACGCTGGATGCGGCGTTGCGCGTCGCCACGCCGTTGGTCCTCTGCGCCATGGCCGGGCTGCTCTCGGAGCGCTCGGGCATTATCGACATAAGCCTGGAAGGCAAGCTATTGGCCGGCGCGTTCGTGGCCGGTACCGTCGCGGCGGTTACCGGCTCTGCCTGGCTTGCGTTGTTGACCGCCATGGTCGCCACCGCCCTGTTGTCGCTGCTGCACGGATTCGCCTGCATAACCCATCGCGGCAACCAGGTGGTCAGCGGTCTTGCCATCAACATCATGGTGTCGGGGCTGACGGTGGTGCTGGGCATTGCATGGTTCGCACGCGGTGGTCAGACACCGAGCCTGCAGGCCGCTGCGCGTTTCATGCCGATCGAGTTCCCGCTTGCCGAAACGCTGCGTGCAGTCCCGGTGCTGGGTCCCATCTATACGGAGGTGCTAAGCGGACACAATCTGCTGGTCTACGTGGCTCTTGCAGCTGTGCCGTTCGTGTACTGGGTGGTTTACAAAACGCGTTTCGGGTTGCGTTTGCGCGCGGTCGGTGAAAATCCGCAGGCCGTCGATACCGCGGGAATATCGGTTACCGGGCTCCGCTACAGGGGTGTGCTAATGTGCGGCCTGCTGTGCGGCATCGCGGGTGCTTATCTGTCGATCGCGCAGAACGCATCGTTTGTGCGCGAAATGAGCGCAGGGCAGGGATACATAGCGCTGGCGGCGATGATCTTCGGCAAATGGCGGCCGCTGCCCGCGCTCGGCGCCTGCCTGATGTTCGGGCTGCTCGACGCCATCGCCATCCGTCTGCAAGGTGTGGAGATCGAGGGCTTCGGAGAAGTTCCAGTGCAACTCATCCAGGCGCTGCCCTACATCATGACCGTGGTATTGCTGGCGGGGTTCATCGGCAAGGCCGTCGCCCCCAAGGCGATCGGTATTCCCTACGTCAAGGAACGCTGAGGCTTGGACAAAGAACTGATCGAAGCTGCTATCAGCGCCATGCGAAGCGCGTACGCGCCTTACTCGCAGTTCAGCGTCGGAGCCGCGGTGCGTGCCGACAACGGACGGATATACGCGGGCTGCAACGTTGAGAACGCCGCGTACCCGTTGGGCAATTGCGCGGAAACTTCGGCGATCGCCGCAATGGTCGTGGGTGGCGCGTCCAGGATCACGGCCGTAGCTGTTGCCGGGGACGGCGAGGCTTTGGTCACACCGTGCGGCGGCTGTCGGCAACGCATCCGTGAATTCGCGGCGCCGGATGTCCCCATTTACGTCGCCGGAATGGAGGGGCATCGGGCAACGTTCACGTTACAGGACTTGCTGCCCCACGCGTTCGGCCCGGAAAATCTTTCATGACCGACCATCGCGTCGCACGGCTGGTGGACATCGTTCTCAAGCGCGGCGGTCCTGTCGACAAGCCGATCGGCCTCATTCTCGGCAGCGGATTGGGTGAACTCGCCGATGAGGTGGCCGATGCCAGGATCATCAGCTACGGCGAGTTACCCGGATTCCCTAAACCGGGCGTGACCGGTCACGCTGGAAGACTGGTGTTGGGGCGCATTGGCAACCACGACGTCGCTGTGCTACAAGGCCGCGCGCACTATTACGAGGAAGGCGAGATATTCGCCATGAAAGCGCCGCTAGAGACCTTGCACGCGATCGGTTGCGAGACCCTGTTGCTGACCAACGCTGCCGGCAGCTTGCGCGATAGCGCCGGGCCAGGCAGCGTCGTGCTGATTCGCGACCACATTAATCTCGCCGGTGTTTCGCCGTTGTTCGGCGAGGCCGGGACGCAGCGTTTCGTGGATATGGTCGACGCGTACGATCCTCGGTACTGTCAGCGGTTCCTGGACATCGCCGCGCGCGAAAACATCACGTTGCATGAGGGTGTTTATGCTTATTTCTGCGGGCCCAACTTCGAAACGCCGGCAGAAGTGCACGCGGCAAAGATTCTCGGCGCAGACCTGGTGGGCATGTCGACCGCGCCGGAGGTGATCATGGCGCGTTTTCTGGGCCTCCGCGTGGCGGCCATGTCGATCATTACCAACTACGCGGCCGGTACCGACAGCGAACCGCTCAGTCACGAACACACGATGAGTAATGCGGCGCTGGCGCTGAATGATGTCAAAAGGCTGTTTGCGAATTTTTTGAGCGACGATTGAGAGGCGGGGAACCGTGCCCGGCAGCACGATTTTAGTAAAGAATTCGCCGAGTAGCTTTGCTTAGGTCCTTCAGCGCCTATCATGCCGAATGTTTAGGATGCTCACGACATAGTGGCACGCGTGGGTGAGACCGGCGAAGTATTTAAAGTGTACCGGGTCAACTGGACGGACGATCAGTTCAGCCGCGCCTTGCGTACGCAGCGCATCAAGTCTGTAATCAATACAAAGCCGTCGGCGACCGACTAGCACATGCGAATCCGAGATATCTACCTAACGCGGCCCGACTACTGGGCACGCTTCCGCGACATTGAGTACAACCGGTGGAGCGACAGGTTGCTATACAGCCGTCGGATTGGCGTACTTCACCTGAGTGCAGTCGTCTTCGGCCTTTTGGCAGCGCCGGCCATCGTATATGCCCAAACCGATCTGCCACCGCCCGCTGCCAGTACCGCGAACGCAACTTCAGCCGAAGCACCCAGTGTCGTGTCGACGACGACGGACATTCCGGATCGCGAGCTCACCCGCAGTGAAATCCTGGAGATCATCGCCACGTTGCGACGCGAGTTCGAGGAACTCGATGCCCAAACCGGTGACGATGTGCCGTCAGCCGAAATCCAGCAACGAATGTTGATCATTGGAAGGGAACTGATTGTTCTCCACGATAAACTGGACGCACTCGATGAGCAACGCGCGCCTGAAACGGACACGAGTTTCGGCGCCAAGATGGAGAGACTGCTATACGCGGCACAGGACGCAACCCGTTACGACGTTGCGGATGGCATGTTTCGGATCCAGGTCGGTGTCCGCTTGCAGGGGGATCTAACCCTCGCGAGCGCCGATTCGGACCTCGAACAAGCCGTAGGTGAATTCGATAATAGCGCCGAGTGGCGCCGGGTCAGAGTATTCGCCATGGGCCGATTGTTTCGCAAGCTGGATTTCAAATACGAACAGGACTTTGCCGCAGACCAGGGTCTCAAGGACGCATACTTCGAGGGCCAACTGTTCCGGTTCTCCCGCTGGCGCCTGGGTCGATTTAAAGAATCCTTCAGTCTCGGCAGGCAGACCAGTTCCTCCAACGCCGGATTC
>JAOTYY010000191.1 GCA_029861595.1 Gammaproteobacteria bacterium
AACGCATCCGCGGGATTCTGCAGCACTTCCAGCGATGGATTGGTCGTGTCATGCAGGCCGTCTTCCTTGAGCGGCTGCCATTGCCCTGCCCCTACGGTGCCGCAAAAGGCAACCAGCACGGCTATGATCAGGCTGCGGTGAAACGGACACAGATTGTCAGCGGCAGTCATCGAACTCATTCTATCCTGGTATATAAACACCGGCACTGCGAATCGCGCGGACGATCTCTCTGGTCGACAGTTCAAGTGTTTCCACAGCGGCATCGTATGCGCCGTCGGCCGCCTGAGCATCAGCTTGCGAACGCAATTTCTCGGCTTTGCTCATGAACTGCTGCACGAGTTTTTCCACACCGCTCGAATTGCGCATTTTCTCCTGCAGCAGAATGTCGACCAGCATGCGGTGCGTGTCGTTGCGATCGACCTCGTAGTCGTATTCCTCTTCTTTGGAGGCGAAGTTGAGGTGCCGCACCAGCGTATCGCCGCCGCGCAACTGCTCGATTGCGATCTTGGCCGACAAGTAAGCCTGGTCGAGAACCTCGCGCGCCCCGCCCATTTTCCGCTGCTTCTCGAGCGACTGCGCTTCGTCGACTTTGGCAGCAATGAAAGCACGCGTTTCCCCGGCGCTCCGCTCGTCCGCCCCTTTCTCCGCGACGATCCGTTCGTAGGCCGTGAGCAGCGCATTTACGCTCGCCAGGCGCGCCTCAAAATCGTTCTGTTGCTTGTGCTTTCGGTCGCCGCCCTGATCTGCGATGTGCGCCGCCTCGAACATCGCTCGCGTAGCCTTCGCAATAAGTTCCTTGGCGCCCGCCAGATCATTGTCACGGTATGCCGCCTGCGCGGCCGCGTGCAGCGACTGCGCTTCACGGTGCTTGGCCAGCGCGCTCGGATCGCCGCTGTCGATGACTTTTCTTGCCGCCGACGACTTGCTCACCAGGCGCCCCACCGAGTCGATCCGGTCCTGGGTTATTGCATCGTTGCCGGGCGCCGGACACGCGATGCCCGGCAGACTCAGACTCAACGCTACTGCCAGGAACCTGGCAATTCGTGGATACTTGACTGTTCGCATAGATTCTCCTAAGTCCTTCCGGCCGCGCGCATCAGAATGACAAGCCGAGTGCACGCAGCGCTTTAGCCAGGCGCTCCGTGCCGCGCTCCAGGTGTTCGATTGCACCCGGCAGATCACCTGCCGCCGCCAGTGTGTCAGCGCGCGCGCGTACAGCGTCGTTCTGCTCCACCACGGTGCTGAAGAAACGCAGCTTCGTTGCGTCGACGCCCTGCTTGTTACGCAGCAATCCGATCAGCATCTCGTAGCTCCTGTTACGACCTTTTTCGTACACGTACTCCTCTTCCGGCGACTCGAACGTCAGCGCATGCAGCAACGTTTCCTGATGCCGGGCGCGCGTCAGAGCGATCTCCACCATCTCCGCCATGCTGCCGAGCGTGCGATTCGCGTCACGGTAATCTTTGCTTTTCGCCAGCGTTTCCGCCTCTTCGATGCCGTGACGCAGGATCTGCAGATCCGCTTGCTCCGACGTCGAATCGATCCCTTTCTCTGTATACACGCGTTCCAGCGCATTCGTGAACGTCACGACGCGCTCGTGCAATCCCGAATACTTATATTGCTCGGCCTGGGGTGTGGTTTTCGGTTTGCCGAGCGTGCGCGACACTTTCGCCATCAACTGGAAGGCTTGGTTAATGCTGATCTCCGCGCTGTCGTAGTTCGCGCCCGCAAAGACCTCACGTGCCACCGCCAGCGCCTCTTCTGCTTGTTCCAGAATCTCTCGTGCCACGTCTTCGCCGTCACCTCGCGCACGCACTGCGGTGGGCGATTTGCTGACCAGCCGCTCGAGCAACGACAGTTTGTTCGACAGCATGCGCACCCGTGCCTCGGGATCTGCCGAACGCTGGGCCTGCGCGTAGGACGACGCGGTGCCCACGACCGTCAACGTCAAGGTCATCACCGCGGTCGCGATGATCGAGCCCGTTGATCGTGAGTGTTGCATCTGGCGTTCGCGGCTGTTTCGAAACCGGGCGTACATGCATTACTGCGCGGTCGCAGCAGGTGTCTTGGGCTGCGAATGGCAACGTCGGCATTCGGCCACGGGAAAGGCGACCTTGCCATGGCACACGCCGCATTTCCGTCCGAGCAGTATCTCGGCCATGCTGATCTGATTGGCGCCCTTCTGCGGAATGAAAATCGCCGGATGGCAGTTCGAACAGTCCAGCCATTCGGTGTGCTGCTTGTGCGGATACACCACGTTCGGCATAGAGCCTTTTACTTCACGCACTATGTTCAGATCCATGATTACCGGCTGGGCATCGGGATCGAGGCGGTCATAGCGTGGCGCAATCTTTGTATCCTGCAACGACTTGTTCCAGTCCACGTAGTTTCCGGAGTTCGTTTTTGGCAATGCATCGAAGGCCAGCCGCGGCGGTTGCAGCGACGCGGTGCCTGGACTGCCGGGGTCGTGGATGCCGTCCTCCGCCGGCGGGGGGTTACGGCTCGATTTGGGGGCCATCAGGCGATTGAAGGCGTTGGGATCGTTGCCTTGCGCCATTGCGTCATGGATCGGCACGCTGGAGCCGACGATGCACAGCACGAGGCCCACTCCCGCGAACCGCATCACTCGGCTTTGCAGTTTCATGTCCGCGCCCCTCATTGTGCCGCCGGTTTGGGGGCGGCGACCGGCATGAGCAGCTTCTGCAAGGTACTTTCGTGAACCTGCGTGGGCGTGCCCGGCTTGGCGGAATGGCACAGGTCACAGTTTTCTACCGACCAGGCGAGGTCGCCATTGTGGCAGGCGCCGCAGTATTCGCCGTCGATGATTTTCAACATGTTTATTTCATTGCCGCCGGCTTTGAACTGAAAGCCCAGATCCGCGTGACATACCTTGCAGCGAAACCTGATACGGTGAAACCAGTGCGGAAACACCACCGGCCGCATCTCCGCCGCATCGGAATAGTTATTGATCACCACGTCACCGTATTCGGCGAATACCGCGCGATCCACGGCCAGCACCGCGATGACGGACAACACGGCGGCGAACAGCCACGTGGTCTTCCCGTTGTTCATCCGATTCTCTCCAGTGTCCTCAAATATCACCAAACAACCGCCGCAGCTGAAAAAACACCAACGCCTGATCCTCTCCGCGTACTTCTGCTACCCGCGCCGTCATCCGCAGGAGTATACGGCCGATCGAGTAATCGAGGCGATTCTCCCACAACTTGTCATCACGACCGTCCGGATCGCGCACCTCGCCGAGGCCCGCAAAGTACGAGTCACTGATAAAGCGCAGATTCGAACGAAACACCAGCCGCGGCACGTCGAACGCGCGCCGATGATAGTAGGTGATATCGATCGACGACGTGGGCAGCCATTCACCGTCGCCGGTAGCCGGACCGTTCTCGAGAATGGCCCGGTCATTGCGCGTTGCCTGAAGCGTCATGTTCCCGGACAGAGAGGCGTGGGCGCCGTAGTTTTGATTCAATGAAGCCTGCAGATTGGCCAGTTGAAAATTTCCTTCCAGCAGCTCGGATCCCTCCCCGGAGGCATCGGTACGCGAGTCCCTGATCGATGCGCCAACCATGCTCGAGACGCTGGTGCCGCGCTGGTTCCAATTCAGGGCCGCGGAGGTCAACAGGGTATGGGATTCCAGCCCCTCCGTGCTGCGTGCGATCGCCGCGCTCTGGCCCACCGCGCTTTGTCCGGTGGTGAATTGCAGCGATGAGGTATCGCCGGTACGCCACAGGCGCGTCAAGTCGTATCCGAGGTTCGCGCCCAGCGTCTGCACCGCGTCGCTGTCGCTTTCGTCATTGTTCTCCGCGCTGAATTGTCCGAAGTAAGAACTGTCGAAACCGAGCAGAGGATAGATCTGCGTGGTGTAGTTGACAGACCCTCGCTGGAATGACGAATTTTCCCGCGCGCCTTCGTTCTCCAGAACAGTGCCACCCGCAGATGCGCTGACGAACGAGCGCGCACTCAACGCATAGGTCAGGCCGACGGTGCCAGTGCCGGATTCCAGCGAACTCCCCTCGTCGCCGCTGGTGTTGTCCCGGCCAAGCACCCGCAACGTGGTGCTGGTCCGCAGATTGCTGTCGCGGGCCGGGCGCCAGCGGGCAAAACTGTTGAGCTGCAGGAAGTCCTGCACGAGGTCCTGCGTGACCCGCTCGTAGGTGGTCTTACTGTAAGTGAGCAGATCCTCGGCGCTCATCGTGGGTCCGGGACGGTAAGTATGGCGCAGGAACGAGAAGGCGGTTTCGGTCGATTCGCCGCGGTCGATGCTGTCGACGCGGTTCAAATTGCTCTCGAAGTTCAGACCGTGCACGCCGAAGTTTCTGTGCAAAGCCAATTGCCACAGATCGCTCACGTCCTCCTGGCTGACGTTTCCTCTGGCTTCGGAGAATTGGTTGTTCTCCGTTTCCGAGCGCTCGTAGCGTAACCGCGACGAAGCGCCTGACTCCGACGTATAAGACTGCTGAAATCCGTAGCTCGTGACCAGGACATCCGTGCCGGCTATGTCGGTGTCAGTGCGGGTGTCGGAGCGCAGCGCGAAGAGTTCGAATGGGAAACGGCTCAGGGGAAACAGCCGTAGGATGCCATCACCGAGAATCTGATCACTGTCGGAACCGGCCCGGTCGCCACTGGCCGCGCGGGCGTTCAGCCCGAGGCCGCCATCGACGGTTGCGATCCAGGGCTCGTAAATGAAAGTCGAGGCATTGATGCGCGCCACGCCTACGTGTTCTGTCAAGTCACCCTGCTGCTCGAAGTCCTCGAAGCGGAAGTCGTAACCGAGCTCGCCCCAGACTTTTACCGGATGCGTCTGCGCGGCGGCACTCATCGACAGGAATTGCGCCACGAGTATGACGGGTATCCAACCCGGCGGGTTCCTGGAAATGTAGCAGCGGCGCCGGAGACTCATGGTCTGATGGTCTCACAGTGTCCCATCCCCGACCATTCGAGGCAGCTAGGCGGCCGGCCCCGCTGTGCGAGACCGCTTCCCGTACTTACGCAGTCCCGGGGTAACGGGCTGGCGGCAATGCGAGCGCATGGCGTCAGTTGTCAGCCTGCAGGTCAGCCAGCAACGACTGATCGAGAATCCGCACCGGTCCCTGTGCGACCAGCCGCTGCTTGAACGCTTGCCACGCGCCATCGCTCTGCTGTCGCGTCCACAGATTCTCGGCACGCGCCCGAACGTCATCGAAGTTCCTCTGACGTGCGAGCTTGCGACCTTCGAGACGGAATATCGCCACGCCCTCCAGCAACCGCACCGGATCGGAGATCGCGCCCTGTTCAAGTGCCTCGATCACCTCCTGTGCCGCCGGGCTGAGCATGCCAGTGTGCAGATAGCCCATGTCGCCGCCGCGCGCGGCCGACCCGTCGTCTGAATGTGTTTGTGCCAAACCGGCGAAGCTCCCACCGGCGCGCAACTCCGCGACCAGTTCGGCAGCCCTCGCCAGCGCGGCCTGCCACGTTTCCCGCGGCGCGGACGGGGGTACTTTGAGCAGAATCAGCGACAGATGGTGCTGCGCAGGCTCGATGAACTTGTCCAGGTTCGCAGTGTAGAACGCGTGCAACTGTTGCTCGCTGGGCGACGTCACGGTGCGGACGCGTGTCTCCAGTTGCTGCAGAACGTCTTTTTCGCCCAGGTACGCAGAAATCCTGCGTTCCATATCATGCCGCTGTTGCTGCCACCGGGGGCTGGAGGCGTAACGCTGACGATAGCCATCGAGCTCCGCGTCGATCCTGGCGCTGTCGGGCTGGATGCCCTCGCGTTGCGCTTCCTGCAGCAGCAGTCTGCGCTCGATCAACTCCTGCGCCACGCTGCGGCGCAGCGCCTCGAGTTCGCCTTGCGGGGGTTTACCGTGGTAGAACTTCTGCCGCGCCGCACGATGGTAGGCGCTTTCGAGCTCCGCGCGGGTGATCGCCACGCCGCCTGCCACGGCAATCACCTCATCGCCCGTACCGGATACGGCGCCCTGGACCTGCTGCGCCTGGCCGGGCAGTGCGGTCAGCACCGTCGCCAGCAACCACGCACCCAGCGCCACCGGGGTCAGAATCGGGCGGATCGTCTTGTTTCTCGCAACGCACACTGTCAGTTCTCTACGTCATTCGGCGCGGACCCAAATGCGAAAGCGGGGTGCGGACAGGTTAACCCGCACCCCGCTTTTGATCCAGAACCTCGGCCGGGTATTGTACGGCCCGCGGTGTTACTTGGTATGGCAGGTCGTGCAGATCTGGCTCGCCGTGTTGTTGATACGCAGGAATGCCACGCTGGTCGGGCCCTGAGAGGCACTGTTGTGCGGGTCGTGGCAGCTGCCGCACTCGACGAACGGCTGTACCGCGCCAAGATCGGGACGTGCGTACAGGATCATGTCCGTGCTTTCCCGGGTAAGCGCGGTGCCGACTGGGCTGTCGACCCACCAGACCGGATTCCCATTGACATCTGCGCGGATCGGCGCTCTGAAATCCGGGTCGCCCAGCGTGCCGGCGAACGCGCCGGGCGGATCCGCGGCCGTCGCACCGCCACCGCCGTACTGCATGCTGACCGGGTGATCGTTGGTGAGATCGGTGCCGAGCATCGGCACGGGCGTGCCCACCATGTTGCCAATCGCTACTTGATCGATCTGGTTACCGGCCGCGTTGTAGCCGCCGGATCCCGGCGAGTTCAGCACCACGTCCATGGCCTGAGTGCCGTCGTGGCAGGACAGGCAGGCGAGCGACACGGAGCCGACCGGCGCCTCCGTCGAGTCGAAGGTGGGCGTCTGCAGAGTCGAGTACTGCGTGTAAGATCCTGGAGCACCCAGCACCTTGTTCCACAGCGGCACCGGCGCCGCGATATCCGAGCCGTGCGGTGTATGACAGAAAACGCAGACCTCGTCCGTGTTATTCGTGCTGCCCTGCGCGTTGCCGCCCACGGTCAGATCGTGCTGGCTGCCGACAATAGTCTGCGCAGAAGCGCTCCCCACCCAGACGAGCAGGAGCAGTGAACTCGCAGTCAATAATATGTGACGAATTGCGCCTGTCATGACGTTACCCCCTTGTGTGGCTATCTGATCAAAAACTCTGCGGCTAACCTTATTAGTGAGCCGCGCATCACAACGGTGACAAAATCACCATTGGTGACGGAGATAATCTGACTTAAATCAGCAAATTACGTTTTTTTGTCTGGAACGTCGACGGCGTTTACAGGAGTGCATTTCTGCATCGACGGCATGCAAATATTCTCTCTCGTTTGTGGCTATCACTTGATCGATGTCAGGTGCAGCCAACCACCGGCGGTTAACAGTACGCGGTTCTGGTTCCCGGCGAACGTGTCGCGTAAAGTATCCGTCGTGAGTGATCTTAAGTTTTGGTTCTTGCTGGGCGTCGTCTTCATCCAGGCGTGCGCGGCGACGCCGGATAAGGACGAACAGGAAACGCTGGCGCCACTGGTCTTTCCGCCGGCGCCGGATCAGCCGCGGCTGATCTTCGAGCGCACGGTGCAATCCAGCAGCGACATAGAGGTCGCCGATCCCCAAACGCAATTGCGCCAGATGCTCACCGGCGAGAGCGCCGGTGGCAAAGCCATGGCAAAACCGTTCGATGTTGCCGCCTGCCAGGGGCACGTATTCGTAAGCGACACGGTACAGCGCGTGGTAATGGTGTTCGACGCCGCGCAGAAGCGTTTTTTCCAGTTCGGCGAACGCGAACCGGGCCTGTTGCGCAAACCGCTCGGGCTCGCCACCGACAGCGACTGTAACGTGTACGTGGCCGACGGCACCACCCGGCGCATCCTCGTATTCGATCAGGACGGCGGCTTCCTCAAGGCACTGGGCGGTCAGCAATGGTTCGAACGCCTGTCGCACATCGCTGTGGACCGCGAGGGCGTTACGGTTTATGCCGTGGACACCGGCGGCATAGACACGGACGCGCATCAGATACGGGTGTTTGACGTGGAGTCCGGCGAACACCTGTACGACATCGGGCAGCGGGGCGCGCAAGACGGCCAGTTCAACCTGCCGCGAGACATAGAATTCGGCACCGACGGTAGACTTTATGTAGTCGACGGCGGTAACTTCCGCGTGCAGGTGCTGGAAAAAGACGGCACCTGGGTGCGCAGCATCGGCACACTGGGACGGCGCTACGGACAGTTCGCCCGGCCCAAGGGTATTGCCGTCGATCCGGACGGCAATGTCTACGTGAGCGACGCGGCGCACGGGAATTTCCAGATTTTCGACGTGCAAGGGCAACTGCTGTTGTTCGTCGGATCACGTTCCGAACGTCTCGATCGGGCCACCTACATGCTGCCGGCCGGGATAGACGTGGACGAGGACGGGCGCGTGTACATGGTCGACCAGTATTTCAGGAAGCTGGACGTCTATCGGCCTGCGGCTCTGGCGGAGACAGACGGCTTCCTGGGCGCGTGGACGCTCGAGTAGTTTACAGATGAGTGGAGAACAACCCTGGATGATCGGACAAGGTAGACCCGCATGAGCAACGCCGTGCCGGCCTGGGTGCAGTC
>JAOTYY010000018.1 GCA_029861595.1 Gammaproteobacteria bacterium
GCGGCGTCCTCGTCACACCGGGACGGATGTTGTTACTGGAACGCAGCCGCCAGCGAGGACACAAAAAGTGAGGACGAAGTAGTCGTGGTCGAAGAAGAAGAACCCGATTGCGATTGAACGAACCGTTCGTCAAATCAGCCTGCAGGATTGCGCAAGACCAGCTAGCACACACTAGACCTGCAACTCGAAATCTACCACCAGCGGCAGGTGATCCGAGGCCTGCCGGGCAATCTGCCGCCGGCACGGGAAGCTGTGGTGTAAAGTTATCGAGCCGCGGTAGTAGATGTGGTCCAGCGTCTGCATCGGCATCACTGCGGGGAAGGTGCGCACCTGCCGGCTGGCGGTCAGGAAACCGCTCGGCTGCATGAACCGCTTGTTCAACGTGCCGTATACGTCGTTGTAATCTCCCCCAACGATCACCGGGGTTGTGCGATGCGTATGCTTGAGCCGCTCGGACTCGAGAATCCGTCGCACCTGCTGCGCCCGCTCGAAACCGGCCAATCCCAGGTGAGTGTTCAACAGCAGCAGCGTGCGCTCATGTTGTTTGCGGATACGGCACGCAGCGACCAGCGCGCGCCGTCGTTTCTTCGGCGGCACGGTCAAATCGATATGGCTCACATCGAACAGCGGGAAACGACTGAGAATCCCGTTACCGTAGTGCCCTTCGGATAACTCCACGTTGCGCTGATAGGCGCTGTACGGGAGGCCGAGTTCCGCACCCAGTAATTCTATCTGTCGATGGCGCCGTGAGCGCGGCATACCATCAGCGACTTCCTGCATGAATATTATGTCCGGTTCGTAGTGGCGCAACGTCTCCGCTATACGCTCCAGGCGATAGCGGCGATCCACGCCGCCTATGCCTTTGTGTATGTTGTATGTGATCAGTCGGAATCGCATGACAACTCGCGCACAACCTCGTCGAACTCGGCTCTGGTGTCCAGGTCTTTGGCCAACGACAGCGTCCTGCTAATCACGAAGCGGACCGGGCGGCCCTCGGCTGCATGGCGATGGGACCGGCGCACGAACGCTTTCGCGAATGCGCGTTCGAAATCATCCACGTTGAGCCGGCCGCGACGATAACGGGCGTAGGCACTCAGGCATTGCCAGGGCACATTGAAGGCCGCGGCGGACCACTGCAGCCGGCGAAGATGGCCGAGGTCATAGCGCGCAAGCAACGCCATGCCACGCGCCAGCATGCCTGGCACGCGTCGCAACAAAGGCCGGTTTCGATACAGATACGCCAGGCGCACCAGCGTGATCGCGACCTCTACGTTGAGCGCCGCAGCACGCATGATCACCAGGTGTCCGGGGTACACATTGCGGGCAGCGACGCCATCGCCGTTGGCAAAACTGTAATAGGGCTTCCAGCTGCTCGCCCCCATCTGTGACGGCTGCGCTTCGATCAGCTGCCCCCAGAAAACGCACTCACTTACGGGATCGTAGCTGTTGGTGAGCAGGTTCTGGAGTTCCGCGGCGCCGGGCAATACGTCACAGGTGGTCATGCCGACGGGTGCGCCGGCGCCGAAACGATTCTCAACCACGTGCATCGCAGCCTGCAACGTTTCGGCGATGCTTCCGTCGCAATCGACGATTTCGCATTGCAGTGCGGCACCGTCGTACACCTGCGCCGGTCCGACCAGCACCGGATCGAGAAAGCGCCCGCTGTGTCGATACCGATCGATCAGTTCCGCAACCAGAACCTTGCCGCCTGGCAGCGGCAGCATGCCCTTGAAGCCGGCGAGCATATCGTCCTCGTGCATGCCGATCGGCACACTTCCCTGGCGCCGGTCGCTGCCCGCCAGGACGATTAATGGCAAACGCTCAGGCAAACGTGTGAAACGCCTGCGCAGTCAAACCACTGGCCCGATATCCGCCAACCTGGGTGTCGCGTGCTGCTTGCGTCGCCCGGTGGAAGGCCGGTTGGCAACGATCAGATTTGACACTAGCGGGCGCCATGACAGATAGAACACGAGCCTGAAAGTGACCCCGCCAGGAAGTACTGCGGCGGCTGCCTCTGTGCCGCGCGAAGCGCCAGGGCGATATCGCGCTGAAAGCGCCCTGCATTGTCAGCAATACGCGGGTGGTTGGATGGCCAGCCGCCGGGACCGAGTTGCTGGGCCGCTCTGTTCAGAGCCCGCAGGCGTTGCACTACCTCCTGGCGCGTGATTTCGTCCGGTGCGCCAGTGCTACGCAATAACGAATCGAGCGCTGCGATTTCGCTGGCCATTTGCGACATGATCGAACTCAATTCACCGGAAGAGATGTAGTTGAAATCCGGCGGATAGGTCCAGGTACGGATTTCCTTGGGGGTTATCTGACTGCAGCTCGCAGCTGCTGTGACCACAATACCCGCTAAAACCCTCGCGATCAGACCGCGCATGCGGTGCCCACAACGCAGGGCGCGAATCTCTCCACTCCCCGGGGCGTTGCCTGGCAGGCTCAGACTTACCTGGCGTTCGGTTGAGTTGCGGTTCATTCTGACAGTTACGACGTAATTCTATGCACCGACAATAATGCGCAATTGCGCATCCTACGGATTGACTTGCGTCAAGGCTATCCGGGGACCCGGCACACCTGCCACACGCCGAGGCAATTTGCCGGCGGTGCTTGAAACGCCGCGCCGGGTGTGTCGAAATTGCCTTCCCTTGATCTGGCTCGCACAGCCAACGATGCATTTGCGTGAGGATGATTATATGAGCACCGATCAGTTCGTATTGCGCGAAAAAGCTCTGGAAGAGGAGTTTTTCGCCAAAGAAAGCGCGAAACTCAAAGAAGCGCTACAAAGCGAGCTGCGCGACGAACAGGCCAGTGCGGCGCTGGAAAAAGCGTCTGGGATCGCGGATGAGACTGTGTTACACCACATGCTGGCCGCCGGCCTGTCGCCGCAAACCGGCGCCGCATTTGCCCTGCTGCCTTTGATACTCACCGCATGGGCGGACGGCAAACTGGACAGTGAGGAAAAAACGGCGGTGCTTACAGCAGCTCGCGACGAGAGCGGAATTACCGAGGACAGCCCGGCCTACGAGATGCTGCAACACTGGCTCTCGAAGCCACCGCCGCGCAACCTGTGGCGAGTGTGGCGCGAATACGCCAACGCTCTTGCGCAGACCCTCGACGCAGACGCAAGGCAGGCATTCACAGACAGCGTCATCGGCCGCGCAGAACGGGTCGCGGCGGCCTCGGGCGGGATCCTCGGTCTGGGTAAACGAATTTCCAAACCGGAGCGTAAAATGCTCGACGAGCTCGCGGCGGCCCTGCAATAGCCCGCATACCCAATTCAGGCTGCACGCTGGCTCGGGTAGCGGGTGCATTCGATACACCACAACAGACAACGACCGGCTGCATACCGTCTGAATCTCCGGAGCCGAAACTTCCGGTCTCACGAAACGCTTGATCTTTGTCAATATAAGTATTGCATGCGGCACTTAACCTGCCTGTGCATCCAGCCGCCAGCGGGCTTCCCACATGCTTGATCGAATTAGAACAACTACCGTGTCTCCGACAGGCGACGTGGACGATACGGCGTCTCCAGCTGGCTACACCATTGTGACCGGTGTGAATCTGAGCGAGATGAGTGCGGGACGGAGCACGCATCGAGGAGAGATCCTGATCCGCAAACAGCCGTCGCGCCGGGAACCGTGCTGAACAGGTTCACGATCCCACAACGCTTGCGTGACGTATCGTTTGCGCGCCTGCGCCATTCGATCGGCGGGGCCTACTTCAGCCTGGTTCTGAAACGGCCGGGAATAGTCCTGGCGCTCGCGGCCAGCATAGTGCTTTTTTCCGCCTGGTTCGCGCAGTACTTCGAACTGGACGTATCGTCCGAATCGCTGGTGCTCGAACACGATGCCGATCTCGACTACTACCGGGTAATCTCTGCGCGCTTCGGGTCGGACGAATATCTGATCGTCACCTACACGCCACATGCGGATATGTTCGCAAGCCGAACACTCGCCGATCTGCAGTCGCTTCGAGACGAACTCGCCGGCCTGGCACGTGTCGCGAGCGTCATCAGCATCCTCGATGTGCCGCTGTTGCAGAGCCCGCCCATCACGCTCAACGAACTAAGCAGTGGTTGGCGCACGCTGCTCGATCCCAGTATCGACAAACAACTCGCGCGGCGGGAGTTGCGCGAGAGCCCGCTTTACGGGAATCGATTGCTGAGTCCGGACAGCGGAACCACCGCTTTGCAGGTCAACTTCCGGCCCGATGCGAAGCTCGCGGCATTGCGGGCCCAGCGCGACCGTCTGCGTCAGAAAAGGCTCGAGGTCGAACTTACGGCCGCCGAGGCAGACGAACTTGTAAACCTGTCCACTGCATTTGATGGTCGCCGAAATGACCTGATGCGATATCAGGAACAAGACCTGGCGCGGGTGCGCGAAATCCTTGTCGGCTATCTTGATCGAGCCGAGGTGCACCTGGGCGGGCTACCCATGATAACGGTCGACATGATGCGATTCATCCGCCATGACCTGGTGGTGTTCGGGCTCGCGGTGCTGGCTGTCCTCACGCTGCTGCTGGCAGCATTTTTTCGCGAATTGCGGTGGGTGATACTGCCATTTGTACCCGCCTTTGCCACGACCGTGGTAACGATCGGACTGCTGGGATTGTTGCATTGGCCACTGACCGTCGTGTCGTCGAATTTCGTCGCGTTGCTGCTGATCTTCAGTCTGTCATTGAGCATCCATCTGGTCGTGCGATATCGCGAACTTCGCGCCACGCATCCAGACGAAACACAAACCTGGCTGGTGCATGAGACGTTGCGCACCAAGGCCGCACCGAGTTTCTATACCGTCATTACCACGATGATTGCGTTCAGCTCGCTGGTGGTCAGCGGCATCCGGCCGGTGATTGATTTCGGTTGGATAATGGTCCTCGGCCTTGCCATGGCATTCGCCTTCGTGTTTACGCTGTTTCCAGCGTTGCTGGTGATGCTGAAACCAAGTCCGGCCGTACGCGGCCAGCGATTGACAGGCGCGATAACCGCATGGTTGGGGCGGCTGGCGGAACGGCGCGGCAGCGCGATAATCGCGCTATCGGCGATAGTCATGGCGCTGAGTGTGTTCGGCATGACCCGGCTCAGCGTAGAAAATCGCTTCATCGACTATTTTCATCGGTCGACGGAAATCTATCAGGGTATGCGCTTGATCGACGAGAAACTCGGCGGCACCACGCCACTGGACGTGATCATCGACGCTCCTCTTGTCGATCGAGCTGTCGAACAGGACGACGAGGTCGATGACTTACTCGATGACACCAGCGGCGGCATTACCGCGACCAGCTATTGGTTCAACAGCCAGCACCTTGCCGATGTGGCGACGATTCACAACTACCTCGACTCACTTCCGGAATCTGGCAAGGTGCTTTCCCTGAGCACCGCGATGCAAGTGTTGACCGAGCTGGCGGAACAAGGAGAAACTCACGACGACCTGTTTCTTTCGCTGCTGTACAAACGGCTGCCGGCAGTGACAAAGCAACAACTTATCGATCCGTTCTTCGCCGAGGATAGCGATCAGCTGCGCCTGTCAGTACGAGTGTACGAGTCGGACTACTCGCTGCGACGCCAGGCCCTGATCGAAAAGATACGCGAGCACCTTACAGGACCGCTCGCCCTGGCCGACGATCAGGTTCACATCACCGGCATGATGGTGCTGTACAACAATCTCCTGCAGAGTCTGTTTCGTTCGCAGATTCTTACGCTTGGTGCTGTCTTTGCCGTCATTCTGGTGATGTTTGCGCTGGTGTTCCGTTCGGTGAAAGTGGCAGCGGTGGCCATAGTGCCCAACGTCATAGCCGCCGCTTTGGTTCTGGGCTTGCTGGGCGTGGCCGAAATCCCCCTGGATATTATGACCATTACCATCGCTGCCATCACGGTCGGCATCGCGGTGGACGACACGATTCATTTCGTTCATCGCTACCATGTGGAGTGGTTACGCGACAAGGACTATGCCGCCGCGATTCACCGCTCGCACGCGAGCATAGGGCAGGCGATGTACTACACGACCATGACGATCACAGTTGGCTTCGCCGTGCTGGTGCTGTCGGACTTCACCCCGACCATTTACTTCGGCGTGTGTACCGCGTTCGCGATGCTGGCGGCCCTGCTGGCAGACATTGTGCTGTTGCCCGTGTTAATGCGGCGCTTCCGTGTGTACGGCGCAGGTGTGCCCTAGCCTCTCCCCGTTTACCCCTGCCGCCGGCAATAGATCAGCGTCATCCTGTTGCCGGGCGGGGATTGCAGCTGCACTGTTGTTTGCGTCGCTTGGGGTGGCGGGCGCGGAGTCCGCGGATGAGGTTGATCCCGCACCGCGACCGGACACAGCCGATAGAATGCACGATTTTATCGGTGCCCGGGTGCGCGCACTGGCGGACCGGCTGGATCGCTTCTTCACAGACCAGCGCAGCCTCGCCGAGGAGCAGAAGTCACAGCTGCGGATCACCCCGACCGTGGAATCGGTTGAGGACCGCGCAAACGACGCTTCAGTGCCCATTGACGGCAGGCTGGTTATGCCCCGGCTTGAGGACAAACTCCGATTTCAGATCAGAACCGTTGAAGACACTGAAGACGACCTGGTGGGTGACGGAGAAACCCCGGTGGCCGCCAGGGGCGACGACGAAACCAAACCAAGCACCTTACTGGGACTGGTGTATACGACCGTCGCCGAGCAGGCACGCAACGTCAGCGTGCGCGGTGGCTTGAGATTCAGCGACGGTAACGTGAAGCCAGCGGTTTCGGCGCGCGGACGCGTCACGGCGCCAGCGGGAATATGGATCACGCGTGTGACACTATCGTTGTTCTATGACGACGATGAATTTGGTGCGAGCACGCTGCTGGATTTCGACCGGTTGCTGGGCGACGCGACCCTGTTTCGTTCCGCGAGCAGGATAACCGTAACCGAAACGAGCGAAGGCGCCGAACTGTTGCAGAGTTTCTTGTTGCGACACCTGCCCACGGAGCACACCGGGGTGGAACTGTTTTTCACCACGGAGGCGCACACCGCCCCCACCACCGTGGCCGACCAGTACATAGTGGGAGTTACCTACCGCACACGTGTGTGGAAAGACTGGCTGACGCTGTCGCTGCGCCCCGAGTTGCGGTATCCGCGCGATATCGGCTTCGAGCGCGAGGCGGCGTTGATCATCAAGTTCGAAGCAGTATTCTAACCCGCATATTTAAAGCCCGCATGTTGCACGCTGATTGCGTCCCCTCTTGGGGAAGGGATAACTCGGAACTCCCTGCCCTCGGCCCTTCGGGCCAGCCTGCGGCTGTTCAGATCGTTCCATCAGTCGCTTCTCAGGGAAAATACGGCATCAATGCGACATCAGCACCGGCACACTCGTGTGCTCCAGCAGGTAACGCGTGACACCGCCGAGCACCAGTTCGCGGATACGCGAGTGTCCATAGGCGCCGGCAACGATCAGATCGGCCTGCGCCTTTTCGGCGAAAGCGAGTAAAGCCGCACCGGTATCGGCACCGGCATCGGCCACAGGGTGACAATCGGCGTCGAGTTCATGCCTGGCAAGGTATTGTGTCAGATCGGACGGTAACGCATCGCCATACGCGGGCTTACCAAAGGTAACGACGCTCACGCGCTCGGCGACCAGCAGCATCGGCAGCGCATCGTGCACGGCCCGAGCCGATTCCCGACTACCGTTCCAGGCAATTACGGCATGCTTGTCCGGCGCTTTCCATTCTCCTGTGCAGGGCGCGATCAGGACCGGCCGACCAACGTTCAATGTGACTTCGCCCGAACTGTAGTAACGGTGGACCTTGGAATCGTCGCTGCCAAGCGCGCGTAACACCAGAAGGTCCGTCACGCGACCGGCGGTATTCAAAGCGCGAGCCGGCGAGTCGGCGCTGGCCTGCCAGTGGCTGGCTATATTGGATCTGGCGAGCACCGATTGGAACAGATCCCTGGCTTCACGCTCCTCGCCATCCGCAACGCGCTCGAGTTGCTCAGCCACGTCTGCGGGGATGTAGGTGCCGATGTACCTGGGCGAATAAATCGGCCGCCGCACATACACCGCGGTCAAATGCGCGCCATGTCGCTCGGCAATCGTCATGGCCAATTCGATGCGCGCACGCGCGGCGTCGTCGTTGTCGACATAGACTGACATATCCCTGATGAGCATGTGCTTTGTCCGGCAGTTTTACCGTTACCATGTTGATGCGAACGGCACGCTGTTCAATTGATTTGAATCAATGGCAACCGGCTCTGGCTGGCGCCCCGACACGCCGGTAGCCAGCAACGCTTCACGCATGCGGCAAAACGCCACTATCGTCGAGTCCCTTGACGTATGTCAACGGGTCACACCGGCTCTGTCGCGATAGTCAATTGCACGAGGAGCACGGCCCATGAGTTCGAGTTACGTGCATGGCGCCAGCGATATTCCATTGCTGGGCGAAACGATCGGCGAGGTGCTCGCACGCATCGTCGAGCGCGAGCCAGAGCATGATGCGCTGGTTATCCCTTATCAGCAGGTGCGCTGGAGCTATGCGGAACTCGCGCGACGGGTAACCGATGTCGCCGCCGGTCTCGTCGCGCTTGGCCTGGAACCTGGCGAACGCATCGGCGTGTGCTCACCGAACAACGCGGAATGGGTGCTTTTGCAACTCGCAACGGCGAGGGCCGGACTGATTCTCGTCAACCTGAACCCCGGCTACCGGCGCGCTGACCTGGCGTTCGCATTGAACGCCGTGGGCTGCAGCACGCTGGTCACGGCAGCAACGCTCAAAACCAGTGACTACATCGGCATGTTGTATGAGCTGGCACCAGAACTCGCGCGCTGCGAACCGGGCGACTTGCACGCCCGGCAGATACCGTCGTTGCGCTGGGTTATCCGTCTGGGCGAGGAACAAAGTGCCGGGATGCTGAACTTCGGGGCGCTCGCCGGACTCGCTCAACCGGAACACCAACAACGTCTTTCTGCACTGGAAACCGAGCTTCAGTTCGACGATCCGGTGAACATTCAATTCACCAGCGGCACCACCGGAAAACCGAAAGCGGCAACGCTGACCCACCACAACATCGTCAACAACGCTTACTTCGTCGGCCTGCAGATGGATCTCAGCGCCGCTGATCGTATGTGCATCCCGGTGCCCATGTATCACTGCTTCGGCATGGTACTCGGCACGCTATGCTGCATCGCTCACGGCGCGACGATGGTGTTCGCGTCACCGAGTTTCGACCCGCAAGCCGTTCTGCGTACCGTCGAGGCGGAAACATGTACCGTGTTGCACGGTGTACCGACCATGTTCATCGCCGAACTCGACGACGAACGATTTGGTGATTTCGATCTGTCATCGCTGCGCACGGGTATTATGGCCGGGGCACCCTGCCCGATGGAACTAATGAAGCATGTCATCGAACGGATGCACCTGCGCGAAATCACCATCGCCTACGGCATGACCGAAACCGGCCCGGTCAGTTTTCAGACGCGCATTGACGATCCGTTGCCGCGGCGGGTCGGGTCGGTCGGTCGTGTACTCCCGCATGTCGAAGTGAAGATCGTCGACCAGCAGGGACAAGTGGTTCCGCGTGGCACGCAAGGCGAACTTCTCACTCGTGGTTACAATGTCATGCGCGGCTACTGGAACGACGCCGGGCGCACTGCCGCTGCTATCGATGCCGCCGGCTGGATCGCCAGCGGCGATCTCGCGAAAATCGACGACCAGGGATACTGTCAGATCGTAGGGCGCAGCAAGGACATGTTGATTCGCGGCGGCGAAAACATCTACCCGCGCGAAATCGAAGAGTTTCTCTACCGCCATCCGAAAGTCGATACGGTGGAAGTAATCGGGGTGCCGGATGAAAAATACGGTGAGGAAATCTGCGCCTGGATAAAACTGCGCAGTGGCGAACAAGCCAGTGCCGCAGAAATTCGCGAATTCTGCCGTGGCAAGATCGCGCATTTCAAGATTCCACGTTACGTGAAGTTCGTGGACTCGTTCCCGATGACGGTGACGGGAAAAGTGCAGAAGTACATCATGCGCGAACGCATGTCCGAGGAACTCGCCGACGCCCAAGCCAGCAGCCAAGGAGCAGACACCTGTGGATAATGAAGCGAGCGTACGTGATCGGAATGCCGACCCGGCCTGGCAGTTTGCGGACGAACTCGGCCCGCGGGCTATCATGCATTTCCACAATGCAGACGCCGGACTGAAAGCAATCCTGGTGGTCGACAACGTCGCTGCCGGTCCTTCGATCGGGGGCGTACGCATGGCGAGCGATGTGTCGCTTAGCGAGTGTTTCCGCCTGGCACGGGCGATGACGCTGAAGAACGCAGCTGCGGGATTGCGGCATGGCGGCGGCAAGTCGGTGATCTTCGCCGAACCTAAAATGGCAAGTGATCGTAAAGAGTCGTTGATACGCGCGTTTGCCAATGCGATCGGCGATATTCGAGACTATATCGTCGGGCCGGACATGGGCACCAACGAGCAGTGCATGGGCTGGGTGTGGGACGAAATCAGGCGCGCCGTGGGCCTGCCGCGGGAAATCGGTGGCATACCGCTGGACGAAATCGGTGCAACCGGATGGGGTGTCGCTGCCTGCGCGCGTGTTGCCGCACCTTACTGCGACCTGCCGCTGGACGGCGCGCGGGTGGCTATCCAGGGATTCGGATCGGTGGGCAAACATGCGGCGCGCTTCCTGAACGAATCCGGGGCCGTCGTGGTAGCGGCCTCCGATTCTCGTGCCTGCGTCGCCAGCCAAGACGGCATCGATGTCGACGCGCTGGCGGCGCACAAACTCAGCACTGGCAGCGTCGAGAATTTTCCCGGCACACACACCATGGAACGCGACGGCATCATTGGCAGCGCTTGTGACATCTGGATTCCGGCCGCGCGCCCGGACGTAATCCATAGCGGCAACGTCGGACAACTCAACACCCGGTTGATAATCCAGGGCGCTAATATCCCGATCACCGGGGAGGCCGAGGAACAGCTCGCGCAACGCGGTGTGCTCGTGATCCCGGATTTCATCGCCAATGCCGGCGGCGTGATCTGTGCCGCGGTGGAGTACGCGCGAGGCACACAACACGACGCGATGCGCACCATCGAAGAAAAAATCACCGCCAATACGACCGAGATACTCGAGTACGCCAAACAGGACGATGTCACTCCGCGTGCAGCGGCGATGGCGATGGCCGAGCGCCGCGTGCGCGACGCGATGGCACTGCGGCGACGCTATTGATCCCGGCGCTGCAACGCGCGAAGCCCACCAACCGCTGGTGCTTGAATTACGTCAATACAGCCTCCACGTTAAAGCACTAGCCTGAAAAGTGGTGAGCAACACGCGCGCGCTATGGACTACAAAGATTACTATCAGATTCTCGGCCTGGAACGCGACGCTTCACAGGATGATATAAAGCGCGTGTACCGCAAACTGGCGCGTAAATATCATCCCGACGTCAGCAAGCAAACCGATGCCGAAGACCGCTTCAAGGAAGTCGGCGAGGCTTACGAAGTGCTGAAAGATCCCGAAAAGCGTGCCGCCTACGATCAGCTCGGTTCGAACTGGCAGGCGGGTCAGGATTTCAACGTGCCACCCGGCTGGGCCGCCGGGTTCGAGTTCGGCGGCGGCAGCTTTGCCGGCGGCGACTCGGATTACAGCGATTTTTTCGAGTCCCTGTTCGGGCATGGTTTCGGGCCACGCGAACGCACCGCCCACGGTCGTTTCCATGCCCGCGGCGAGGACCATCACGCCAAAATACTCGTCGACCTGGAAGACGCCTGGCAGGGCGGTACGCGCACCATAACGCTGCGCATACCCGGCGTGAATGCACAAGGGCATCTGCAACTCGCGGAACGCCACCTCAAAGTGCGCATTCCCAAAGGGGTAACCGAGGGTCAGCATATTCGCCTCGCCGGACAAGGTGCCGCCGGCAGCACGCCGGGCGCGGCCGGCGACCTGTACCTGGAAATCGCCTTTCGGCCGCACCCGCTGTACCGCGTGGACGGGCGCGACCTGTATCTGGAGGTTCCTATCGCACCCTGGGAAGCGGCGTTGGGTGCAACCGTGAAAACACCGACCCCGGGCGGGCCGGTGGAGCTGAAAATCCCACCCGGATCGGCGGCTGGAGGCAAGCTGCGACTGAAAGGCAAAGGCATACCGGGCAAGCCGCATGGCGATCTATACGCGGTGTTGCAGATAGCCTTGCCAACCGCACAGTCGGCCGAAGCCAAGGCGTTGTACGAACAGATGCGCCGCGACCTGACGTTCAACCCACGCGCGCACTTCGGACTCTAGGCAGGTCATGAGCAGCAATGAATTGCAGCCGCTGAGCGGTTGTATCGTCGAAGAAGAGTTGCAGTTCAGCGTAGTGGAACTTTGCCACACCTGCGCTGTACGCAGAGAGGTGGTAATCGAACTCGTGCAACAAGGCGTTCTCGAACCGAGTGGCGCGGGTGAGGAAAGCTGGCGGTTTACCGGCTCCAGCCTGCGGCGCGCGCGCATTGCCATGCAGTTGCAACGCGACCTGGGCGTAAACGCGGCCGGCGCCGCCCTGGCGCTGCAGTTAATGGATGAAATTGAGCACTTGCGTATGCAGCTTGCCGGGGGTACCCGGCATGGGTAACCCCCTGAACGTTGTTTGCCCACAGTGCTCGGCAGTGAATCGCATACCCGCTCAGCGCCTGGATGAACGGCCCAACTGCGGTAGATGTCACCGGCCGCTGTTCACCGGCCACCCGTCAGAGCTGAGCGCCGATGCGCTGCAAAAACATATCGCGCGCAACGATGTCCCGGTGCTGGTGGATTTCTGGGCCCCGTGGTGCGGCCCGTGCAGGATGATGGCACCGGCCTACGAGCAGGTCGCCGGCAAGCTCGAACCTCACGTGCGCCTCGCCAAACTCAACACCGAGCAGGCGCCGGCGATCAGCGCGCAATTCGCGATTCGCAGTATCCCGACATTGGCGCTGTTTCGTGGCGGACGCGAAGTGGCGCGGCAATCAGGCGCCATTGGCGCCGACGGTATCCTGAGCTGGACGCGGTCGCATCTGTAGAAAACCCCTGCGCTCAGCCGAGTTTCTCACCCAGCCCGCTTGTGGCACGAAGAATAGGTACGAAGTGTCACCGGGAACAACTCTCACAGCACACACGTAACACATTAACTTCGGATTTTAGTAACCTCATAACCGCCTTGGTGCAATGAGCGGGCTAGCCACTGCACGGCAGCCTGCACGCCACCGGCGCCGTGTGGCACCTGCAAGGCGGTCAACGCCAGTTCCACGCTGCCCAGGATTCCCAGAATCATCGGCGCGTTAATGTGCCCCATGTGGGCAATGCGGAACACCTCACCCTGCAGGTCGCCGATGCCACGTCCCAGCGTCACGCCGCAGCAGTCACGACAGAACGTTTCCAGTGCACTCGCTTCATAGCCGTCGTGCATGCGAATGGTGGTGGTCGAGTCGGCGCGCTGATCTGACTCGAGGATATTGAACTCGAACGCGCCGCCCTCGCTCCATACTTCTATCGCACGGCGTACCGCGCCCGCCAGTAAGCGATGCCGTTCGAAGACGTTGTCGAGTCCTTCGCTCAGGAGCAACTCGAGCGATTTCTGCAATCCGAACAACAGGTGTTCGGGGGGCGTGCCACAGTACTTCTGATAATGCTCCGGACCCTCGCGTTGCGTCCAATCCCAGTAGCGCGTGCGTAAATCAGCCCGCCGATGGGCCTGTAACGCTCGCGGCCCGGCGGCGCAGAAACTCAGCCCCGGCGACATCATCAATCCTTTCTGGGAACCGGTGACCGCAACATCGACACCCCAACCGTCGAGTTCGAACGGCATGGTGCACAGCGAAGCAATGGCGTCGACCAGCAGCAGCGCATCGTGCCCACTCGTGTCTATCGCGGCACGAATCGCGGGGATGTCGTTTACGACGCCCGTCGCCGTATCGACCTGCACTACCAGAATTGCCTTGATGCGCCGTTTGGTGTCTTCGCGCAGACGCGCCTCGACGCGGTCCGGTTGGACCGCGGCGCGTAAACTGCCTGGCAGCGTCAGCACCTCCGCGCCCAGTGCTTCCGCCATCAATCCCCACCCTGGCGCAAAGCGTCCGCTCTCCAGCACCAGTACCTGCTCACCGCGCGACAATACATTCGACAGAGCGGCTTCCCAAGCGCCGTGGCCGTTGGCCGCGTAGATATATACCTTATGCTGCGTAGCGAACATCTTACGCAGGCCGCTGAGGCACACATCCGTGGTGCTCAGCAGATCGCCGGCATAGATGTCAATGGCAGGCCGGTGCATGGCCGCAAGCACCGCATCGGGTACATTGGTGGGACCGGGCATCGCCAGCAATTCACGACCGTTGCGAAGTGTCATCGATTAATTCCTCGCGCGCAAAGTGATGAAAAAGACCTTTCGGATCATTTGAAATCCGCGATGATACTGCAATGGTTCACGATGCCCACATTCATACTGCATTATGTGGGGTTCTGCTCTTACCCCTTTCGGCGCGTGTTACTAGCAGCACGGGCCGATTTCGACGTGTAGACTGTGCGCACTGATTTCCGTATCCAGTTGGCCAGGACACGGCCAACTTTGACGAGGACCACCAAGTGAACAAGAAAAACCGAACGGCTGTAGTAACGGGAGCCGGTAGCGGTATAGGCCGCGCCGTGGCATTGGCGCTGCTCACTGAGGGCTATTCGGTAGCACTCGCCGGACGCCGCCAAGAAGCGCTCGAAGACACCCGTAAAGCCGCGGCGGATCCTGCACGGGCGCTGGCCATCCCAACCGACGTTGGCGATCCTGCCAGCGTCGCGGAGCTGTTCGCCACCGTGCGCGAGCGGTTCGGACGCCTGGATGTGCTGTTCAACAACGCCGGCAAGGGCACGCCCGCGGTATCGCTGGAGGAGTTGACGTTCGCGCAATGGCAGGCAGTCGTGGAAGTCAACCTGACCGGTACGTTTCTGTGTACCCAGGAAGCGTTCCGGCTGATGAAAGACCAGGATCCGCGCGGCGGCCGCATCATCAACAACGGCTCGATATCGGCGCACGTGCCGCGCCCCTTTGCCGCCGCTTACACGGCCACGAAACACGCCGTCACCGGTCTGACCCGGTCCACATCACTGGATGGGCGCCGGCACGATATTGCCTGTGGCCAGATCGACATCGGCAACGCGGCCACCGAAATGACGGCCAGGATGGCAGACGGTGTGCCGCAGGCTAACGGGGAACTGGCGCCGGAACCGACCATGCCGGTCGAGAACGTAGCCAGTGCTGTGGTGTACATGGCCGGCCTGTCGCTGGACGCCAACGTGCAGTTCATGACCGTGATGGCTACCAAGATGCCGTTTATCGGACGCGGGTGAGAGAGTACGACGAACTGATTTGGGCTTGACCACCTGAACATCGCGTCCTCGAATCGCGATCATTTGAATACCGTCGGATTCTCCGGCGTGCAGAATTTCCACCGTGGGGCTCATCGACGGAACGCTGCGCGCGAATCTCGAAGAGACCAGCATGTCCTATGGACTCGAAGTCGACATGATCGCTCAGGCGCACAGCGAGGACATGCTTGCCACACTTTACGTGTTCAATGAAGAAGGCGCCGGCGCGATGAAGAAGGCGGGCGCCGACGTCATCGTAGTCACATGGTGCCGACCACCGGCGTGATTATCGGCGTGTACACAACCCTGACACTCGAACAGACGCCGCCACTGGTCGATGACTGGGCGGAGGCGGCCTTGAAGGTCAACAAAATCGCGATCGTGCTAGGGCATCCCCGAGGACGCCGAATACGGGACGTTGCAAATCATTTATTCAAAACGGGCCGGTAAGTACGCATGAAATCGCTGCTGTATTCTAATTTCAACCAAATTGGTATTTGTCCAGTGGCTAGCTCCTGAAAAATCTGCGGTGCCTTAGGAGAGGTTGGCGGCCTCGCCAGTGGCGGGTTGGGGAAGAACACGACCAGCTTAATCGTGTATTTCTCGATGAGTCGTTTAACACGAGCAGCATCAAAAACCTGCGTCGTGAAGTCCCGATCGTCTGGTGGGCCCAGAGTCGGCCGATTCAAGTAGTAACTCAAGACCTGAGGTTCATTTGAGAATACCGATCCATTATCGGTCGCCTCCCTTAAGTAGTCGCGCAAGGTTCCACCTTCATCGTAGGACTTACTCAAGTAACTTGCTATTCTCGCACCTTCTTTCTGGAGTTCAATTAAGCGCGCGGCGTTATTTGCTTGCCCAACTTCGAAAACGATCGCGATCAGCACGATTGCACCGGCGGTTGCAAACGAGTTGACAGGCGGTAATCTTTCGGTGAACAGAAACAGTGATACCACAGCAAACGGAACCAGCGGCGCAAGATAACGAGCAACAACAATTCCGGGTGCGGCCCCCCAGGTGAGGTAAAGCATATAGGCAACCGTCACGGCAATGTAAATTAATGAGATTTGCAACACAGGTTGCGAAGCGAGCGTACCGGTATTCGACAGCAATTGGCCTCGTTCTCGGAAGATGTAAAACGCGCAGCCAAAGAAGAACAAAGCGAGTCCAATGTAAGCGGATCGGTCGGAAAAAAAACCCTCGGGTAAATAACCCATGAGGTCCGCGAGCGGCCAGCGAAAAGCCAGCACGGCCTCCAGTAAAGACAGCCCAGCGTCCCCACCGCTACGACTGGTTATCGAACCAACCAGCAGATAATTAGCTACAAACACACCACCTATCACTAGCGCCGGTACGATGGAAAATGCGACGACTTGCCGCCACTTGAGGTTACTGGTTCCCCATAACCATTCTTTCACCAGCCACAAACCTACAGCCGCGACGTGGAATACCCCCGTATAGCGCATCAGGAACGCACCCCCGGCCATGGCGCCAGCGAGTACCCAGTAGTCTACTCGCCAGATACTTCTTTGCACGCTTACGAAATACAAACTTGCTAGGGTAAGCAGCACAAATACGGTCTCCGTCGAGATAACCAGCGGATATATCCACGAATGCGCGAAACCGAGACACAGACAGGCTCCCAGCAACGCGGCGTGGCGCGTACAAGCCGTGTGACGAAGGATAGCGAAAACGAGTGGCCCAACCCCCAGCAAACCAATCAAACCCACGAGAAACGCAGACTGATGAAGACCAACGCCGGTGGCGGCACTGGTCGCCGCGATCAACAGCGGAAAACCTGGCGGCCAAACCGTTTGCACAGCGGGCATATCTCCACTTCGGTAGTGAGTATCAAAGAATAGGATGTCGGTCTTCAGCCCGTCACCATTCACGATGTACTTCGCCGTACTGAGGTATTGCGCGCCGTCATTGCTTGTGAACACAGGCGAATACCTGCTGAGTAAAAGCATGGTCAACAAAGCACACAAAAGCAGCAATACTCCGGCTGCAATCCAAATCGGGAGGTCTTTCCGCTGCGAAGCAAGCTCGGTCAACGTCTGCATCAAGCATTCTCTCTAGGCTCGCCCGCCATCGATTATACATACGCGCTTCTTGTGTGGCTTGCAAACGTGTTTAGCAGTTAAAATGCTCATGCGACCGGGTGAATCCTGGCGGTCCGCAGACACTTGATACGATGCAGTTGTGCAAAGACACGTGCGAATAACATTTTCTGCCTTTGGGTCCGGCGTAAGCTGCCTACTGGCACTCGTTGTTCTCGTGCCGCAAGCGTTCAGTTTTGAGGAGTACTGTCGCCCGTTCGGCCCCCGGGCGCCTTGGAATACGTCTGCAGAGAGTGTGCCTCGGCATCCGAAATCGACTACCTTTGCCAAACGTTTATGGCATCGGGCATCGGATCGACCAGGCAACTTCAATCTGACTTTCGACGGCTACACTTACCCCGTTTACTACGTGGCCGATTCCGTGGGCCTGTACCCGATCAAGACACGCTGGGGTTCGAACATAGACGGTAAAAATATACCCTGGAATCCTCGTTGGCAGCCGGCCTCCGGCAGCGACGCACAGGTGATTATCCTCGACCCGGACACGGGTACGGAATGGGATCTGTTTGACGTAAGGTTCGACGGTACCACCTTACATGCACAAAACGGCAGTCGAGTGCCGGGCGATTATCGGCGCAAGGAAGACGGCCATCCACCGTCTCGGGGCATCGGCATACAGTACCTCGCGATGCTGGTTAGGCCAGAGGAGATAGCACAAGGCGAAATCCGACACGCGCTTTCCATGCCGATTCGCAATACCAACGGCAAATATTTTGTACCGCCAGCGACAAAGCTGGAGTGGCCCGATAATCCTGCCAATGGGATTCCGGAAGGCATGCGTTTCGCTCTGGATGTGTCCGACCACGACATCGATGAATGGCTTCATATGTTGCCGCGAGGATTATCTGAGAGCACCCGAAAGTCTGCGCGTATCATCGCCACGGCGTTGCGCGAATATGGTTGGTTCATAACGGATACCAGCGGCGCGGCCCATTTGCAGTTCGAAGATCGGCTAACTGCCGAAGAAGACTGGCGCAAGTTAGGCTTGGAGATGCAAACCGTCGGCGGAAAGGAGTATCCGCGCGATTTGCTCGACGGCTTGTTCAAGGAAGAACGAATATACACCCTGGTGCCGAGCGATCAATATTCAGTGACCAGCAGCGATGGGGTGGAGAAGGAATCCGAAAGCATCTGTTATTAGAATCGGATTCTGCGCCGTTAGCAGCCCGTCAGCGTGGGAGTTTTTCCCATAGGACAGTTTGCTGACCGCTTGCATACTTGCGTAACGCATTAAACGAACGCAGGTTGCTTCCGATCACGTAGTAGGCTAGTGCCGGCAGCCTCCAGCGTGACGCGGTGCGTTCTGCGATCCAGCCTAGTATCGCGAGCAGATAGCAACAGCACTGTGCCAACAACAAAATTAGCAGCCACGTAACGTTCGATTCAACGACCACGGCGGCAAAGTTGGCAAATAGCGCTGCGCCCATAAAAACGCCAAGGAACGGGCGCAGCACCTTGTGTGAGAAAAACTGAAACGCAACCAATGGTCGCAGCCTCAGCCATAATTGGCGACGAAAGATAATTTGCAGTCGTCCCGCCATAATCCGTTCTCGGCGAACTAGCTCCGAGTTCACCGATTGCGCACCCAGTTCCGAGCAGACCGCCCGGTCTTCGTAAATTACGCGCATGCCGTTATTGAGGGCACTCAGCATGAGGTAGGAATCGTCATTGATGATATCGTCGGGAATCGGCCGAAAAAGCTTTCGGCGGATCGCGAACATCTCACCGACAACAGCGACCGTGGAATCGAGTCGGCTTTCCAGCTTTTTTATAAGCGATTCGTACCGCCAGTAAAACCCTTCAGATTCCGTCACCATAGCCTCGGTACGTCGCACTTTTTTACAACCGCTTACCGCAGCCACATGTTGATCGGCGAAGTTGCTCACCAACCTCGCCAGGGCATCCGGCTCGTACAGCGCGTTGGCATCCGACAGCACGAGTATATCGCCGCTGGCCAGCTCGGCTCCGCGATTGATAGCCGCGCTTTTACCGCGTCGCTCTGCCTTATGCAACAGGACGACTTCGTGTCCGTGGTAGCGTTCTACCAGCTCCGGAGTTGTATCTGTCGATCCATCGGTAACCACAATAATTTGCAGGAGCTCGCGAGGATATTGGAGCTTCAACGTGTTGCGCAACTTCTCCTCGATGACAACGTCTTCATTGTAAGCCGAGATGATCAGGCTCACCGAAGGATACTCCGTGTCCCGCCGCACTGGATTGGGGCGTAACGCTGCCGCTGTGGCGAGCAACAAGGGATAGCCGATATAGTGGTAAGCGATAATACCCAGGCAACCCAGGGTCGCAATGGTTAGTTCACTCACTGAGGCAAACAGCGAGAGTGTTGTCGGTCAATGCACACTCACCACCCCAGCAAACGTTCGAGAAAACGGGGTATATAGCTACGGCGGCGGTTGACGACGACACCTAGCACACGCCCGCCGACGGACTGAATTTTCTCCGTGACCATTCGGGTTACTTCACGGTGGGTCGAGTTTGCAGCCAATACCAGCACAACACCGTCGACTTTCGCGCACAACGACATAGCTTGTCCAGGGCTTGTAGCCGGCGTGGAATCGATAATCACAAAAGAAAAACGTTGGCGTACGACATCCAAATAGCTTCCCATGCGTTCGCGAATAGGCACAGTCACCGCTTTGCTCGTGGCCGTATTTTCGCGGCTATCTTCCGTTTCATTTCTGTGTGCCAATGGTTGTGAATTGCGGCTGACGTCCAATTCGTCGTTCTGGCTGATCGTTGTGAGTTTGGGCTCGCCATTGTTCGCATCCAAGATAACGAGCAGCACCGGATTTCCGGTTTGTATCGCCGCCATATGCGCAAACTCTCTTGCGATCGTGGACACTCCTTCGCCTCCGGTGGGGCCCATGAATTGCACCACGCTGTTTTGCGCCGGCGCCAGCAGGAAACGCACTTTTGTGTACAGCGTAGTCAGTCCCGGAGTCTTCAGAGCTTCGGGCATTACCACATCTGAGCCGATCTGGTACTCTTCTTCCAATTGACCATTGTACCCTCGCAGGAACGAAGCTAACGTGGGTTCGAGATCGTCGTCCCCGTTCGCCATCGTCTCTGCGTCGTGATTGGCGCTATCGTTTTGCTCACCCGGTGACAACTCCTCGTCTATCCTTTCTCTGTCCTGCCCGGCAAGCGTCGGTTCGCCATGTGCCTCACCGGTTACCTCACGGGGTTTATGGACGGCCTTTCGTTTATCGTCAGCGAAGAGCTTGACGGAGACCGGGTCTTCCGCGCCGATGGCGGAACCCGGGTTTTCAACCCGTTTGATCTTCTGCATCATTTTTTCGATGGCACTCATATAGCGATCCGCAGATGGAACCTCGTCCTGTTCGATTGCCCGTGCAGACGGAGACGAGTCGTTCCCTCTCCATTGAGATGCGGCTTAATTATCTCAGCTCTCTCACTCGCGACGAGCGGACCGGTGCTCCCGCTCGGCGGCGTGGTATTCGCCAAAATACGCGAAACTTTCAACGCACGTCTCCAACGCTGGCCAGAACCGGTAGCTTCAGCTGCCACTGCACACTTTCCGCAGTCATGAATACGCCCCTGCGATACTCGATCACAAACATGATGCCCAGTCCCGCGAGCAGACCAAGCACACCTGCAAGCGCAACTTTGTGTAGGGGACGCAACCCCAGCGATCTGGTGGGTACGCTGGGTTGTTGCACGATTCGAACGCTTGTTACGCGCTCGCGATCCATCGATGCGGCCACTCGTGCTTCGTCCAACCTTTTCACGTACGTGTCGTATATGCGTTCCTTGGCGGCGAGTTCCCTCTCCAATCCACGCAGCTCTCTCTGCCGCACGAGCAGTGTTGGCAGTGAGCCCTTAATTTGTTCGAGCTGCAGCTCATTTTCGTCGCGATTCGCCTTCAACGCACTCAGCTCAGCTCTGAGTCTGCGGATCTGTAACTCCATCTGCGTGTAAACGTTGTTGATACCCGTCCTCACTCTGGGCACGGCATCCTCGTCGGCCTGTCGCAAGAATTTCTGCGCACTTTCCATCTCACGGCGCACCGCTGCAACCCGTCGGCTTTCTTCAGAGTATTTCGACAGGAGTTCCTGTTCCTTCAACTGCAGTTCTAACAAACGATTGCGTGCGGTCTGCAGATGTCTATTGTCGGTATCTTCGTACAGAGAAACTTTTTCTGGGATCTGCGCGATCTCGCGACTCAAAGCCGCCACTTGTTCACCGACTTCCTTGATTCGTTTGTTGGTGGTATTCAAATCGGTGTCCAGTACGGTTCGCTGTGCCAGCCTGAGGCGAATTTCCTCCTCCAGTTCGAAAACCTTATATCGTTGCTGATAATTCGCCAGTGCTGCTTCGGCATCGTTCAACTCAGTCTCGAATTCCTGTAGAGTCTGCTCCATGCGCGGCAAACGACTGTCGCCGTAAATCTCCACGTGTTTGTCAATGAAAAAATCCAGCAACGTGCCAAGCGCGTCTGCGGCGACTCGGGGTCGCTCATTGCGAAGATAAATATGTATGACGTTAGAGTCTTTGACCGTTGCGATCGTAAGGTCATCCTCCAGACGTTGCAGGGATTTTTCGTACGGTGACTGAACTGAATCCAGAGAACTCGTTTCACTGTCTGTGCTGTTCAACGTCGGTAGATACGCCTTCAATTGCTCTAACCACGAGGGTGATTTCGGCCGTTTGTCGAACAACGATGGATACATTTGCTCGACGCCGAATTTATCGACGAGTTCTTCCTTCAGATCGCGGCTGTTGAGAATTTGTGCCTCAGTGTTGATGATTTCGTCTGATCTGAAGCGACTCAGATCGGTCGTCCTGTCGCCTACTTCCGGACTGTATACGTGTTCGCGACCCGGTTTCACGAGTATCACTGAGTGAGACTGATAGACTTTTGGCAACGCAGAGGTTACGAAATAAGCTACGCAAGCCGAAAACAGCGCGATTGCCAAGATCGTGAGTTTGTACTTGAAAGCGATGGACAATAATTCTGCGGCGATGTACCGGAGACGTCCCGTCGGAATTTCTAACGAATCGTTCATATGCTTACTCTGCCTGGAATCGACGTGTAGCTCCAGAGCCTGATATCGCGATGATTCGCACCCTGAAGAGCATGATATTAGGCTCGCCCGTCCAAGGCAAAATCTCCGCGCTGGTTGTCATTGGGCGCGAGTTCGCCGCGCACCACGTTGGGTAGTACGAAAGCCATACCCACTAGCAGCCACAAGTAGCGCGGATATGCCATGTGTAAGAACACTGCGGCGGAAAAATAGCCGATCAATGCGTATGAGATCGCCTGCACCATCGTCACATACTGCTCCAAGCCCGCCTCCCGCAGCTGTTTGATCGAAAAGCGCACATTATGCACAACGACGGCAACAAGCGCCGCGAACATCAGCAGGCCAAGCAGGCCGCGCTCAGCCGCAATTTCGAGGTATAAACTGTGTGCTTTTCGCGCCTGGCCTCGAGGCATCAAGGCCATGCGCATGGAGTACTGCTGAAAATATACTTCGTAGTGGCCGACACCCACGCCGACGAATGGGTGATCGAGGAACATCTGCCAGGCGACGGACATTTCGGCGAGACGGCCTTGAACGGCCAGATCGGCGGATTCCACAGTGGCGCCGCGACCCGGCAGCATGGCGCCGATCGTGTAGATCCGTTCCGTGTACTCCTTAGGCATGACGAAAAACGTACCAACGACGACCACCGCGAGCAGTAACAGGTGGCGAAGCGGCGGGCGGCGGTGTACCAGCATTACCAGCAGCATCAGAACCAACGCGACAAAGCCGCCCCTAGAAAACGTTAGGGAAATCGCCAACGTGCTCAGCACCAATGCTGTGGCCGCGGCGCAGCGTAACCCCAATGATTTCTCGTGAAACAGGCGATCTATCGCCAAGGGAACGATAATGATCATGATTTGCGCGAAGACGTTCGAATCACTCACAGGACCGGTTATACGGAACTCCGTGATCTGGCCCTCGTCAATGTTCACCGTGGCGCGTGCCAGCCCGCCGAAGTCGGTAGCGAAGGGACCACCGAAGTACCTGTAGCAGGCCAGCGCGCTGAGCAGCGTGCCTGCCACGAGCAACGCCCAGACTACGGCACGCAGTGTGGCACCACGCGTGATTAGCAGTACCAGCACGCACACTAGCGCAGCGTTTTTTAGAAAAATCACCAACGCGCTGCTAACGATATCCGGCAAACTGGCATGCAGTAACGACACCGACATAAACAACCCGTAAGCGCCAAGCGCAATTACGACTTGCTTGGCGCTCCCCACTCGATCACCAAACAGAGTCCGGCGAATCAATACAATAGCCAACAGAGCCGGAACGTAAATCTGCACCAGCGACGGCGCATTATGGAATTCGGTAGCCACATCCGACAAATTCAAATACACCATGAATACTAGCGCAACGACACCGACGTCCGGACGGTAAAGTATCAACAGAAAGACCGCCAACCCCGCGACCGCGAGTATTGTAATCAAGGGACTGGGTGGCGCGCCGACCAGCACGCCTATCAGCGATCCAATCACCAGCACCAATACAGTCAAGCCGACGACATGCGTTTCTCTGGAATGGCGAATCCGATCGGAAGTCATCGTGGGCTGTTACGCGTGCGCGAGAGCCACTGGGATAGTTCAGCACCGCCGGTGCTGAATCTCACGCAACAAACTAGGGTGCCGCATAGTCTTTATGCTCCGTGCCGGGATCGGTCGCGGAGGCAGAAATTTTGGACTTATCGAACGACGATGAACCAACCATAACTATCGTGCGCGCGAGAATCTGCAAGTCCAGCCACAGGCAGCGTCGGTCGATATAGGCGATATCCAGGCGCAAGCGCTCATCAAATTCTGTAGTCCCCCTGCCCAGAATCTGCCACAGACCAGTAATGCCGGGCATCACTTCCAATCGCTCCGTTTGCCATAACGTGTAGTGAGCGGAAGAAAAAGACGTAGGTCTAGGGCCAACCAGACTCATTTCGCCGCGAATGACGTTAAGTATCTGCGGCAGTTCATCCAGATTGCTCTTGCGCAGAAATTTACCAATTGGCGTTACCCTGGGATCATCCTTAAGATGGAAATCCGGCCAAGCCACAGCACTGCGTTCGCGCAGCAGCTTCTTTTGCGCTTCAGCGTCCTTGACCATGCTGCGGAATTTCAACATACGAAAGCGTTTCCCGTGTCTGCCCGTGCGCTCGTGAATAAACAGCACAGGAGTGCGTGGGTCCTCCAGCTTGACCATCAGCGCGCACAATCCGTACCCCAACAACCACAATGGTGCCGTAATTGCGACTAAGGATAGATCGAAGCAGCGCTTTACCATTTCGTATTGCCAACCCCGCAACAAGCGTTCGTTGGGATCTATGCGTTCCAACCACGCTATGCGCGTCGCAAAACGTCGGGTGAGCTCGGGACTGAGTCTGCGAAGAATCCGTCCGTCTCTAGCGCACGTCGTGCGTGAATCCTGCAATATTCTATACCTCATCCAACATCTTGTACCTCATTTAAACCTTGATGCGTGTCAAGTCCCTTTCCACCGTTAAGTAGGTTGGCTTCGGCTTGGTGCAGCAAGTCCTCAACTGAAACCGCATCGTCAGGAAAACTGGCTACGCCGAATTCGACACCACCGTGCAGATCCGCCTGCACACTTTTCTCGATGCGCTCGGCGAGTCGGTGAAGATTTTGTTCGTCAGTGTTCACACAAAAGACCGCGAAGCTCCCCCGCCTTTTTACCGGCACCAAGAGATCGGTTCTGCGTAACGAGCCGCTGATCGATGCCGCCAATCGCGACCCGAGTACACGCTGTGCAATTGCGGACAACATCTCATCAATGGCCTTTGCGGTGGTAGGCTCCAAGTCACCCCGCCGCAGCGCTACTACCAGCGCAGTCACGGAATTGCCGGTTCGGCGCCCTTGCATGATGAACCGCTTGAGTTCCGGTGAATCCGGTTCCACCATGGACGTTTGCCCAGAGAAATCACCAAGCAGCAAGGTATCAAACGCGTTGAACCAATCACGCACTGCTTGCATCAGGTTTACGGACAACCCGATGAGCATCACTATGGCGCCAAACTCATACAGCACTGATGGGACATCCGCCGGACCGACCCAGGGAATCTCCTGTTCACTGCCCGCCGACTTGCAGACGAAGTAAAGCGTTACCCACAGGCCGACCGGCAGCGCGGGTGCATACCGATCGGAAAAAACAGGGACCAAAAAAACCGAAACGACGGCCAACACCGCCAGCAATCGAGCCAATTCGCCGGCGACCGCTTCGATGTGCACAGAGGGTACTATTCGATCAACAAGTAGGAACGCTGCAAGTGAGACCACGAGGACGGTCGCCTTAACTCTCAACCACATCACCTATCCCGGATTTCAGTAGGAGTACACGTCGATCTTTATCTACGCCGAGCGCGCTTAGCCGCAGGTATCTTGAATCGTCAAGCCTTGGTTCCGTACATTATCATAAAACATCACTTTGAACAGATTTTTATCAATAATTTCAATAAGTTGTAAAATATATCGACGGTTGCGCTGGAGGCTCGTTTGGTATGCGTAAACCAGGCCTAATGGAAGGTGAGATTTTCATCTGTTCACGTCGATTTTTTTTACTAGTCGGGTAAAAGTAGCAACTGCCTCGAAGTCGCGTTTCCAATCGCAACGCAACCATTACTCGTCCGCGCAAATGGGGTTGCATGCGGTTGTTGTGACGATTAATGTGGCCGCCGCGGGCCCAAAACTCAATGAGATAGAACAATTAATCTTCAAATAGTGACGCTAGCAATGGTTGTGCCTTACCTCTTCCCTATGGTCTTCAATTTTTGTCGTGTGCGGCACTGCCTGTGCCGTCGCGGAGTTGTTGTGTCAGGCACAGCACACCTGGCTCCTTAATAAGCCGTCCCGCGGTGGGTAGGAACGACTTGATCGTTTGCCTGGAGGACCAAGCCACATTAATGGTGCTGCGGGCGATCCTGCCGTGACCGGCGATACCGGAACGCCTGAGTCGCTCGCCGGCAAGACCGTACGCGCCGCGGCCTGGAGCTATACATCCTTTGCGCTCGGTAAAGGCATCGTCGTGGTGACTCTGGTGGTGCTCGCCAGACTTCTGGCGCCTGAGGAATTTGGCGTCGTTGGATTTGCGACGCTGGTCGTCGCATATCTGTCAATTCTGCAAGACCTGGGCTTGTCTTACGCATTGATTCAGCGACGCGAAAACATTGCTGAGGCGTCTAATACGGTGTTTACACTGAACCTGGTGATCGGTGCCGTACTGGCACTTGCCACCTTCGCCGCGGCGCCGCTGGTGGCAGCGTTCTTCAGGGAGCCGCTCGTTGAATCGTTTGTCAAGGTGTTGGCACTGACATTCTTGATTGAACCGCTTGGCTCGGTGCATATAGCGCGACTGCAGCGCGAGCTGAAATTTGGCCTTAAGTTGGTACCGGACATCGGGCGGGCGATGACGAAAGGAATTGTCGGGATCTCCCTGGCGTTTGCCGGTTTCGGCCCCTGGTCGCTAATCTTCGGTCAGTTAGCGGGGGTGATTGCCGCGGTCGTGCTGGCGTGGCTGGTTTACCCATGGCGTCCGCGCCTGCGGGTCGAGGCAAAGATCGCACGTTCTCTGTTGACCTTCAGCCTCCCGTTGATCCTGGTCAGTTTACAACACGCGGTCGAGACCAATATCGACTACACCATCATCGGACGTGTACTCGGGGATCGAGCGCTGGGGATATACACACTTGCTTATAGAATTCCGGAATTGACCATTCTCAGCATAGGCACGGTGCTATCGAGCGTGGTTTTTCCCGCCTTCTCAGCGGTCCAGGCCGACCCGGCGAAGTTAAAAAACGGGTTTCTGGCAACGCTTCGATACGTGCCCCTGGTTACCGTGCTGCTTGCGCTTGCGTTATTATTCGCGGCCGATCCGCTGGTGAGGGTGTTGCTCGGGAGACAGTGGCTAGAGGCGGTCCCGATACTGAAACTGCTTGCTGTATACGCGGTGGTCGATTCTATCGGTTTCAACGTCGGTGACGTATACAAGGCGATCGGACGACCGTCGATCCTGTGGAAATGGGGCTTCGTCTACCTTGCAGTGCTTATTCCGTGCTTACTCGTCGGCGCGCGTTACGGCCTCGTCGGAATAGCTGTCGGTCATATCGTTGCAGCGACGCAGTTCACACTCACGCGGCTATACATCGCGACCCGTGTTATCGACGTAAGCTATATTGAAATGCTCCGCGAGCTGCGTCCAGCATTCGTGGCTGCATTGGGATTCACGACACTTGCCTGGCCGATGGCCGTAATCAGCCTCGACTGGCATCCGGCGTTGCGGTTGATAGTGATGTGTTGTGGCGGTGGCTGTGGTGGGGTCGCCGCACTATGGTTTATGGACCGGGAAACCGTGCGCCGCGCACTGACTATGGCCCGCACGGTATCCAGTAATAGGTAGGTCATTTCTTGATCGACTCAGTGTGGCGCTTGGCGCCTTCATTCCGAACAGTTCCGGGGCAGGCGCTGGTGATGCCTTTGTCCACTTGTCGCTACGTGCACAATCGTCGACCGCGACGTTTGAGGTGATGGACGAAGCGGTTCCCAGTTCCATTCCGCGAACGCTGATCGTGGATCTGGCGCATCGATTCGGTGGTGCGAGCGCGCGTGCCATAGCGATATTGCGAAAACTGTCGCCACAGCGGGCGGCACTTGCCGCGTTGCATCAAAGCCCGGTGGCGGCGCTGGCGCACAGTGATGGGTTGGAAGTACACACCGTTGGCCGGCACAAAGCCGATCCGCGTATTCCCGGACGCTTGATCCGCCTGATTCGTGACGGTGGGTTCGGGGTCCTCGATACTCAAAATCCGCAAGCTAATCTGTGGGGCGCGTTCGCCGGCCTGCGCACTCATTCAGCATTGGTCACGACGCTCAATAGCTGGCCGGTCTCGGAACATCGAGGAAATATCAAAGGCCACCTGTACGCTTTGCTGGTAAGGGCTTTGAGCCGGCACACACATCTGCATGTGGTGGTTTCCGATGAGATTCGTCGGCAACTGCTGGCAGCAGGTGTTGCCGAAGAGGCGATCGTTCTGATCCGCAACGGCGTTGCGATCACCGCCGACAACGCAGCATCCGATGAGCGCTGGTTGCACGATGCGCAAAATCTACCGGATCATGCGGTGGTGGCGTGCTGCGTAGGTCGTCTCGTTGAAGCCAAGGGACACAGGTACCTGGTCGCCGCAATTGCGCGATTGGCCGACTCTTGTCAACGGTTACATTGTGTGCTCATCGGCGATGGACACTTACGCAGCCAGTTGCGCCGGCAGATTCGCACATTGGGTTTGGAACGCCGGGTGCACATAGTGGGGGACTTGACCCATCAGGATACGCTGAGTGCAATCAAGTCGAGCGACTTCTTCGTAATGCCTTCACTTTCCGAGGGCACACCCATTGCTCTTCTTGAGGCGGCGGCGCTGGGTAGACCGATCATTGCCACTCGCGTCGGCGGTATTCCCGATGTTGTGACAGAAGGAAAACAAGCGATGTTGGTCGATCCGGGCGACCCGGGGGCGCTTGCCGAGGCGATCGACTGGATATACAACCATCGGCCACAAGCACAAATGCTGGGTAGATGCGCACAAGCCAGGGTCAACGATGAATTCAGCCTAGAGTCCCAGATAAACGAGTTACAGCGCGTCTACCAGCATGCCTGGCTGCGCAGTCAACGCACCTGATACTGAAATTGTATGCATTGATAAAAAGGCCCTGAAGAATCAGTCATGCACAAATCCCCTATAGGGCGCGCGCTGGAACTCGCCTATAACTCCGGCACACTTACGGCAATCCACCGTGCGCAACGGAATCGTTTGACGGTCCTCGCATATCATCGTATCGACGACCCCAAGGCGCCTGAGTTCTGCACTTTCGCGCCTAACGTCAGCGCGACGCCACAGGCGTTCGCTGAACAGATGGACTTACTGTGCACCTTGTTCAATGTTGTATCGATGCAGCAAGTGGTCGCCTGGCTGGAAGGTCACAGCCAGTTGCCACCATACGCCGCGCTCATCACGTTTGACGATGGCTATCGCGACAACTTCGACAACGCGTTTCCGGTACTGCGTGCTCGCAACTTACCTGCCACCATATTTCTCGCCACTGACTGCATTGGCAGTAGCAAACCGTTTTATTGGGATCTTGCCGCACACTGTTTCAAGAATACGAAGTTACATGTTGCTGAATTACCCGTACTTGGCACATCACGCTGGTTGAACGACGATGAGCGGCAAGACGTAGCGCTGCGTTGGGTCAGCACCGTAAAAAGCCTGCCCGATTCCGAAAAGCAACAGGCGGCGGCCAGATTGCCGGAAACACTCGATGTGACGCTCAGCGATAGATCGTTTGCCGATCTTCATCTCACCTGGGAGCAGGTGTGCAAAATGCAAGCAGTCGGTTTCGAGATGGGTGCGCATACGTGCAGTCATCCGATTCTTGCACGCATTCCACTTAGCGAGGCACGGCGGCAAATCAGCGAGTCACGAACAGCGATTGAGGAAAATACACAGCAGCCTGTCGTAACGTTCGCATACCCAAACGGCTTGTCGAGTGATTTTACGCAGGCGCACCAGACATTGCTTGCAGAGTTCGGTTTTCGCGCAGGGTTTACGCTGGTACCGGGCCCGATGAGCTTTTCTCGCGCGTTACAACAACCCATGGCGATTAGACGAATCTTTATAGGCTGGCGTGATGACCTGCCGAGATTTCTTGCCAAGCTCACGGGACTTGCACGCCTGGCTGATCGTCTGTTTGCAGGAAAGTAGAATGCCGAATGGTTTGGGCGATTCGGTTTCCGCGGAATCACGCCACCAAGATGAATAGCTGACCAGCGCCACTCGCAGGCTTAAATCAATTGGCGTGTGAATCTGTCGGCCCGACTATTGCAATGTGAACATCCGTCGCGAAATTTTCGTATCCATTGGCACCGAAAATAGTGACCCAACCGAATTGCAGAAGCTGGGAGATGTTAGTTGCGGGGACGTGCGTATTTAGAAGAAGCAAGCGGCCTTATACGAGTAAACGAACTCAGTCGGACTGGATACCTCCAGGGGGGAAAGGCTCCCAATAT
>JAOTYY010000193.1 GCA_029861595.1 Gammaproteobacteria bacterium
CTGGGTAGCACTTGCAGAAGCGGTGCGGGGGGCGCGGCTGGAGCAGTCCAGCGTCGGCGTGGCGGTCAATCGCTGGTTGTTTGGCTACCCGGCTCACCCGGCAGCCGACAGTTTCGCCAATCAGCTGCTGGACACGATGTTCGCTGACCGCCGTTACCCGCATCAGATAGCGATGTTGCTCCCGTTACGCGGCCGCCTGCGACCAGTATCGGAAGCGATTCGGGACGGATTTCTTTCTGCCTATTTTCTTGCACAGAGCCAGGAATCGCGCCCGGACGTGCGAATTTACGACGTGGGCGAAGATCCGCAGCAGTTCTGGGAAATCTATAATCAGGCTTTGGCCGACGGGGCCAAGCTGCTGGTCGGACCGCTCAGCAAACCTGCCGTGAATCTGCTGGCTGCGCGCGAATCGCTGCCCGTACCAGTACTCAGTCTCAACTACTCGGATCCCGAAGCCGAGAGCATTGCACCCATGGAGCTATTCCAGTTCGGCTTGCTGCCGGAAGATGAAGCACATCAATCGGCTCAGTTCGTCATCGACAACGGTTATTTCCGCGCCGCCGCAATCGTCCCGGAAGGACCCTGGGGTCAGCGCCTGCTGGTAGCGTTCAAAGAAACTCTAGAAACGCGCGGTGGCCAGCTCGTCGAGCATGTCGCCTACGCGGCAGATCGCAACGATTTCTCGGCGCCGATCCAGCGCCTGCTGTCCCTGCAGCACAGCAAGAGTCGCCGCACGGCTTTGCAACGGTCGCTTGGTCACGCGCTGAAGTTCGAACCACGCCGTCGCGAAGACATCGATGTAATCTTCATCGCCGCCGCGCCCAAGAACGCCCGCCTTTTGAAACCCCAGCTTTCGTTCCATCATGCGGCCGACATTCCAGTGTACGCCACGTCACATGCGTTTACCGGAGTGCGCGACATACGCGCCGACAAGGACATGGACGGACTGGTTTACCTCGATATACCGCTGCTACTGGACAACGGCAGCGACGCACAATCACTTCGAGAGCAGGTGCGGGGCCACTGGCCACAAGAGGTGCAACGTTATATCCGCTTGTTTGCACTCGGCGTGGACGCCTACAACCTGATCCCGGATCTGGAAAAGCTGCGTAACAGCCCCGATCTGCGACTGCCGGGGTTCACCGGCGAATTGTACATCGACGTCGAGCGGCGCGTGCATCGCCAGTTGCGTTGGGGGATCTTCGAAAAAGGCGAACCGCAACTTCTGGAACTGCCCGGCACTGATTATGCCGCCAGCGAACCCGACGCGTTGACGGTAGAATGAGTACGCATGAACTCGGCGCGCGAGCCGAAGCGGCCGCGCGAGTGCATTTGCAGCGGCATGGACTGGCATTGCTGCAAAGCAACTACCGCTGCCGCTGGGGTGAAATAGACCTGATCATGCAGCACGCAGATGCCATCGTATTCGTGGAAGTGCGGTTCCGTTCGCACGATTATTTCGGTGGTGGATTGGCCAGCATCGACAAACGCAAACAAAGAAAACTGGTGCGCACGGCACGGCATTATCTGCAGCACAGCGCGAACACCGACTGCAAAGCACGCATCGACGTCGTGAGTTGCGCACCGGGCACTCGCGGGGAGTTGCAGATCAGCTGGCTCGCCAACGCCATCGATGTGATCGAGTAGCACGCCGGTTACGGTGGATGTTCGCTCCCCCGCACCAAACCATGGAGGCTGAACATGCTGGAAACTATCAAGCGCTCATTTAGCGCCTCTATCGAAACCAAGCACGAGACCCTGGAACTGCTGGGAAACGATATCCTCGCCGCCGCGCGCCTGTTATCGGACACACTGCTGCAGGGCCACCGAATTCTCAGTTGTGGAAACGGCGGCTCGGCCTGCGATGCAATGCATTTCTCGTCGGAATTGATCAATCGTTTTGAGATGGAGCGTCCCGGGTTACCGGCAATCGCCCTGACGGCGGATTCCGCAACCATCACCTCGATCGCTAACGACTACGATTACAAGTTGATTTTCGCCCGCCAGGTGCGCGCGCTGGGAGAATCCGGTGACGCGTTGCTGGCTATTACCACCAGCGGTAACTCGCCCAATGTGCTGGCCGCAATAGACGCTGCGCACGATCGCGATATGCGCGTGCTCGCATTGACCGGCAAAGATGGCGGATTGATGCCGCAGCATCTGCAAGCCACGGACATCGAATTGCGCGTGCCGTCACGCAGCACCGCACGCATCCAGGAAGTCCACCTGTTGATGATTCACTGCTTGTGCGAATTGATCGACTCGCGGCTGTTCGGCAGCGACTGAGCAAGTACGCGCGAGCTGAGTAACGGGTCTCCAGATTCGGCTTTGTCAAAACTGCACTGCCGCTCTCGCAAGACGCGATGCACATCTCGTACTTACGTGCGTTGCGCTTTCGCGAGAAGGTTACGCGGGTTATTTCACTACCTTCAAAGAAGGCTTTTTCGTGCTCGGGGAGGCCGGTGCCGGCTCAGGCGGCGGTTGCATACCGTCATCGTCGGAAAACATCATGCCCTTGCCGTTCTCTCGAGCGTACACTGCCAGGACTGCAGTAACCGGAAAATACAACACCCGGGAGGTACCGCCGAAACGTGCGCTGAAACTGATATCCTCATTGCCGAATGAAAGCTCGCGCACCGCTGACGGGCTCACATTCAGAACGATCTTGCCGTTTTCCACGTACTCTGTGGGCACCTGCACTTCCTCGAGATTCGCATCGACCAGCAGATAAGGCGTGCAGCCGTTATCCACGATCCATTCATAAAGCGCGCGGATAATATAGGGACGGCTGGAGTTCATGCAGACTGGCGGTTGACGGAACGGTACCCCGAAGTATATCCGGTTGCAGAACACATCGGGATACTGCTGGCAGCACGGTGCAGCGGCGGCGGTCAACCAGGCCACAACTGCCTGGCCAGGCGAACGTCCGCCCGGCTAGTGTCCTGCGCTGTTTAGACGCGCTGTGTCGATAATGCAATTATCGACTGACCACATTGATCAACCACTTATGGCGGTTGATCAATGGCGATACGTCCATATACCGCCTGGCGTGTCGCACACTAGCGCATCTCCATTTCGAGTTCGGTCAGGCTGCGCCGGAACGCATCGCGTTCGAACAGGTTTTCGCCGTAAGCCTCGACTGCCGCCGCCTCGCGCGGCAAATCGATCCCATAATGCTGCAGCCTCCAGAGTATCGGCGCAATCGAGGCGTCCACCAGGGTGAATTCGTCGCTCAGGAAAAACGGTTTGGCGGCGAACACCTCCGCCGACGCCACCAGGCTGTCGCGCAGTGCAGTGCGAGCTTTATCAGCCCGCCTGGCGTCGTTGCTCTGAATCGACTGAAGCAGGCTGTACCAGTCATTTTCAATGCGGAATAACGCAAGCCGCGAGCGCGCCCGCGACACGGGATCCACCGGCATCAGCGGCGGGTGGGGGAAACGCTCATCAAGATATTCCACGATAACCCGCGAGTCGTATAACACCAGGTCCCGATCGATCAGCGTCGGCACCGAGTTGTAAGGGTTTATGTGAATCAGATCTTCCGGCTTGTCGTCCGGGTCTACATCGACGATTTCAACGCTGATGTCTTTTTCGACGAGCACAATGCGCACCCGATGGCTGTGCGGGCATATCGGGACTGAATATAACAGCATGGACATATATCAAACGAATCCTACTCGTCGACCGGAGAACTATCGAGTACTTGTGACCCTGGGTGGCGTTCTAATGAACGTCTTTCCAATATTCACGCTTCAGGAAATAGGCGATGATCGTGAACACCAGCAAAAACAGGATTACCCAGATTCCCAGACGCTGCCTTTCCAGCCGCGCCGGCTCGCCGAGGTAGACGAGAAAATTCACCAAATCGGCCACGGTCCCATTGAATTCCTCGGCGCTCTGCTCACCGGGAACCGCGATCTCCAGGCGTTCGATCTTGCGAATCTCTCCACCCTCTGTCATCTCGGTTTTGTACACCGGGGCTTGAAACCCCTGCAGTTCCCACAGCACATGCGGCATACCGACGTCCGGGAATACCGTGTTGTTAACGCCGATAGGCTCACGGGTCTCGTCCAAGTAAAACCCCTTCAGGTAACTGTACAGCCAGCTCGCGCCGCGTGCGCGTGACACCAGCGAGAGATTCGGCGGCACCGTGCCAAACGCCTGCTTGGCGTAATTGTCGGTCATCGGCACAACCATCAGGGCACCCGGTTTGGTCGGGGCGCCGTGTTCGTCGGTGGTGAATATCAGGTTTTCCTGCACCTGTCTTTCCGACAAGTGCAGGTCGCGAGCCAAGTGCGAATAGCGATGATAGCCCGCCGAATGGCAGCTCATGCAGTAGTTGACGAACAGTCGCGCACCGCGCTGCAGCGAGGCTTTGTTGGTCGTATCGGGAGTGAATTCCTGGATGTATTCGCCGCCGCCCGCAGCGAACGCGGCCGGCGCAGCCAGGACGACCAATAGACTGAATATCTTTCTCATTGCCACGTCACCCTGTCCGGAACCTGCACGCCGGTCTCACTCTTACTGATCAGGTAAAGCAGCACGAAGAACAAGAAATACAGCACGGTAAAGATCTGTGCCAGGAGCACCAGGACGGGTTCCGCGGGGGACATGCCCAGATACGCCAGGACCACGAACGTGATCGCGAACATGGCGAGATTCAGTTTGAACGCCGTACCGCGGTAACGTATCGATTTGACTTCGCTGCGGTCTATCCAGGGTAAGAAAAACAACACTACTATCGCCGCACCCATGACGAACACCCCGCTGAACTGGTCGACTAGCGGCAACGGCGGTATCGCGCGCAAGATCGCGTAGTAGGGCGTGAAATACCAAACGGGCTTGATGTGCTCGGGCGTGACAAGCGGATTGGCGGGGGTGAAGTTATCGTGTTCGAGAAACAGGCCGCCCAACTCCGGCGCATAGAACACGATGGCCATGAAAATGATCATGAACACACCCACCCCCACGATGTCTTTCACCGTGTAGTAGGGGTGAAACGGAATGCCGTCCAGCGGCGTGCCATCGGCGCCCTTGTGCTGCTTGATCTCGATCCCGTCGGGGTTGTTCGAACCGACCTCATGCAACGCCAGAATATGCATGACCACCAGGCCGAGCAGCACCAACGGCAAGGCGGCTACGTGCAACGCGTAAAACCGGTTCAACGTGGCATCGGCGACTACGTAGTCACCGCGAATCCACAACGACAGGTCCGGGCCGATAATCGGTACCGTGTCGAACAGGTTGATGATGACCTGCGCACCCCAGTAGGACATCTGCCCCCAGGGCAGCAGATAACCCGTGAAAGCTGCGGCCATCAGGCACACGTAGATGATCATGCCGAACAACCAGATCAACTCGCGCGGATTCTTGTACGAGCCGTACATCAAGCCGCGCAACATGTGCAGATATACGACGACGAAGAACATCGACGAACCGGTTGAATGCAGGTAGCGCATCAACCAGCCCCATGGCACGTCGCGCATGATGTATTCGACCGAAGCGAAGGCGCGCTCGCCGTCCGGTTTGTAATGCATGGCGAGGAAAATGCCGGTTACGATCTGCAATACCAGCACCAGCAACGCCAGCGAGCCGAAGAAATACCAGAAATTGAAGTTTTTCGGCGCGTAGTACTTGGAGAGGTGCTCTTCCCACATTTTGGTCATCGGAAAACGCGCGTCTATCCAGGTGACCAAGTTGTTCATTCTGCTGCCCATTATGCGGTCTCCCCGTCGACCCCAATCAGAATTCGGGTGTCGCTGAGGTATTTATGCGGCGGGACAACGAGGTTAGTGGGTGCAGGTACGCCAGCATAAACCCGACCGGCCAGATCAAACTTCGAGCCGTGACAGGGACAGAAGAAGCCGCCTTGCCAGTCGGCGCCCAGATCCGCGGGCGCCAGTTCCGGGCGATATTTGGGTGAGCAGCCAAGGTGGGTGCAAATGCCCACCAGCACCATCACCTCGGGATTGATCGAACGGTGGTCATTGCGTGCGTAGTCGGGCTGCTGCTGGCGCTCGGACTCCGGATCGGCCAGTTTTTCCTCGACTGCGCGCAACGAAGCCAAGGATTCGCTGCCGCGCCGCACAATCCAGACCGGCTGGCCACGCCATTCGAAGATCAGCAATTGACCGTCCTCCAGCTTGCTGATGTCCGCCTCTACCGGAGCACCCGCCGCCTGTGCCCTGGCGCTGGGTTGCATGGACAGAATGAAAGGGATAGCGCCTACTGCGACGCCGGCGCCACCGACCGCGCTGGCGGTAGCCGTGAGAAATCGCCGCCGGGTTGGGTCTGCACCCTGCTCTGCCATATGGTCTCTCTCCGAAATAAAGTAAGGCCCCGGCGATTCTCAGGCCGGGTGTCAGCGATGCGCGGTCAGCAAAAAAACGCCGCGTATTCTACCATAGGGAATGCATCCTGCTGGCATAAGTACTCACACAGCGTCGCCAGCCTGCAAGTTGCATGCAGTACCAGCGCAGTTTATGCACTTGCAACCCGCCCGGACCCCATCACACCGGGCTGTGGATATCGATGAAACGATGCTCGATGGCAAATTTTTCCGCTAGATGAGCACCCAGTCCCTGCACACCGTACCGCTCGGTAGCGTGGTGACCGGCGGCGAAATACGCCAACCCGGCCTCGCGCGCAAAGTGCACCGTCTGCTCGGAGATCTCGCCACTCACGAAAGCATCCACCTGCAGCGCCAGCGCCTCCTCGATAAAGCCCTGCGCCGCGCCAGTGCACCATGCGAGGCGCGACACGGTTTGATCGGGATCGCCTATCAGCACCGGCTCGTGTAGCAGACACTTGCTCAGGTGTGTGGCAAATTCCGCCGCACTCAGGGCAGCAGCGGGTCGCCCGTACCACAGCAACCCCCCCGCCGACCCCTGCTCAACGACGCCCTCGACCTGCAGGCCCAGGCGGTTTGCGAGTTGCGCGTTGTTACCGAATTCGCGGTGTGCATCCAATGGCAGATGGTAGGCGATCAAACTCATGTCATTGGTCAGCAGCAACCGCAAGCGACTGCGCTTGATGCCAGTGACGCACGGCGCTTCGCCACGCCAGAAATAACCATGGTGTACGAGTATCGCGTCCGCCCGGGCGTCCAGTGCAGCATCCAGCAAAGCGGCGCTGGCGGTCACTCCGCTGACCAGCCGGACGACCTCTGCACGCCCCTCCACCTGCAGCCCGTTGGGACAATAATCCTTGAAACCAGCGCTGTCTAACAGTTCGTCGGCATAAGCGACCAATCGGAAGAGCTCAATCATCAATCAGTATCCTGTCCCGCAGCTCTGATGCTCCCTAGCCGGGAGAAGGGCCGAGGATTCTTCGTTTGTTTTCCTCCATCCCAGAACCCCTCTTCCAGGGGAGAAGGGTACTAAAGCTGGCATGTTACTCCCCTGTCCCGGGACTTAAGGCTGGTTTGCCGTCGCCCTCCGCTGTATTTCATTTGACCGTCGCGCAGTGCCGCACTGGCGACCTTCGACGAACCAAACCTGTTCACGCGACCGGACACCGGCGGCAAAGACGTGGGTTGCTGCTATTATGTTGCGTCGCATCGCACGGACCAAGCCCTTGGCGACGACAGACCAGCAAACCGCCCCCACGGAAACGCCGGGCAAGCTCGCTGTGGACCGCGAGTCGCCGGCAGACTATGCAGCTTGAGCGCGGCCAGTTGGTTTTCGCTTTCAAAGCCGCGGCGCTGGGCTTCGCCGTTGCCCTGATCTATGTTGTCGTCGCACAGCGTTGGCCGCAATCTCCCCGTACCGTCGAAATCGTGCACGCGAGCCGTGAAGCCAGCGCCGGCAGCGACGCAGACGGGCGTTACGGTCAAACCAGCTATGCGGCTGCGGTGGCCGCTGCGGCGCCCTCAGTAGTCAACATCTACACGGCCAGTCAAACACGCCCCGCCAGCGGTTTCGATTCGCCGTTGTTCGAGCAGTTATTCGGCGATCGCTCCGGTACCGGCAAAGCACACAATATCCGTACCGGCGCCGGCTCCGGTGTGATCGTCAGCTCTGCCGGCTATATCGTCACGAATAACCATCTGATCGCCGATACCGACGAAATCAACGTTATGTTGAAAACTGGCGAGAGCTATCCCGCGCACGTGATCGGCACTGACCCGGAGACCGATCTGGCGGTGATAAGGATCGACGCGCGCGGACTGCCCGCGATCGCACTGGCGGCGCAAGATTCGCTGCGTGTCGGCGATGTGGTCCTGGCAATAGGCAATCCACTGGGCGCGGGTCAGACTGTCACCATGGGCATAGTCAGCGCGACCCGGCGCGACAGCGTGGGTCTGCACACCTTCGAGGATTTCATTCAGACCGACGCCGCGATCAATCCTGGCAATTCGGGCGGCGCGCTGATCAATCCCAACGGCGAACTGGTGGGGGTAAACACGGCGATATTCACGCAGACCGACGGTGCCAGAGCGGGTCTGGGGCTGGCAACGCCGGTGCACCAG
>JAOTYY010000019.1 GCA_029861595.1 Gammaproteobacteria bacterium
AGGCAAAGGCGACTATCAGCTGTTGGATGCAGTGTGGTATGTCGCGTTGACAGTTCCACGCCGTTGTTACGTGCTGTTTTCAATGGCTGTATTGCTCGGAAGTCTGGTGGGCCTGGGTTCTCTCGCCAGCCACAGCGAGTTTATCGTGATGCGCGCCGCTGGAGTGTCCAATCGACGCATTCTCTGGTCCGCGGCAATGGCCGGTATCGGTCTGAGTGTGTTGATGCTGGGCTTTGGTGAGGTGATAGCACCGCTCAGCGAGCGGAAGGCGCAGCAATTGCGTACCGAACGGGTCGAAGGACGTGTTGCGGTGCAGGGGAAGGACGGACTTTGGGTCCGCAATGCGAACAGATACGTCAACGTCAAGAAGTTGTTGCCAGGCATGCATCTGCAGGACGTCACGATCTACGATTTTTCCGCTCCGCAAGGCATGGTCGCCACATTCGCTCGCGCTGGTCAATACCGTGACGGCGTCTGGGAATTGCATGATATCGAACGTTCGCGGGTGAGCGATGAGGGCGTGCAGCGCGAACGTGTGGCGCGGGAAAGCTGGGAGACGCTGGTCGATCCAACTCTGTTCGATGTGTTACTGGTCGATCCCGACAGTCTTTCGATCGTTGACCTCGGCAACTATATCAATCATCTGCAGCGCAATGATCTCGACGCACGACGTTACGAACTGGGATTCTGGCGTAAGCTGGTCGCGCCCATTACCACGTTTATCATGCTGATGATCGCCGTGCCGTTCGTGTTCGGTGATCATCGCTCGACGGGTACCGGTCACCGGCTGCTGATCGGCTGCCTGATCGGCATTGTGTATTTCCTGGCCGATAGATTGTTTGCATATGTCGGGTTGATATACGGTGGTATTTCACCGTTAATCAGTGCATTTTTACCACCGCTGGCGTTTGCTCTGGCGGCGGTGTTGCTACTGAGGCGTGTCGTCCGATAGAACTGTCGCTGGATCATGTGCGTTGTCCAGCACCACGAAAGTCTGCGAAAGGCGGTCGTGCCATGCGAGTTTCCTCGTGTCGATCAGCATCCATATATGACCCAGCCCACACGCTGTCCACGACACGATTGCAGCAATGAACCGCACCGTCACGGCTTTCAATGTGGGTGGTCGACCGTTTTTGTCCACTAAACGCAACCGCCACGCGCGCATCCCGAGCGTCTGTCCACCGTGCAGCCAGAACCAGCTGAAGAAAAGGTACGTCGTTACCAGGAAGAATAAACGTAGCCACGCACTGGAGACGTTTTCGCCTTCATTCAAAGCAATGGCAATTGCGGTTACCAGAAAATACACGGCAAACAGCACAAGCGCATCGTAGACCAGTGCCGCACTGCGACGAAAAAAACCTGCATGTTGTTTTAGTAAGTCTGTCACTGCTGTTGTGCACCGCTCATACGTAATTTTTGCAGATTGACTCGTCATAAACATTCATCGAGGTGTATTTATGGCGTTCTTCTCCACAAAAACTAAAGAAAGTTGTATAAAACCTTATTAATTCTTAGAAAAATTTATTGCAAAAGGAAATTTGGTACCTATAATCCACACTGCATCGTAAACTACGGGGAGTCACCGGTATGCCGCGGATGAAAAAACGGGCCGCGAAATCGGCCGCAGCGTCCAAGAAGACAGCGTCTAAAAAAGCAGCTGGCAAAAAGAAAGCCACTGCTCGCAAAGGCGCAGCAAGGAAGAAAGCGGGTGGCAAGAAAAAAGCCGCCAGCAAGAAGAAGGTTACTAAGAAAAAAGCCGTAGCAAAGAAAAAAGCTACGGGTACAAAAGCTGCAGCGAAGAAAAAAGTTGCAGCGGCGAAGAAGAAAGCTTCGGCAGCAACGAAAAATCTGCGCAAGCAGATCGATTCGTTGAAGAAAGATCTGAAAAAAGCGAATGCTGCTATGAAGTCAGCAGCGAAACGCGAACAGGCTGCCAAGCGTTTGCAGTCGGCAGCCAATAAGGCTGTGTCAGCCGCGATCTCTTCTCTCCACAAGACTCGCAAGAAAAAGAAAGCGAGCAAAAAGAAGTAGATTGTCAGTGTACGAAAAGGCGGCCGTTCTGCGGCCGTCTTTTTTGTCCGCGGACAAAATCGGGACGTGACTTATTGATTAATAATCAATAAGTTGCGGAAAATGGTAAGACATCGACGATGTCACCGGGATTCACCTCGCTGCACTGCTCGGGCAGCACGATGTAGCAATTTGCGTCACTCATGCCGCTCAAAACGTGTGAGCCCTGCATGCCCGTCGTCTGTACCGCCATAATACCGTCACGTTCAAGCAGAATTCCGCGTTGAAAGTCACGGCGTCCGGGCGCTTTGGTCAATCGCGACAACGTCGGAACCTGCAGTCGCAAGGCTTCGCCGATCCGAGTCCCGGACAGTTTTGCCAGCGCCGGCGCGACTAACTGCGCGAAGGTTACTGCAACCGACACCGGGTTGCCCGGCAAGCCGAAAAAGCAGCTGTCGCCAACACGGCCGAATGTCAGAGGCCGCCCGGGTCGCATGGCAATCTTCCAGAAATTCACACTACCTTGCTCGCGCAGTACGCTTTTTACGAAATCGGCGTCTCCCACGGACACGCCGCCCGTTGTGATGATAACGTCCGTGTCATTGGAGGCTTGCGTAAACGCGGCCGATAACGCTTCTCTGTTGTCTTCGACAACGCCCAGATCGATTGTTTCGACACCTTGCTCGTGCAGCAGGCCGTAGAGCGTATAGCGATTGCTGTCGTAAATCTGTCCGCTGGCCAGCGTTTTACCGACGCCGACCAATTCGTCTCCGGTAGAGAAAAAAGCGGCACGCACGCGTCGTCGCACACGCGCTTCCACGTAACCTTGCGATGCGAGCAGGCCGATCTCCGCCGCACCCAGACGTTTACCGGCGCGCAAAACAACTGCGCCCCGGGCGACGTCGTCACCGGGACGTCTGACGAACTCGCCTTTTACTGGTGTTGCACGCACGCGAACAGTCCGTCCATCAACCTCTGCTTCTTCCTGCATGACGACGGTATCGGCGCCTTCCGGCACCACCGCTCCCGTCATTATGCGTACAGCTTCGCCTGCCGAGACGGATTTCGGGCACGGTTTTCCAGCCCACGAAGTACCGATGATGCGCAGACCGGTCGCCGCGGCGAGATCCTCATGACGCAGTGCATAACCATCCATCGCCGAATTTATCTGCGGCGGAACGTCGATGCGCGCGTGAACGTCCGCGGCGAGTACTCGGCCGAGCGCCTCACGCAGTGCCAGGCGCTGCTCCCCCGGAACCGGGTGCAGGCTGTCCAGGATGCGCTCTCGCGCTTGCTCCACACTGAGGGCCTCGGTATCGAATTCGCTGCGGCAGGAAGAGTCGTTCATGTAAACCTGATGAGTGGTCGACCTTGGGAGTCGTATGCTAGTGCAGTAAGGCGAACATTCTGCGACGGTAATCTGTAACCGCCGCGCTGTCCCCGGCCAACTGGAACACCGACACCAGGGCTTTGCGCGCAGCGTCGTCCCCATACTGACGATCACGCTGGAAGATGTCGAACAGATGTTGCATAGCCTGCTCGTAATCGCCGTTCAGCACCTGGTGCGCCGCCGCCGCGTAGCGGGCGTCGCTGTTGTCCGGTTCCTCCGTCAGCGTGCGCTCGAGGTCCGACAGCGATGCTGCGTCGGCGGCGACGCGCGCAAAACTCAGGATTGCCGCGACACGTTTTGCCGCCTCCGATTCCTGTTCGTTGGCGGGGAGTCGTTGCAGCATGTTCTGGGCATCATCGATGCGTCCCGCCTGTAACAGCAACTCGGCATATCCGATGGTTACGCGGTGGTTGTCCGGGTCTTCGTGGTGCGCGGCTGCGGCCTGCGTTACTGCAGCGTCCAGTGCGCCCGCTGCGGCCTGTGCCAGCGCGTCGGCGAGCAGACGGTCCGACCGCCGCTCCAGGTGCGGATTCAGAAACGCGCGAACCTGTGCTTCCGGCAAGGCGCCCATGAATTCATCCACCACTGCGCCGTTGCGAAACAATCTGACCGTCGGCAGGCTGCGTATCCCATGCTGCATCGCGAGTTCCTGCTGCTCCTCGGTATTTACCGTGGCAAGCACAAAGCTGCCGGCCGACTCCTCGGCGAGCTGCGCCAGGACCGGTGTCAGCATCTTGCAGGGGTTGCACCAGTCGGCCCAGAAGTCGACCAGCACGGGCACCTCGGCGGAGCGCTCCAGCACGTCGCTCGCGAAGTTCTGCGCGGTTACTTCGATAATATGCGGGGATTGCATGCTTGCCATGTTCGCCACCGTTTCACGTTAACCGTGCAGAATAGTGCCGGGGCGGCGAATTTCAACCGTTGGTCAGGTGTCCTGAAACAGTGTCAGCTGCTGCCCGTCGCCGGGCGTCACGTCCACCGCCAGGGGCAGGGCGGTGAACAACACCAGCGTTTGCACCGGCAGCGTCGGCCAGATGCGTGCGACTCCATGCGCATACGCTTGCAGCTGTCCGGCGAAACCCGCTGCCGTGCCCGCGGCGCTGCAACGTGTGATCTGATGAGATTTGTAGTCAATGACGGTCAACCCGTGCGGAAACTTGACGAGCCGGTCGATCACCCCGTTGACCAGCGTGCCTTGCGCATCGTAGTAGGTGATCGGCACCTCGTTCCATGCCTGTTTGTAACATCGCGAGTCGAAATAGTGTCCTAGTTGCCCATCGGCCACCACCCGCCGTGCCTCTTCGGTGAGCAATGCGAATGCGTCCGGCTCGAGCGCCAGTTCCATGCGCAGCGTTTCCAGCGCACCGCCACTTTGCGGTGAAGGTGGCGTGAGCGTTTCGAGGAGACGGTGAATCGCCTGCCCGCGCGTCAGTGCATCGTCGTCCGTGCCGGGCGCGGTGTCGCGGGATTCGCGATCACTGGGGTGTGCTGCTGGCGTGGCACGCGTCGCTGGCGTTACCGGGCGAGGCAGATCGCGCGACGGCGGTTCATGGGACTGCGCCGACGCGGGCATCGGTGCCTTGCCTGTGGCGGGGGTGTCGCCTAGCGCCAGCCGGCCATCATCGTGCTGCTCACTGATTTCCTGCAATCGGGTGCGTACCTGCAGGTACCAGCTGTCGGTACTGTCATCACGCGATTGCGTGGCGCTGATGACCAGAAATTGCCGCGCGCGCGTCATCGCCACGTACAGCAGGTTCTGTTCCTCGCGTCGCTGCTGCGCGTTGAGGCGCTGATGCATATCGGCGATTGCAGGAGGCATTCTGCGTTTCGCGACGCCCGGCAAAAAACACTGAGGCCGTTCGCTCTGCGAAGGCCAGTCGACCAGTGCGCCATGAGCATCGCCGGAGCGCGGTATCGTTGCCGTGTCCGCGATGTACACCAGCGGTGCTTCCAGTCCCTTGGCGGCGTGTATGGTCATCAACCGCAACCGGTCGCGCAGTTGCTGTGGCGGCTCACTGGGTGCGTCACGTTGCGTCTCGCGCAAGGCACGCAGGTGCGCGACGAAGCTGTGCGGGCTGGGGTAGCGGCCGCTGTCCACCTCCAGGGCGAGTTCCAGCAACCGTGACAGATTGCGGGTACTGCGAGTATTCAGTGGCTCCGGAAAAGCGAGCCGGTAACGCGCGATGAATTCGCCCTGATGAAAAATTGTGTGCAGCAGGTCGTGTGTGGGCAGGTTTCCCAGCATCGCCCGCCAGCGTGGCAGCAACTCCGCGGCGCGTGCCAGCGGATGCCCGCTGTCGAACTGTCCCGCGCATTCCGGCAAGCGTTCGAACCAGCTGTGGCCGCTGTCGCTGAGAGCGAGTAACTCCAGCATCTCGTGATCGGCGGCAAACATCGGTGATCGCAGGACCTGTGCCAGCGCAACATCGTCAAACGGCGTTGTGAGCGTTTCGATAAGCGCCACAACGTCGCGAATTTCCAGCGCGTCCAGCAAGGTGCCGAAGTCGGTGCTGACAAACGGAATACCGGCCGCGATCAGCGCGCGTTCGTAATCTGCGACGTGCGTGCGCGATCTCAACAGCAGCATCGCGTCGCCAAACTGCAATGGCCGCTGTTCACCGCCGGGGTCGTCGATCAGCGTTTGCCGGGCAATGAGTTCCTTCAGGTGCGAAGCGATAAGGTCGCCTTCGCGCAAGTGTCCGCTGGTGCTGCGTTCGGGTGGCGGCTGGGTCAGCGGATCACGCAGTTGGTCGCTGCCGGTCGGCCGGTCCCTGTCACGTTCAATGGCCGGTAACACTTCTACCCGGCCCCAGGTCCGCAAGTGCGTGGCATGCGGGTTAAAATCGTCCAGTCGCGATTCGCTGCTGGTGAATACCTGATTCAACGCTTGCATGATGGCGCTTGCTGAGCGATAGGAGCGGTCGAGATGCACGGTGGTTGCGCCGGTTTGTTGCGCAAGCCACTCCGCCGCGGCGTCCTGTAAAGCGGGGTCAGCGCGACGAAAGCCATATATCGATTGCTTCTTGTCGCCAACCATGAACACACTGCGGTGGCCGTCGCCGTGGGCGACGATTTCTTCCAGCAGCGGGACCAGCAGGTGCCACTGCGTTGGATTGGTGTCCTGGAATTCGTCAATCAGGACGTGGTCGATGCGCTGATCGAGTTTGAATTGCACCCATAACGTGTCCGCAGTGTCATGCAGCAATCGCAGCGCCTGCCACTCGAGGTCTGAGAAATCGAGTATGCGACGGCGCCGTTTCAAAGACTGGTATTCGTGAAGCAGAGCGTGGCCTGCGATCAGCCAGTCGTCCGTCAGCTCGGCGTACGCGCGCGTGGTGCGTACCGCACGCTGCGTTTGGATCTCGCGACACAGGTATGCGTGCAGATCGACCAGTTCCTGGGAACCGTGTTCACCCAGACGCTGTTGCGAGGTTTTGGTGAGTTTCTGCACGCGCGGCGAGTTTCTCTCCGCGCCCGTGAAAAACACACCCAGCAGCTGCGTAAATCCCTCCTTTCTGCCGCTGTCTAGAAAGGCGTGCACCACTGCGGCGCGCTGCAGGTCGGATTTGTTGCCGTGTGCTTCGAGTAACTCCTGGTATCGATGCAGCGCACCGCGCACCGCCTGGTCCGGCCAGTCATCGCTGGCGGGATGCTGATCCAGCAGCGCCGCAGCGTTTGCACGCGCGTACTCGACGGGTTGATCGTGCGGGTGCGTGAAGGGCCACCAGTCACCGCGGTGTTCCACAAAGCTCGCCAGCGACCTGCGGGTTGCGTCGAGCGTTGAGTAACCCTCGAAAAGCCGCTGCAGGGAGTTCGCAACGTTGCTTCCCGGCGCGCGGGTGGCCTGTGCAAACAAGTCGTCCCAGGCTTCCTGAAACAGCAGCTCCGTGGATTCGGCAATCGAAAAGCCCGCCGGCACCCCTGCATCCAGGGGAAAACGCTTCAGCAGATCCACACAGAATGCGTGAAAAGTCTGGATGCGCGGACCGCTCTCATGCAGCAGCAACTGATGATGGCGGCAGCGCGCGGCGGCACGGGTCTCGGCGTTCGCGGCGATGCCCAGCGCGCTGAGGCAGCTGTCCAACTCATCACCGTCGCAGACTGCCAGATGGCGTAGGCGTGCCAGCAGCCGCTCACGCATCTCGCCGGCCGCTTTGCGGGTGAACGTGATCGCCAGCAGCCGGGAAGGGTCCACACCGTCCAGTAACAGCCGCAGCATGCGGCTCACCAGCAAATACGTTTTGCCGGTGCCGGCGGACGCTGATACGACCACGCTGGTGCGGGGATCTATGGCCTCGATGACACTCATGGATGCCGCCGACTATGACACCCGGGCAGGACGTTCGCGACAATCCGTGCGGGTGCTATATATAGGGGGAAATGCGGCTCCATGCCCCAGCATATAGTGGTATTATGCCGTTTTCTAGCCCAGGATCAGGATCACCATGGCGGCAGCCTACGACGCTTCATCGATCGAGGTGTTGAGCGGGCTCGAACCCGTGCGCAAGCGCCCGGGCATGTACACCGATACCAGCCGGCCCAACCACCTGGTTCAGGAGGTGGTCGACAACAGTGTCGACGAGGCGATAGCCGGTTACGCGAGCCGAATCGACGTCACGCTGCATCGCGACGGCGCGATGGAGGTCGTTGACGACGGGCGCGGTATGCCGGTCGACAAACACCCGCAGCAGAAAAAGCCTGGCGTCGAAGTGATTCTGTGCATGCTGCATGCGGGCGGCAAGTTTTCCAGTAAGAATTATCAGTTTTCCGGCGGCTTGCATGGGGTCGGTGTGTCGGTTGTGAACGCGCTTTCCAGAAGCCTGGAAGTGTGGGTGAAGCGGGACGGGCACGAGTACCACATGGCGTTCAAGGGTGGTGAAAAACGCCGTGATCTCGAGATCGTCGGCAGCGTCGGCAAACGCAACACCGGAACCAGAATCCGTTTCACGCCGGACCCGAAATATTTCGACAGCGAAAATTTTTCCGTGCCCCGGTTGCTGCCGGTGCTGGAAGCCAAAGCGGTGCTGTGTCCCGGGTTGCGGGTCACCTTCGACGACCGGAAAAGCGGAAACAAGCAGGAGTGGTGTTACGACCATGGACTGGGTGAATACCTGATTGCCAGGCTGGAAAGCGCCGAGCAGCTGCCGCGGGAGCCTTTTACCAGTTCGATGCAGGGTAATAACGAGGCGGTGGACTGGGCGGTTACCTGGCTGCAGGACGATGGTGAGTCGGTGACCGAGAGTTATGTCAATCTAGTGCCCACGCCTCTGGGCGGCACGCACGTGAACGGACTGCGCGCCGGGCTGACCGACGCGGTGCGCGAGTTCTGCGCCAATCGCAACCTGTTGCCACGCGGTGTGAAGATCGCACCGGACGACGTATGGGAACGGGTTGCCTACGTGTTGTCGGTGAAGATTCAGGAGCCGCAGTTTTCCGGGCAGACCAAAGAGCGCCTGTCATCGCGGGAATGCGCGGCATTCGTATCCGGGGTGGCCAAGGACGATTTCACCTTGTGGCTGCATCAGCATCCCGAGACCGGCGATCAGCTCGCGCAGCTGGTAATCGCAGCAGCGCAGAAGCGGTTGCGCTCCAGCAAGAAGGTGGCGCGTAAAAAGGTGGCATCCGGCCCGTCACTGCCGGGCAAGCTTGCCGACTGTGTGAGCCAGGACCTGGAGCGTACCGAACTGTTCCTGGTCGAGGGCGACTCGGCAGGCGGTTCCGCCAAACAGGCGCGCGAGCGCGAGTTTCAGGCGGTGATGCCGCTGCGCGGCAAGATTCTGAATACCTGGGAAGTCGCGCAGGATCAGATTCTGAGTTCCCAGGAAGTGCACGATATTTCCGTGGCGATAGGGTTGGAGCCCGGCGCCACGGAATTGAGCGGGCTGCGTTACGGAAAGATCTGCATCCTCGCAGACGCCGATTCCGACGGGCTGCACATTGCCACCTTATTGTGTGCTCTGTTCGTGCGCCATTACCCGGCGCTGGTCAGCGCGGGTCACGTTTACGTGGCGATGCCGCCGCTGTATCGCATCGACGTCGGCAAGGAGGTTTTCTACGCTGTCGACGATGCCGAAAAAGAAGGCGTGATGGATCGTATCGCGGCGGAAAACAAGAAGGGTAAAATTGCGGTTACCCGGTTCAAGGGTCTGGGCGAGATGAATCCGCTGCAACTGCGTGTGACGACCATGGCGCCTGAAACGCGCCGCCTGGTACGCCTGACGCTGAGCGGGGAGGATCGTGCACACAGCACACTGGACATGTTGCTGGCCAAGAAACGGTCTCCCGACAGACGTGCGTGGCTGGAATCCAAAGGCAACCTCGCCGACGTCTCATGAGCGCGCCGCTTTTTTCGCAGAATATCATCGCGCTGGTATGGGATTTCGATAAAACGCTGATTCCAGGTTACATGCAGGAGCCGATGTTCCGTCATTACGATGTGGACGCGAACCAGTTTTGGTCAGAAGTGAACCAGTTGCCGGCGGAGTATCAACGGCGCGGTGTGGATCTGACCGTCAGCGAGATCCTCTACCTCAATCACATTCTCGACTACACCCGGCGCGGCATATTTTCCGGGCTGGACAATCAACGCCTGAAAGCGTTCGGTGCAGAGCTGGAGTTTTATCCCGGCCTGCCGGAGTTCTTTGTCCGGCTGAAACACGAAGTCGCGGAGCACAAGCAGTTCGTCGATCACGACATCTCGATGGAGCACTACATCGTCAGTACGGGCCTGCGGCAAATGATTCTGGGCAGTGCGATAGCCGAGCACGTGGACGGTGTCTGGGGTTGTGAGTTGCTCGAGGATGAATGTGATGGCGAATTTCTGGTCTCGCAACTGGGGTACGTGCTGGACAACACAACCAAGACCCGCGCTTTGTTCGAGATCAACAAGGGCGTAAACAAATACCCGCACGAAATCGATGTGAACGCGCAGATGGCAGACGGCGACCGCCGGGTACCATTTCGCAACATGATTTACGTGGCCGACGGCCCCAGTGACGTGCCCGTGTTCTCGGTGCTCAATCGTAACGGTGGACGCACGTACGCCGTCTATCGCCGTGGTTCGCAGGCACAGTTCAAACAGGTAAACCAATTGTTGCGCGACGGGCGAGTTCAGGCATTCGGCGAAGCCGACTACACGTCTGGCTCGCAGACAAGCATGTGGCTGTCGCACGCCGTGTCCGAGGTTGCCCAACGCATCGTCGATGAGCGCCAGCGGGTGATGAGAGAAAAAATCAGCAAACCGCCGCGCCACCTCAACGAGTAGCTAGTGTCCTGTCCCACAAATAACGTGCATCTCTGCGTGCCGCCAAGGCAGAAACATGCTCCTGCAGTTTCTGCATTCAGTACGTCCTGTACATCGGGCCAGATGCCAGGCACCGCGTGCAGTGGAATAGCCGGCCTATTGCTCAAGCGCGTAACAACGCAGAGAGGTACACGGATGTACCGAATGCAGAAATCGCAGGAGCAGATTTCTGCGGGCGGCGTGCCCAAACGATTGAGTAGAATAAAGGAGGTGAGCGTGTGTCGGCTGATATTTGCTCCTGCAATATCGGCCGACACACGCTCAGAAATGTACGTTACTTGTGGGACAGGACACAGATGAGCAGTACGCAAGAATTCGATTCCGAGGGCGTCGAACAGCAACCGGTTCGAGTGTTCGCTGAGAAGGCTTACCTGGACTATTCCATGTACGTGATTCTGGATCGCGCGCTGCCACATATCGGCGACGGCCTGAAGCCCGTGCAGCGACGCATTGTCTACGCGATGTCGGAGTTGGGACTGAGCGCGGCTGCAAAGCACAAGAAATCGGCACGCACGGTCGGCGACGTACTCGGTAAATACCATCCGCATGGCGATTCGGCCTGCTACGAGGCCATGGTGCTGATGGCGCAGGCATTTTCCTTCCGTTACCCGCTGATCGACGGGCAGGGTAACTGGGGCTCCACCGACGATCCAAAATCGTTCGCGGCGATGCGTTACACGGAGGCGCGGCTGGCACCGTTCGCCCGTGTACTGCTCGAGGAACTGGGCCAGGGGACCGCCGACTGGACGGCAAACTTCGATGGCACGTTGCAGGAGCCCAGTTTGCTGCCGGCGCGCCTGCCGAACGTGTTGCTGAATGGCACCACCGGCATAGCGGTGGGCATGGCGACCGACATTCCACCGCACAATCTGCGCGAAGTCGCCACCGCCTGCATTCGCCTGCTCGAGAATTCACGCAGCAGCGTTGCGGATCTGTGTGAGCATATCAAGGCGCCTGATTTTCCCACCGGTGCAGAGATCATCACGCCGCGTGAAGAGTTGCTGCAGGTATACGAAACCGGCCATGGCAGCGTGCGGGTGCGCGCCAGTTTCGATCGCGAGGATGGCGACATAGTGATAACCGCGCTGCCGCACCAGGTTTCCGGAAGCCGCGTGCTCGAACAGGTCGCGCAGCAAATGCAGGCGAAGAAATTGCCGATGGTCGAAGACCTGCGCGACGAATCGGACCACGAGAACCCGGTTCGGCTGGTGATCGTGCCGCGCAGCCGACGCGTGGATTGCGAAGCGCTGATGAACCACCTGTTTGCAACCACGGACCTGGAACGCAGCTACCGGGTGAACTTCAACGTGGTTGGCACCGATGGACGCCCGCAGGTCAAGAACCTGAAATCGTTGCTGGCGGAATGGCTGCGCTTCAGAACCGACACCGTGACCCGACGATTGCGCTGGCGGCTGGAAAAAGTTACCGATCGTTTGCATCTGCTCGACGGTCTGCTGATCGCCTACCTCAACATCGACGAGGTGATACACATAATTCGCAACGAGGAGCAGCCGAAACCGGTGCTGATGAAACGCTTCAAATTGAGCGACGCACAGGCCGAGGCGATTCTCGAGTTGAAACTGCGCCACTTGGCAAAGCTCGAAGAAATGCGGATTCGCGGCGAGCAGCAGGAACTCGAAGCCGAGCGCAAGACGTTGCAGCAGACACTGGGTTCGCCACGGCGCATGAAAACGTTGATTCGCAAGGAATTACTGGCCGATGCGGAGAAGTACGGTGACAAACGTCGCTCGCGCCTGGTGCAAAGACAGGCTGCTGCGGCGTTGAAGGAAACAGACCTGGTCGGCAACGAACCGGTGACCGTGGTGCTGTCGCAACGCGGGTGGGTGAGAGCTGGAAAGGGTCACGATCTGGATCCCGCCAGTTTGAGCTACAAATCGGGTGATGCTTACCAGGATGCGGCATGGGGCAGCACCGCGCAGGCCGCCTTGTTTCTCGACTCCACGGGGCGCGTCTATGCAGTGCCGGCGCACACGCTGCCGTCGGCGCGCAGCCTGGGTGATCCGCTGGCCGCGCGCCTGAAGCCTCCGGACGGTGCGCGGTTTATTGCGGTGATCATGGGGGAGAACGACGACAGATATGTTCTCGCGACCAGCGCCGGATACGGTTTCATCGTGCGCGTGGAAGATCTGCACACGCGCAACAAAGCCGGCAAAACCATCCTCACCGTCCCGTCGGGTGCCGACGTGATGGTGCCGGCACCGGTGTACCACCGCGACGATAACCTCCTGGTGGCTGCCTCCAACAACGGTCACCTGCTCGCATACCCGGTGGCGGATCTGCCGGAACTCGCACGCGGCAAGGGCAACAAGATCATGAACATCCCGAAAGACAAGCTACAGGTGGGCACGGAGAAGATGGTGGCCGTCGCCTGCCTGTCAACCGAGGACACGCTCAAAGTGATGGCCGGTCGCAGACATCTGTCGCTCGCGTGGAAAGATATCGAGCACTACCGTGGCGAACGCGGTCGCCGGGGCCGCAAGCTGCCACGCGGTTTTCAGAACGTCAGCGGCCTCGAGGTCGTGTAGGTCACGCTCATGGGTTTTTTCTGGTAGGGTGCGGCGCGCGTACCAACTGTAGGCTGGTGTCATGAGGCTCATACTTTATCTGCTCGCAAATTTCTCGATCGTTGCCGTGCTCAGCGTGTCGATGCGCGTGCTGGGCGTGGACACCTGGCTGGCCAATCAGGGCATGCCTCTGCAACTCAACGGTTTGCTGATCATGGCATTGGCGATCGGTTTCGGCGGATCGTTGATCTCGCTGGCGATGTCCAAATCCATGGCTATCCGCGGTATGGGCGTGCGCGTGATCGACAAGCCGGCAAACAATACTGAGAAATGGCTGCTCGATACGGTGCGCAAGCAGGCCGAACGGGCCGGGATCGACATGCCGGACGTTGGCGTGTTTCAAGCGGAGCAACCCAACGCGTTTGCCACCGGGATGCGCAGGAACGCATCGCTGGTGGCGGTAAGCACCGGTCTGATGCGGGTTATGGACACGGCGGAAGTGGAAGCTGTCCTGGCGCATGAGGTGAGCCATGTAGCCAACGGCGATATGGTCACCATGGCTCTGTTACAGGGTGTACTGAATACCTTCGTGGTGTTCTTCTCGCGTGTGATCGGCATGCTCGTTGACCGTGTCGTGTTTCGCACTGAGCGCGGGGTAGGCATGGGCTACTTCGTCGCCAGTATAGTGGCCGAACTGGTGCTGGGAATCGTTGCGGCGATTATTGCCGCGTGGTTTTCGCGGCGACGCGAGTTCCGTGCGGATGAGGGTGGCGCGGAACTGGCCGGTCGCCAGAACATGATAGGTGCGTTGCAGGCACTCCAGCGTGATCGGCCAGAGGATCTACCCGGTCAGCTGGCGGCATTCGGCATAAGTGGCGCAGCCGGGGGCGGGCTGCGCGCGCTGTTACGGTCACACCCGCCGCTCGATGTGCGCATCGCCGCGCTGGAAGCGCCAGCAAGGTAAAAAGAGTCAGGGTCGTCACGAAGCGTGTAAACGACCCCGGGACATCTTTGTCTACGCCCCGGTCGAGCCGCCCGAGCGTAGTCCGAAATCGGCATCGGAAATGATGCGAACTTCTTCGGAGACGTAGTCTTTACGCCGTTCCTGCCCGTTGCGACGCTCGTCCGTGGTGAATCTGCCGAACGCCCCATACAAGGTGCTGAAGGGTATGCGACGGTCATCGTCGTGGCGCCGGTCCTTGAAGTGCAGGTAGCGGCACCGGCAATTCGCAGCGTCGCATTCTGGTAAAGGCAAAGGGAACAGACGTGCCTGGTGAGGGAGCAGGCGCGCACCTTTGAGGTTTTTCACCCACGCGCAACAATCGCGCTCGGAGAACGCGACTTCCACGCCGCGGAATTCACCGGTTTCGGGGGGTGGTTTTTCGCGTGTTTTGTTTGCCGGTCGATGCCGCGCAATCAACAAGAGAACAAGAAATACTACAAGAAATACGCTAATCCAGATGGCCATGGGCAACTCCGCTTCCGCATGGACCCTGAAACTCACGTTGTTCACGGAAACAGGCCTGCCCTGTCTATTCCGTGCGGTCTTACGCCACGAGTCCCAAAGCCGCGGGATCCCTGTTTATTTATAGTTTCTAGGGGCGACGGCTCGGCCAGTTAGCGTCGCGAATTCTTCTTGTTAATCGTTGTTGATATTAGACCTTCCGCTTGGAAATTCAAGCCGTGCCAGCATCCCGCCGGCCGAAAGCACGGGTCTCAGTCCTGCCGCCTGCTCACAGCTCGAAGTTAATTCATTGATTTATTTGTAATTCTCCGACGACTCTACGCCATCATGGCGGAAAAATCGTAACTCGGATCGTCGGTGGGTTTTTGCAGGAAATTGCCCTGAATCAGGTCGGTGCCAAGACTCCACAGCACCGACAGGCTGCCGGCGTCTTCCACGCTGGGTGCGATCGTCGGCTTGCCCAGTTCCTTGGCTTTGGCGGCAATCTTCTGGATCGCTTCCTGGTTTTTCTGGTTGGACAGCAGCCCGTCCATGAAGGCTTGATTGATTTTCAGGAAATCAGCCGGGACGTGCTTGAGCAGTTGGAAAGGATTCGGTCCGGTGCCGAAATTGTCGAGCGAAATCTTGCAGTTTATTTTGTGCAAGGCGAAGGAAAAGGCGCGCGCTTGTTTGAGGTGTGACAGCGCGTCCTGCTCGTCGAACTGAAAAACCAGACTGCCGTGCGGCAGTTTGAGTGCCTTCACGCGGTCGTGAATCCAGCGAAACAGTTCACCATCCTCCAGGGCACCGCGGCTGAGGCGCACGAAAAACACCGTGTTTTCGTTCTCTTTGAGTTTCACCACGAGCTTTTTCAGGGTATTCAGAATAACCCAGCGATCGACGCTGTTAAGCATGCTTGTGCGTTCGGCTATCGGCAGGAATTCGCTTTCGGTCATTTCCTTGCCGTCCACGTCCATGCGCACCAGCACTTCAAAGCGTTCTGTCTCATCACCGCCAAGGCTGACGATAGGTTGAAACTGGATGCGCATTTCATTTTTCTTCAGTGCCCTTTCGAAGCGTTTCGTCCATTCCGTATCGATTTGCTTCTGGCTTTTTTCACCGGCTTTCGGTGCAAAGGTCGCGACACTTTCCTTGCCGGCTCTGCTGGCGGCGAGTGCCCGCTCGGCCCGCGACAACGCTTCGTTTGCATCACCTACATCTTTACCCAGCGTGCACACACCGATATGGCAGGCCGTGCGCACATCGGTGCCGCCGACCTTTGCGCTGAACTTGGATACTGCCTTGACCATCGACAGCGAGAAGTTCTGCGTTTCCTCGTCCGACAGGTGCGGACTCAGAATTGCAAATGTAGCGCCTTCGAAACGCGCCGCCACTGCCTCCTGCGGAGACGCCTCGCCCAATAATTTACCAACGCCTTTGATTACCTGATCAGCGCCCAGCACGCCGACTTCGTCACGCAGCGCGTCAAAGTTATCCAGTTCCAGCAGCGACAGCGTGGCTGGCTTCGCCTTGCTCTTGTCGGCGAACTGCTGCTGCAACGTCGTGATCAGGTGCTGGCGATTGAACAGGCCGGTTAGCTGATCGGTTTGGCTGAGCAGCGTGATCTGGCGTTCCAGTTCCTTGCTGTTGGTCTGATCGCGGATAACGATCTGCATGCACGATTCGCCGTCGATCGTGGCACGGGAAAACTCCATCTCGCCGCTGAACGTGCTCTCGTCCGAGTGATGCAGCTTGATTTCGAGCTTCTGATTGCCTGAGTTGCCTTGAATCTGCTTGCGCAGGAATTCTTTGAGCCTGGCCTGGTCGGCGCTGGCCGCCATATCCATGATCGGCGTGCCTTCGATTTCGTCAAAACTCTCGTAACCGAAAAGATCCAGGTACGCGAGATTTGCGTACACGTGCATTCCGTCATGCACATAGGCAATTGCGTCTCGGGAACTCTCCATCAACACCTGGCAGCGTTTTTCACTGTCCAGATAACTGGTTTGCAGCGCGGACAACAGGCGCGTGCGGCGCACATTCTCGAGTTCCCGTGCCACTACCAGTTTCAGGTGATTCGGCGTGGTCTTGTTGACCAGGTGGCAGGCACCCACGCTCATTACACTGTCGGGTGTGATGTCATCGCCTTCGTCCGCGAGCGCGATGACCGGTGGTGGTGGATCGATATCGCTGAGATGTGTGACGATGTCGGTCAGTGGCAGTGCAGTAGAATCCAGCGAGCACAGAATCAGATCGCAGTCGCCGGTATCCAGCGCATCGATGAAATCGTCAGCGTTCTCGACCCGCGTGGAGCGGATGGCATAGCCGAGCGGACGCAGGTTGCTGACGCATCGCTCCGCATCGTCCAGTGAATCATCTACGATGATTAACCTGAGGTTTGTATCCTGAGACAAGTTCTGTTCCGACTACTCACGAGGGTTGAAACTGAGAGGTATCCTTAGCTTCGCCAGCTAAGTCACTAAAAATACCGGATTTTGTTTGTGTTTGCCATGACACCGATTGTCGCGCTCCGTTGTCACGCCACCGATCGCGAAGACGGCCGCGGCGCTCAGATCACAGTTAGCGGCCGTTCTCGATAACCACTGTAACCGGTATTATTGACAGCTTGCCGAGGAACCCGGCTGCGCGCCTGCGCAGGGATCGGATCTTATTGAAAATCCTAGCTTTTATTATGGGAATATTGAATGGCCAGTTACAGTACCAATGAATTTCGTGGCGGACTGAAAATCATGCTCGACGGTGATCCGTACGCGATCATCGAAAACGAGTTCGTCAAACCCGGCAAGGGACAGGCCTTCAATCGCGTGAAAGTCCGCAACCTGTTGACCGCGCGGGTGGTTGAGCGCACGTTCAAATCGGGCGAATCCGTCGAGGGCGCCGATGTGGTGGATACCGAGATGCAGTATCTGTACAACGATGGCGAGCATTGGCATTTCATGGACGTCGGCACGTACGAGCAGCTGGCGGCCGACAAAAAAGTCGTCGGCGACGCGGCCAAGTGGCTGAAGGAAGAAGATATGTGCGAGCTGACGCTGTGGAATGGCGCACCGATTCTGGTGGTACCGCCGAACTTTGTCGAATTGCGCATCACGGAAACCGATCCCGGGCTGCGTGGCGACACCGCGCAGGGCGGTACCAAGCCAGCGACCCTGGATACCGGCGCGGTGGTCAAAGTCCCCCTGTTCATCGAGCAGGGCGAGGTGATTCGTGTCGACACACGTTCCGGCGAATACGTCTCGCGGGTAAAAGAGTGAGCGGTGCAGGACTGGCGGCCTTGCGCGAGTAACGCGGCGTTACGTGTCAGGGCTTCATTGTTCGCCGATATTCGAGCGTTTTTTGCTGCTCGCGAGATCCTGGAGGTGGATACGCCGCACCTGTCTGCGGCCGGCAACACGGATCCGTCGCTCGCCAACTTCCGGCTGAGTTCAGGTGGCAGGGACTATTTCCTTGCCACCTCACCCGAGTTCGCCATGAAGCGCCTACTTGCCGCCGGCGCAGGGGACATTTACCAGTTGGCGCACGTGTTTCGCGAAGCGGAACTCGGCGTCCACCACAATCCCGAGTTCATGCTGCTTGAGTGGTACCGCACGGGATTCGAACTCGACGAGCTGATGAACGAGACAGTCGAGCTGGTGGGCAGTGTCGGTGACGGCCGCTTGCGGGTGTGTCCCGTCGAGCTGGTTGAATACCGCGAACTATTTCGCCGCTCCCTGGGTATCGACCCGATCGAGGCCTCGCTGGGGGAGCTGCGCAAGCGCGCGCACAGCCTGGGAGGCGCGGTGCCGGTGCTGGCAGACGAACGCGATCTGTGGCTGGACTGGTTGATGGGTGCGCACGTGCAGCCCGGGATGGCGCCGAAAACGCTGACGCTCGTCAACCGCTACCCGGCCAGCCAGGCCGCGCTGGCGCAATTGCACGAGGACGGGATCACCGCGCAGAGGTTTGAACTGTTCTACGGATCGCTGGAACTCGCCAACGGCTACCGGGAACTGACCGATGAGACAGAACAGCGCGCACGCTTTGCCGCCGAGCTGGCCGTGCGCCGCGCGCGGGGCCTGGCCGAGCCACCGCCGGACGAGCGTTTTCTCGCGGCGCTGCCACAACTTCCTCCGTGCTGCGGCGTCGCGGTGGGTGTGGACCGACTGGCGATGCTGCTGCTGGGAGCGCAGCGGCTGGAGGATGTATTGAGCTTTGCGGGGCATAACGCATGAGCCATGACTGCCTGCCCTGGCACTCGGTGGACTGCGCAGCAATCTTCGCACGCTACGGTTTACGGCTTTCGCAAGTGGCGGCGAGGGCGTCCATTCCAGGAAGTTACTGGGGCGATTGTGAAGCGGGGCTGGTGGCGGACACGCTGTACGTCCGCGATGACACTCCGCTGCATTCGTTATTGCATGAATCAGCGCACTACGCTTGCATGACCGCGACACGGCGCGCATCCTTGCATACCGACGCGGGCAGTTGCGACATGGAGGAAACCGCCGTGTGTTATCTGCAGGTCAGGCTCGCTGAGCATTGCGGTGTCCCGCGGGCGCGCATGTTTGCCGACATGGATGCGTGGGGCTATTCGTTTCGGCTGGGCAATGCGCGCGCCTGGTTCGAGAGCGACGCGCGGGACGCCCGCTGCTGGTTGCAGAGCCACGGTCTGCTCGACACGCACGCTGCGGTTACGTGGCGACTGCGGGAGTAGCAACGCTGCCCAGGGCTTCGCCCAAGCGTACCGCGGTACCGTGAGCGAGGTGCGGCAGCCACTGCAGGCTCGATGGTGCAACCAAGATCACCGTGGAACCCATGTTGAAACGCCCCATTTCTTCGCCGGCTGCCAGTTCGACCGGCGTGTCGGTGTAACGCCAGTGGCTCGGCTGGCGCCTGTGCGGTGGCGTTACCAGGCCGCTCCACACGGTTTCGATGGCCGCCACGTTGATCGCCCCGACCAGCACCAGCGCCACCGGTCCCAGCGGCGCTGCGAACAGACAGGCGACCCGTTCGTTTCGGGTAAACAACTGCTCCACTGTGGCTACGGTGTGCGGTGCGACACTGAACAATCGTCCGGGGACGTAGCTCATGGCGGCCAGTGTTCCGCTGCACGGCATGTGTACACGATGATAGTCGCGCGGGGACAGATACAGGGTGGCGAACGCACCGTCGCGGAACGGTTCCGGATCGATACCGCCGCCGAGCAGCGCCGCCAGACCGTAGTCGAATCCTTTGGCCTGTAACAGGCGGCCCGACTCGATGCGCCCGATTTCCGAAACAGTCCCGTCGACGGGACTTACAAGGCCGTGCGGCAGGTCCACGATGGTACGTGCGTCGCTGGCCAGAGCGCGAGTGAAAAAATCGTTGAACGTGGCATAAGCGGCAGCCTGCGGAGCTTCGGCTTCGTGCAGGTCTACGGCGTAACTGCGCACAAACCAGCGGATAATGCCCGTTACCCCCGGCAGGCGGCGACGCGTGAGATAGTAAAGGCACCGCGAAATCAGGTGATGCGGCAGACAATAAAGCAAAGCGATATGCAGGCGCTGGATAGAAGTAATCGGCGGGCGGACTGTGTTCCCGGCGGACATGTGATCTCCCGTGTTTAGTGTCGTGGTCGCTGCTCGGGTAGGATTGTACGCAACTTGCCTGGTCCGCTCGGACTGTTACCGACTTGACTGAACCGAGTCGCAGCCGCATATTGCGCACCCACGCCGATCTCATCGGTCATACTTATTGAACGCACGCCTCGATCCACCAAGCGGCAAGCTCACGCTGCGCCAGATACTGGCGTGGTCTGCAGACCGGCTGGACGATGCGGGCGTATGCTTTGCACAGGGTACGGATAACGCGCACGATGAAGCCGTCTGGCTGGTGTTGCACGCTCTCGGGGAACGCCCCGACGCACCTGTAAGCGCGCCTGATCGTATCCTGTCTCCTGATCGGATTGCCGGAATCGTTGCGTTGCTGCAGGCGCGCGTTGCCGGTACCCCCACCGCCTATCTGACAGGTAAAACCTGGTTCTGCGGGCACGAAATATTCGTCGACCGACGCGTGATCGTGCCGCGCTCGCCGATTGCCGAACTTATCGATGCGCGTTTTCAGCCCTGGTGCGATCCCAACTCGGTAACGCGTATTCTGGACCTGTGCACTGGCAGCGGTTGTATTGCGATAGCGTGTGCACTGGCCTTTCCGGAGGCGCGTGTCGATGCGTGCGATATTTCTGTTGACGCGCTCGACGTGGCCCGCGTCAATGTGCAGGCGCACCGGCTAGAACGGCGCATCCGCGTGCTGCATTCGGATCTGTTCACGGCGCTGCGCGGCGAGCAGTACGATCTCATTGTCAGCAATCCGCCTTACGTGCCAAGCACCGTGGTCGATATGCTGCCGGCGGAGTTGCAGGCGGAACCAAGGCTCGCGCTCGATGGTGGCGAACAGGGTCTTGATCTGGTGGCACGGATGCTGCATCAAGCAGGACAATACATTCATTCACAAGGCATGCTGGTGGTAGAAATTGGTGACTTCAAGGAGGGGTTGCTGCAAAGATTTCCGGATGGGCGGTTCGTTTGGCCGCAGTTCGCAAGGGGAGGAAGCGGGGTGTTCGTTATGCAAGCGTCTGATTTGCGGTTCATTTTATTCCCGGCTTAGGAACTAACGGTTGTGGATACTCACAAGATGCGCACGATAATTGCGCGAAAGTTTGATCCAAGGCGCGGAAAGTTCGTGACTCAAGCGGCAGACTCCGGCGTGTATACTAATTCGACGGTCGACGAGGAACTCGGTCGGGAATCTGGCATGGAAAACGGTACCTATACCATCGGCCGCAAGGATCGGCGTCGCGGTCCTAGACTGGGGCCGGAGGCACGCCGGGGTCGACGTACCAACGTGATCTGGCTCAACCACGATACGGTCAGCAATGTGCACGCGGAACTCGATGTGCTCAACGACCGGTTTTTTCTCAGGGATCTGAATTCTACGAACGGCATCTTTCGTGACGAGGAAGGCAAGAAGGTGCGCTTCAAAGAGGGTTATGTGGAGTTGGACCAGGTGGTCTTTCTCGGGGATTTGCGCTGCACCGTACGCGAGTTGCTCGAGCACATCTGAATAACCCGCAACACCCGAATATTCCTGGTTTTTCTACAGCGCGCGCGCCGCCTGGCCGTGACAGAAAAGCATGCCGTTGACGTCGCGGCTTGCTTCGCTCAGTAAATAAAGATAAGGGGCCACGCGCTCAGCCGGGTCGGCCGGCAGTTGCGCGTTTTCGGCCGGGTAGGCGGCACGCCGCAGCTTGGAGCGCAGCGGCCCCGGGTCGACAGCATTGACGCGCAGATTGCGCGTTTCACCCGGCGGCGGATCCCACTCATCGGCAAGAATTTTCGCCAGCGCAGCAAGTCCCGCCTTGGCGACGCCGTAACCGGCCCAATAGGCGCGGGTTTTGTCGTCCAGCGTAAACACGATGCTGGCGTCCGGCGAGCGTTTCAGCAGCGGCATACAGGCCTGTGTCAGAAAGAACGGTGCCGATAAATTGACGCTCAGGGCACGTCGCCATTGGCGTGTGGCGGTATGTTCTATGGGACTCAACTGGCCGAGTGTGCCGGCGATATGCAGTAAACCGTCCAGTACGGTCAGGCCGCCCGCGAGCGCCTCGCTGACGGTTTGATAGTCGGTATCGCTGGCGCCCTCCAGGTCCACCGGAATGATAGCCGGTTGCCGCGCGCCGGACTCTTCTATGCGATCGTAGAGTTTTTCCAGTTCCGCGACATTGCGCCCGCACAACACCACTGTCGCTCCGTACCGTGCACAGGCTAGGGACACGGCGCTGCCCAGCGCGCCGGTGGCGCCGGCGATCAATACGGTGCGCTGCGCCAGGGCCATGGGACCCGGCGTGTAATGCCACGCGTCAACCATCCCCGTCTTCGCCAAGCTGCGTCTCGTCCTCGCTGGCGGCGGGTTCCTGTGTCTGCCTGGCCGCTGTGGCCAGTTGCACCGGTGGTTGCAGCGGTTTCTTCGACTGTATGCCCAGTTCCTCGAAGCGTCGCGCGCCCGGGATCACCTGGCGCTCCAGCGAGCCTACCGAGCGATTGAAATTCTCGATCGCGGTGTTCAGATGTTTCCCGGTGCGCAGCAGATGCTCGAAAAACTTGGCCAGGCGAGCATGCAGCTCTTCGCCGAGTTGGCGGATGCGTTCGGCGTTTTCGGTGACCGATTGTTGCCGCCAGCCGAAGGCAATGGTTTTCATCAAAGCAACGAAGTTATTCGGTGTGGCCACCACGATGCGTGCGGCCAGCGCATCCTCCTGCAGCTTGGGGTCCACGTCCAGCGCTGCCGATAGAAACTGCTCTCCCGGGATGAACAGCACGACGAATTCAGGCGAGCGTTCGAACTGCGCCCAGTAGTTTTTCTCCGCCAACTCGCGAACGCGTGTACGCACGTTCCTTGCATGCGCCGCCAGCGCGTCGCGGCGTGCGCTTTCTCCGGTCGCCTCAACGGCACTGAGATAGCCATCGAGCGGTGTTTTGGCATCCACCACAATGCTGCGGTTTTCCGGCAGGCGCACAACCATGTCGGGGCGTATGGCACCGTCATCGGTGGCGATATGCGGTTGCTCGACGAAGTCGCAGTGTTCGACCATACCGGCCAGTTCCACCAGTCGCCTGAGCGTCAGCTCGCCCCATTGCCCGCGCACTTCCGGGCGCCGCAGCGCCTGCACCAGATTGCGCGTTTCGCTGTGCAGCTGGGTTTGCGTCTGTGCCAGGGATTCCAGGTGACGGGTGAGTCCACCATAAGCTTCTTTGCGTTCCTTCTCAATTTGCTGAATCTGCCGCTCGGTTTTCTGCAGCGCATCGCGAATCGGCGTGACTATGGCGTCTATGGACTGCTCACGTTTCTCCAGGTCCGCCTGCGCACGAACGTGATGTTGTTTGAGACTTTCCTGTGCCAGCCTCAGGAACGTCTCGCTGTTGCGTCGCAGGACGTCGCTCGACAGTGCGGAGAAGTGATCCGACAACGCCTGGCGTGACTGCGCGAGTGCCCGGTCGCGCTGTTCGGCGACCTCATGCTGCACTTCCAGCTGCACTTCCAGACGCGTGTTTTTCGCGCTCAATTCCCGTATCCGCCGCTGCATCAGCGCGTACGTCAGCAACACCGCGACTGCGGTAAGCAGCAGCGCCAGCAGCGCGAAGACCAGTAGCGGCTGTTCAGCGATTATCGCCATGCAGTCCTCGTCTCTCACCCAGCTTGGCATTCTGGGTGTGTAGCCTACCGCAGGGCAAGACAGGATGACGATGTGCTGTGTGCTGGCACCGGGTCAGGCAGTAAACCATTGGCGCAGCTCCAGCGGATCCTGGATTACCGCGTCCGCGCGCCAGCCCGAAACGCTCTCGGGTTGCTCTATGTAACCGTAAGCCGCGGCTACGGTGAACATGCCGGCGGCCCTGCCGGCTTCGATATCGATTTCCGCATCGCCCACGTACAGACAATCGACCGCCTCGACCCCTAGTGCGCGACTCGCCGCGAGCAGTGGCTCAGGGTGTGGTTTCGAATGCGCGGTAGTATCGCCGCTGACCATGCACCCGGCTCGCTGCGCGAACCCCAAGGCCGCAAGCAGGGGTGCGGTGTAAACGCCGGGCTTGTTGGTCACCACCCCCCACGGTATGGCGAGCGCGTCGAGTTCATCCAGAAGTTCACCGATGCCATCGAACGGTTGCGACCGGTTTGCCAGGTTGTTCTCGTAGTGCGACAGGTAGCGGCTGCGCAGAGCGGTTGATCTGTGCCCGGGCAACTTGCCGAACGCCAGTTCAAGCAACGCGTAAACACCGTTTGATATGCGATTGCGCGCGCGTTCGTAGGGGACTCGCGCCACACCGCATTCGTCGCACAACGTATCCAGTACCCGCACCATGTCCGGCGCTGTGTCCACCAGCGTTCCATCGAGATCCAGCAGCAGGCCGCCGAACGTGCCAGCGCGTGCGCGAGTGTCTAGCGCATCCGGCATGCGGCGCCACCAGTCGCTGATTGAGGTTGCGTGTCAGGGATTCCAGACAAGGCGTCACTCTGCGTGAGGTTTTCTGCAACTCAGAATGTAGTTGACCGAGTGGTCGTCGCTCAGTGTGCAGCGACCGGAAAACGGGTCGTAGCGCATCCCGGTCGTGCTGATATCAGTCAAGGTACACTCGCGTGTCCATGCCGCAAGCTCCGACGGGCGCACGAATTTGCGGTAATCGTGCGTGCCGCGGGGCAGCAGGCGTAAAAGGTACTCGGCGCCCAGCACCGCTTGTGTGTACGCTTTCGCAGTGCGGTTGAGCGTCGCAAAAAAAAGCCACGCACCGGGTGCCGCGAGATCCGCACAGGCGTGCACGAGGCCGCCGGGGTCCGGAACATGTTCCAGCAACTCCATGCACACCACGACGTCGAATGACGAGGGTTCTTCCATGGCCAGTGCTGCGGCGCTGATCGCGCGGTAGTCGATCGTGAGCTGCGCATGCCTGGCATGGTTGCCGGCAACCTGCAGGGCGGTCTCGGACAGATCGATGCCGGTAACACGGGCGCCGGCGCAAGCCAGCGCCTCGCTGAGGATACCGCCGCCGCATCCCACATCGACTACCCGCGCACCCTGCAACTCGACCTGCGCGGCGACTACGCCCAGGCGCGTGGGGTTGATGTCGTGCAGGGTTTTGAGGTCGCCCGCCGGATCCCACCACTGCTCGGCCAGCGCGTCGAATTTCGCGACTTCCTCTGGGGCTACGTTATGCATGACGTTCTTGAATCACTGCCAGGCAGCAGGTAGTGAATTGTAACGGCGTTGCCCACGGTGGAGCATCATATATGTGCCATACGGCCCAGCGCTACAGCACAATAGCCGAGCGCGATCAGGCCCCGGCTTGCATGCGCTGACCCCAGGCCGCGATTTTATGCAGCAGTTCAGCTTCGTTGATGCGAGTCAACTTAGCGTCTTCGACCAGGCATTCGCCGGCCACCCACACATGACAGATCTGTTCGCGGCTGGCCGCGAACACCAGCTGCGAAATAGCGTTATAGACCGGTTGCGTGTTGAGCGCGTGCAGATCCAGTGCCACCATGTCCGCCGATTTGCCGACTTCCAGCGAGCCGGTCTGATCGGCGATGCCCAGCGCGCGTGCGCCGTTGATGGTGGCCATGCGCAACGCCTGCGTGACCTCCAGGGCGCTGGCGTCATCGGCGATCCCCTTGGCCAGCAGCGCCGCGCAGCGTAGCTCGCCCAGCATGTCCAGATCATTGTTGGAAGCGGCGCCATCGGTACCCAGTGCCACGTTAACACCGGCGTTCAGCAGATCATTGACCCGGCAGAAACCGCTGGCGAGCTTGAGATTCGATTCCGGGCAATGCACGACGTTGATACCGCTGCGAGCTGCGAGCTCGATGTCGTCATCCTGCAATTGTGTCATGTGCACCGCGATAAGGTGCGGATTCAACATTCCTAACCGCTGCAATCGCCGCAACGGACTGGAGCCAGTTTCGTCGATCGCCTGCTGCACCTCGTGCCGTGTCTCGTGCACGTGCATATGCACGGGAATGTCCAACTCATCGGTGTACATACGCACACGCGCCAGAGGGCCATCGGACACCGTGTAAGGGGCATGTGGCGCAAGCGCGGTGCCGACCAGGGGGTCGTCGCGGAGCTGATCGTGGAGCGTCAGACCTTTGTGGAAGTACTCGTCCGGATCGGCCGCCCAGAGGGTTGGGAAGTCCAGTACGATCATGCCGATGATGGCCCGGATGCCGCTGGCCTGCGCGACCGTTGCGGCGATGTCCGGGTGGTAGTACATGTCGCTGAAGCAGGTCGTGCCGCTGCGCAGCATCTCCGCGATTGCCAGCTGCGTGCCGTCGCGCACAAAGTCCTTGTCGACCCAGCGCGATTCCGTCGGCCACACGTGCTCCTGCAACCAGGCCATCAGCGGAATGTCGTCCGCGAATCCGCGCAACAAGGTCATGGCTGCGTGGGTGTGGGCATTCACCAGGCCTGGAATCAGCAGGTGGGTCGGTAACTGGTACCGCAGGTTTGCCCGGTACCCGGCGTTGGCGGCGTCGCGGGGCAGTATGTCCACTATTCGCGTGTCGTTTACGACGACGGCGTGATCGGTTAACAGCGTATCGCCGGCATCCACCGTGGCGACCCACGCAGCTTCAACAATCAGATCCACGTTATTCAATGCACTCACTCCGTCACCAGGCCCGTGCGGGTGCGTCCTCACGCACCGTTGCAACGCGGTGCCAAATTCACCCTAAAATAGCGGAGATTACAGGATGCCAGAAGCGAGCGGGCCCGTGAGCGAAACATATTCACACATCGATTGGCGCGGCGACGCGTTGCGCCTCCTGGATCAACGTGAGCTCCCGGCCGCGGAGGTCTATGTCACGTGTACTACGGCGCTGCAGGTCGCGGCGGCAATTCGCGACATGGTCGTACGCGGTGCGCCGGCGATCGGCATAACCGCTGCGTACGGTGCGGTGCTGGCGGCACGGTGTGCCCTGCAGGCTCACGGCCGCATCGATCTGCGACTCGTTGCCGGAGACATGCGCGAGCTTGCCGACGCGCGCCCCACGGCGGTCAATCTCAGCTGGGCGCTGGCGTACATGGCGCAACGCATCGGTAGCGGCGGCGCAGACGAACTGCTGGTGAGTCTGGAACAGCAGGCACGCGACATTCAGGCTCGGGATATCGCCGCGAATCGCCGCATGGGTGAACTGGGCGCGGCGCTGTTGGCGTCCGGCGCGGTTATCACGCACTGCAATACCGGTACTCTGGCTACGGGTGGTTACGGAACGGCCCTGGGTGTGATCCGTACTGGTGTCGCGCAGGGCAAGATCGGGCGCGTGCTCGCCAGCGAAACGCGGCCCTGGTTGCAGGGCGCACGCCTCACCGCCTGGGAGCTGAGCCGCGAGGAGATCGACGTCACCTTGATCTGCGAGGGCAGCGTCGGCAGCGCGATGTGCACTTTCCACCCCGGCTGGGCGATCGTCGGTGCCGATCGCATCGCGGCCAACGGCGACGCGGTGAACAAGATCGGCACCTACAATCTGGCGGTGCTGGCGAGGCAGCACGGGGCCCGCACGATGGTGGTCGCGCCGACCTCCAGCATCGACGCGCACGCACCCAGCGGCGCGCACATCGAGATAGAAATGCGGGCCGCAGACGAGGTGCTTGCGGCGGCCGGGTACCGGCAGGTTCCCGCCCACGTGCAGGTCTGGAATCCAGTGTTCGACGTGACGCCGGCGTCGCTGATCGATGCCATCGTCACCGAACGCGGCGTGGCATCGCCACCCTCAGCGGCAGCGATTGCCGAACTCCTCGATTGAGGCACCGGCCATTGTTTGTTTACGCCTGACCGTAGCTGCGGTGGCATGCGGCTGTGTGCTACAATTACGGTTTTTTGACGGACCGCGTCGGCGGTGCGGGAAACCTGTAACACACTGATCTAATGGCTGATTTCGCGAAAGAAATTCTGCCGGTCAACCTCGAAGACGAAATGCGTCAGTCCTATCTGGACTACGCGATGAGCGTCATCGTCGGGCGAGCTCTGCCGGATGTGCGCGACGGGTTGAAACCGGTGCACAGACGCGTGCTCTACACCATGCACGAACTTGGCAACGACTGGAACAAGCCCTACAAAAAATCGGCGCGCGTGGTGGGCGATGTGATGGGTAAGTATCACCCGCACGGCGACACTGCGATCTACGACACCATCGTGCGCATGGCGCAACCTTTCTCGATGCGCTACCTGCTGGTCGACGGCCAGGGGAACTTCGGTTCCGTCGATGGCGACGCGCCCGCCGCCATGCGTTACACGGAAATCCGCATGAGCCGCCTGGCGCAGGAACTGCTGTCGGATCTGGAAAAGGAAACCGTCGATTTCGCCGAGAACTACGACGGTAACGAACACGAACCGGTGGTGCTGCCGACCCGGGTACCGAATCTGCTGGTAAACGGTTCCACGGGAATCGCGGTCGGCATGGCGACGAATATCCCTCCACACAATCTCGGCGAGGTTATCAATGCCTGTTTGGCGGTGATCGATTATCCGGACATCGATCTGCTGTCCTTGATGCAGCATCTTCCCGGACCCGATTTTCCTACCGCCGGGGTAATCAGTGGCGCGCGCGGAATCCGTGAGGCCTACCGCACGGGACGCGGACGTATTTTCGTGCGCGCGCGCACGCACAGCGAGGAATTGAAAGGTGGTCGCGAGGCGATCGTCGTTACCGAACTCCCGTATATGGTGAACAAAGCACGTTTGCTCGAGAAAATCGCACAGCTCGTCAAGAGCCGGCGCCTGGAAGGCATCTCCGAACTGCGTGACGAATCCGATAAGGACGGCATGCGCATGGTGATCGAGCTGCGGCGCGGAGAGAACACCGATGTCGTTTTGAACAACCTGTACCAGCTGACTGCCATGCAGTCGGTGTTCGGCATCAATATGGTTGCCCTGATCGATGGTCAGCCGAAACAGCTGGATCTGAAAGAAATTCTCGCAGCTTTCGTCCGTCACCGCCGCGAGGTTGTCACGCGGCGCAGCGTTTACGACCTGCGCAAGGCGCGCGAAAGAGCGCACAATCTCGAGGGTCTGGCGGTAGCCCTGTCCAACATCGATCCAGTGATTCAGCTGATCAAGGAAAGCGCCAACCCGGCCGAGGCCAAAGCCGAGCTGGTCGCACGCGTCTGGGAACCCGGCATGGTGACCGACATGTTGCAGCGCACGGGCAGTGCGGCGTCGCGACCGGAAAATCTCGAAGAGCGGTTCGGTCTGCACGGCGACGGCTATCACCTGTCCGAAGTGCAGGCACAGGCGATACTGGATCTGCGCCTGCATCGTCTGACCGGCCTGGAGCAGGAGAAGATCGTCAACGATTTTGCCGCGTTGCTGGACAGGATCGACGACCTGCTCGATATCCTCAACGATCCCGACCGCCTGCTGAGGGTGATCCGTGCGGAGTTGGTGGCGATCGGCGAGGAATACGCGGACGCGCGCAGGACCGAAATCCAGACCGATCACTACGATCTCACCGTCGAGGATCTGATCAGCGACGAAGAGGTCGTGGTCACGTTCTCGCATTCGGGTTATGCCAAAGCGCAACCGTTGTCCGATTACACTACGCAACGGCGCGGCGGGCGTGGCAAATCGGCGGCGCGGGTCAAAGAAGAGGACTTTATCGACAAACTATTTGTCGCCAGCACCCACGACACACTGTTGTGTTTTTCCAGCCGCGGCAAAGTGTATTGGAAGAAAGTCTACGAACTGCCGCTAGCCGGGCGCTCGTCGCGCGGCCGCCCGCTGGTCAACCTGCTTCCGCTGGAAGCAGGTGAACGGATCAATGCGCTGCTACCGGTGCGTGAGTACGCTGACGATCAGTATGTGTTCATGGCGACCAGCAGCGGAGTGGTGAAGAAAACACCGCTGTCGCATTTTTCGCGTCCGCGTGTGAACGGCATCATCGCGGTGGACCTGCGCGCAGACGATTACCTTGTGGATGTGGCGCTGACCGATGGCGAGCGCGATGTGATGCTGTTCAGCAGCGGCGGCAAAGCGGTGCGTTTCTCCGAAAAAGACGTGCGAGCCATGGGTCGCGTAGCCAGCGGTGTGCGCGGCATTCGCCTCAACGGCGGGCATCTTGTAATCGCGCTGATCATCGTCGGCGAGGGCGATATTCTGACGGTCACGCAAAACGGATTCGGCAAGCGTACCCCGGTGACCGACTACCCGCGCAAGGGACGCGGCGCGCAAGGGGTGATCGACATCAAGACCACCGCCCGCAACGGCTCGGTGGT
>JAOTYY010000020.1 GCA_029861595.1 Gammaproteobacteria bacterium
CAACCTGGAGTTTACAAAGGCACCGAAGATCCACTGATGAGCACCGACGCCGCCAAACGCAAGGAAGAGTTGATCGTGCGGTTCAACCAGGTGCAAAGAGATCGCTAGGAGATACGCGCTATGCGTAGATTGATAACTATAGGCGTACTGAGCCTGGCTCTGGCATTGCTCAGCGGTTGCTCGCGGGAAGACCCACGCGTCAGCCGGGCGAACATGCTGGATGAACAGAAGTCACGCAGCACCGAACAGGTGGCAGAATTGCGTAACCGGCTTTCCGGACAGAGTCAGCGTTAAAGGCGCGAACATCGTCGTAAACGGCGAAGTGAGCACGATCACAGGAGAGATGTATGACCTCCAAGGCTAATAAGCGTGCCCGGGCGAAGAAAATTGCCCTGTGGAGTTTTTTGAGTATATTCCTCGGCGCGATGCTGGCGCCGCTGAGCGGCTATATGTATGTCGCCGTGGGCGGTGTCGCGCACGCGCAGGCGGCCGAGGATACCAACCCGCGTGCCAACTACTGGCGTGCAGTGCGCGAAGGGTTCACCGGGTATTCGGCAGTGCAGGGGCAGGAAGCGAACGTGCTGATACAGAACGGCGGACACAACTGGCGCCAATGGCGTAACGGCCCGATCGCCAACTACGGTCCCTGGCTGTTCGCGCTGGTCGTGGCGGTTTTGGCGGTCTTCTACATGGCCAAGGGACGCATACAGGTGCACGGCGCACAGTCCGGGGAAAAGGTATTGCGCTGGAGTCTGTTCGAACGCAATCTGCACTGGATAAACGCGGTGATGTTCATCGCGCTGGGCATCACCGGATTGAGCTTACTGTTCGGCAGGGCGGTGCTGATTCCGTTGCTGGGCCCGGAAGGATTCGCCGCCTGGGCGGAAGCCGCGATCGCCATTCACAACCTGGTTGGTCCGGTCTTCATCCTGACAACCGCTGTCATTATCCTGGTCTGGATCGGGCACAATATTCCCAAAAGCCACGACATCGAGTGGATCAAACAAGGCGGCGGCTACCTGGCGAAAGGCAAACATCCGCACGCCGAACGTATGAACGGCGGCGAGAAAGTATGGTTCTGGATCATCGCGACCTTTGGTGTTGCGGTATGCGTGACGGGCGTTATCCTGGACTTCCCGAATTTCGGCCAGTCCCGGGATACCATGCAACTCTCCAACCTGATCCACTCCGCCGGCGCCATAATCTGGATTGCGGTCGCGTTGGGCCACATCTATATGGGAACGCTGGCGACCGAGGGCGCGATGGAGGGTATGACCACCGGGTACGTGAGCAAAGAGTGGGCGCAACAACACCACGATCTCTGGTATGAGCAAGTCAAAGACCAACAGGTCAGCGATGCGCGTTCCGGATCAACTACGGGAAGCCCCTCTACCTACTGATTCAACCCTTCGAGTAACTGAAACGGCAAGCCCAGGCTTGCCGTTTCTCTATTGGATCCTCATGACGTGCGCGCCGGGTGCGCTTTGCGCACCGTACCCGTAATGCGCCGTCACCCCCAGCCAACGAGACCGAATGAAACAATCGACACGGCTTTTCCCCGCTGAAGTGCGCCAAGCTATGGTGACCACCGGCAGCTCTCTGACCTGCCTGCCGGTGCAGATGGATGCCGGCGATTGGGAAACTGCAGTATTTTTCCAACTCAGAGGACCCGAGAGTCAACACGATTTGCAGCGCCTCTCGGTGCTGCGCACCGTGCCGATCGCGCTGGACACCGATGTTATAGAACATGAAAATGCGGCGGTGGCAGTTTTCCGCCTCGAGGTCTTTGCAGACGCAGAAGATCCTCTCGCCGGCGAGATTCTATTGATTCCCGGCGGCAATAGGGTGCACTTCGAAGCACTGGAACTGTTAACACGGCAACCGAGATTGGGTTGCTTCATCGGCAATTCGCAATTTCAGGTCATCCTTGCGCAGTATCTGCGGTTGAGCGATTCCGAGCACAGTGAATTCAAACGCGTGCTCGATCAGGCGGCAAAACACGATGCGGTAGTGCGCATGACAGGGCGCTACGATGCCGACAGCGCGTTTGCCGCCGTTACGGCAAACTACGCCTTACGCCAGGAAGGTGGTGACTGACGCAGCCACACGGTGTGGCATCAAGCGCATCGGGGGGTTATTCACTTCCCCGCCGACGGCCAGTTGTCTTCGAACACGGCTGCTACGATTTCGGTCAGGCGGCTGTCGATCTCCGCGTGTCTGCTCTGCATCCGCTCGCTGGCTGCGCGGCGAACTTCGCCGGCCTGTGCCTCGCGTGCATGCAGGGCATGCCGCTCGAAACGCGCAGTGGCGTTTTTCAGCCGCTGCTCGTTCTTCTCCAGCAAGTCCTTGGCCGAGCGCCGCGCTGCGGCAACGGCCTGTTCGGCAGCGGCGCGCGCTTCGAGAACCTCGCGATTGGCGTCTCTCTCGGCTGCGAGTACTTGTTGTATCGGATTTTCCATCCGTGTGTCCGGTTAGCCCCTATGTTGTACGCTGCTTGCGTCCCCTTGCGGGGAAGGATTCGCTTCTCGGGAGAAATCTGGCCATGTGAATTGGATGATAGCTCACGCAATGTACAACGCGAGATTTTTCCTGACTAAATTGCCGGGAGCAATTTGAACAGCGTTAGCTGGCCCCGCAGGGGCGAAGGACAGGGATGTTCGGAGTAACAGTGAATAGGTACAAAATGCAATTTTGCGAGCGTACTCCAAATTTGTCCGTAACAAGTTGATCGAACTGTTGAAAGCTAGCATCAAGTAACCGCCTTCGTACAAAATTTATGGGACAGCACACTAGGAATCTTGACACGCATCAAGGCGCGAACGCGGCAATAGCCTAGCATTCCGTGGTACTCGGCCCCTGAACTAGATCAGTTATGTTGAATCGGGTGTTTCAGTATGCGCAGCCGCAGACGCGCGCGCGCGCCCGTATCGGGGCGATACCCGGCAAAACGCAGTGGCAGTATATTGCCGCGGCGCGCGATCTGGACGCCATGATTCAGCGTATGCGCGAAAACGGGTTGGCGCACTGGATAGGGCAGTTGCCGAGAGCGCCGGATAGGCGGGCAATCGAGAATTCCCTGCATCTGGGCATTTCGGAGATTGTCGACGATGTGTGCCGATGGCTGCCGGGGCGCTGGCGGGAAACCCGGCGATGGATGCGATCGGTCCTGTCAACCATGCTGATCCGGAATTTGTTGCACGAGACCGAATGCGACTTGCCGGAAGGCAGTCCTGCCGTGTTGCAGCGCATCGCCGCTCAACCGCTGGAGCAAAGACGCGAGGCGCTGAAGGCAGCTGGCTACGCAGCGCACCTGGAACAGGACCACACAGAGTGGCTGGAGCAATGGCTGGAAGAATTCAGTGTCGTTTGCCCGACGTTGAGCGGCCGCGAAGCTTACGCGATAGCACGCATTAAGCGGCTATTGCACCAGCACAACAACGCATTACTGAACGCCCGCCGGCTCGCTTATCAGGCGAAAACGCACTACCTGCCGGGCGATCCAGCGCAGTGGCGACTGCGTGAGCAATTGAGCGACCGGCTACGCGGCTTGCTGGGATACGAGACTTTCCATGCAGGCTTGCTGTTTCTCTACCTGCTGTTGGAACTGCTTCAGGCCGAACGCTGCCGCGCATTGCTGCTAGCGAGAATGCACGGCTGGGACGCGGTGGGCATCGTATAGGAGCGCCGGGATGTTACGTCCGCACAACATGCTGTGGGTAGACCTGCTGGTCGACTGCGATGCCGTGCAGGAAGCCATCCGTCTGCTCGCGGCGTCGAGCATTATCGAGCTCAGATCCTATGACCGCAGTGATCTGCCTTTCGAGATTGCCGGCGACACACGGTTTCTGCAACGCCTGAACGCGCTGAATGACAAGCTCGATCACTACCGCAAATACCTCCCCGACCACAAACCGGGGACGACACAGTCAGACACGCTGGCCCGGACGGCCGATGTGTTGCCGGAGATCGAGGCAGGTGTTGTGGCATGGTTGGAACGTGTCGGCGCGGCAGTGGAGAAACTCGAACACTCACAATCCGTGTTGGAAGAGTACGGCGTCCTGCAGCAGTGTCTGAAGGCGCTGCCGGCTGCGGACTTTGATTTACGCTATTTCGTCACGCTCTCCAAGAGCCAGCTGTACAACTCTTTCATCGCACTGGGCACAAATAGCGACGGAGAGTTTTTCCGTGGTACCGGACAGCCAGTACTTTATAACGCCTACCCGCTGGCGGACTACGAGGAGTCATGCGTGTTCATCGGCGTCGCCGCCACGCCACAGATGGCCGACCTGGAACGAGCGGCGCATAGCGCGGGGATCCGTTTCCTGCGAGTACCAGCAGAAATCCAGGGGTCGTCGCAAGAAGCGCTGTCGCAGCTGGCGAAACTGATGGAGGCTGCGTCGCACGATATCGCGACATTGCGCGCAGAAATCGATAGGGCGAGTGAATCGCTGAACATCGCCGCCATTGCCTGGAATCTCAACCGGCACCTGTGGGTGTCGCGGGTTCTGACGGACGCGTTGCTGGGCACGCGATTCGTCTGGTTGGGCGGCTGGATCGCGGCGCGGCGCTACCATGAGTTATTGCGCATCCTGGAAGGTGGAAACATCCCTTTTCTGGTGAATCGGGATACAACAAACCAGCACGGTGCCCCGCCCGCGTTGCTCGACAATCCGCATTGGATGCGGAAGTTCGAAGTGTTCGTACGCGGCTTCGGCATGCCCGCGCAAAACGATATCGATCCGACGCCGCTGCTCGCGGTCACCACACCGTTGATGTTCGGTTACATGTTCGGAGACGTCGGTCACGGGATTGTACTTTGCCTTATCGGCTGGCTGTTGCGGCGCCGCGCACCGGTGTTGGCCCTACTCGTGCCGGCAGGCATCGTATCGATCCTGTTCGGTTTCGCGTTCGGATCGATATTCAGCAACGAGCATCTGCTGCCGGCGTTGTGGCTGCAACCCATGTCGGCGCCGTTGACTATACTCGGCATTCCGCTCGCGTTCGGATTCGTGTTCATCAGTACGGGGTTACTGCTAGCCGGCGTCCAGGCGCACTGGCATGCAGGTGCCGGCAGCTGGTGGTTGGAACAATTGCCGGTGAGTCTGATTTACTGCGTGGCGCTGCCGCTCACGCTATGGGACTGGCGGGTAAGTGCGCTGCTCGCATCAGCCGGCGCGCTCTGGTACGTGGCGGCACGCGGCATGAGCGGGCTGCGTGAGCACTCGCTGTCCCTGGCGTTGGGCGGCGCGACAAAGGGACTTCTGGAGCTGGTCGAGGTGCTCGCGCAACTGCTCATCAACACGCTTTCGTTTGCGCGGCTGGGTGCCTTCGCACTCGCACACGCCGGTCTCAGCACGGCAGTAATGACTCTCGCTGACCTGGCTGAATCCTGGTGGATCCAAGTCCCCATCCTGATCCTGGGTAACGTGGTCGTCATTGCGCTTGAAGGTCTGGTGGTGTCGATACAAACCACCCGTCTGGTCATGTTCGAGTTCTTTCGACGGTTCTACGCCGGCGAAGGAAGTGGTTTCAAGCCCCTGAGCTTACCGCGCAACAACCATGGATCGCTGCGGAACTCACAATCGTAATGGCTAACTCACAAGGTAATGAAACAATCATGAAAAATAGAATCAGCGCGCTCCTGATCGGTGCTTGCGCAATCGCGGTAACGGTCAGCTTGATTTATGCCTCTCTGCTCATCATTTCACCTGCCGCGCTGGCGCAGGAGAGCGCGTTGGGCGTTGACCCGGGCGTGCTGCGATGGGGTTACCTCGCGGCCGCCATCGCCACGGGCCTGTCGGCCGTCGGCGCAGGTATCGCGGTCGGCAGTGTGGGCGCTGCAGCGGTCGGCGCCGTAGCCGAACGCCCCGAACTGTTCGGGCGCACGCTGGTGCTGGTAGGCCTGGCGGAAGGTATCGCCATCTATGGTCTGATAATTTCGATCATGATTCTTGCACGGCTCGGCTAGCGCGTATGTCCCTGCGTTTCAGCTATATCGGCGACCCTCTGTCGGCCCTCGGCTTTGCACTGATCGGGGCGCAGCGTTTCGCGCCTGAGCGCAGTGCTTCTGCCGTTGCGCATGCACTGGATGAGGCACGCAACGACAGTGATCTGGTGCTGATCGAAAATGCCTACGCCGCGCTCATCGACGAACACCTGCGCACTACAATAATCGGTGAACCGGTACCGCCAGTCGTGGTCGTGCCCTGCCTGTACGAAGACGACGAGTTGTCCGACGCCAGCGTCCGTGAAGCGCGTGCCGTACTGAGCATAGGATGACCAGGCACTGACCATGAGCGCCGACTTCCCGATCGAATACAACACCCACCATATCGAGGCGTTCCTGCAGAAAATCGCGCGCTATCGAGACCGTGAGCTACAGCAGATCAATCAACAGGTGGACAGGGAGGTCAGCAAGATCCGCCAGCAGGCACATAGTCAGGTACGCCGGCTGGTACGCCGGGTGATCAGCGAAACCCGCGACCGCGAACGCCGTCAGCGAGACCGCTACCTTTACAAGTTGCGCTCGGAACTGACGCGCGAACGCTGGGGCATCCTGACGCAAACTCGGGAACGTGTCTTTCAGGACCTGCGCGGTCGATTCGAGCACGCCTGGGCGGATCCCGACCGGCAGTGCGACTGGTGTCGATTCTGGACAGAATCGGCCATGGCCCTGGCAACGCCGAACGATTTGCAGATCTATTGCGGCGCGGGCACGTTACGCACGACGCTGGAGAAAATGCAGCAACTGTCCGACGCCTATCCGGGGCATTGCGAATGGCATATCGACGCCGCCAGACCGCCCGGTCTGATCATTATATGGCCGGATCACCAACTTGACGGCACCTTGGAACGCCAGTGTGAAGTCGTGGCAGAAGCGGTATTGAGCCGTGTCGTCGAGATACTGGGCAAGGACGAGCCGAGCGAAAACAGTGAACATGAATGAAGCAGAAGTATTCTGGATCAACGGCCCCGTGCTGAAAGCGCAACCGGTGGGTTCGATGCAGATGAAAGAGGCGGTATTCGTAGGTGAACAACGTCTCGCAGGAGAGGTGATTCGCCTCGACGCCAACTCGGTTACCGTGCAGGTTTTCGAAGACACAACCGGTCTGAAGCCTGGTTCGCTGGTGCAAGCGAGCGGCCTGCCACTGGCGGCCGAGCTGGGGCCGGGCATGCTGGGGTGCATGTTCGACGGAATTCAGCGGCCGTTGACCGGCATCGCGCAAATTGCCGGCGATTTTTTCGACACCGGTGTCAACGTGGCACCCCTGGATCGCGAACATCGCTGGGAATTCCAACCGTCGCTCAAGCCGGGCGCTGTGGTAAACGAAGGCCAGACACTGGGCCTGGTGCCGGAGAGCGCCGACATGTCGCATCGGGTGCTTATTCCGCCCGGCGTAAACGGTAAGCTCGAATGGATTACCGATGCAGGGGATTACGCGATCGAAGACACGCTCGCTCGCGTGCGCACGCGCGAGGAACTCGTCGACGTTGCGATGCTGCGCCGCTGGCCGATCCGTAAAACCCGGCCCTGCGCCAGGCGGCTCTCCCTGCAGGCACCGCTGCTGACGGGGCAACGCGCCATCGATACGTTTTTTCCGATTGCCAAGGGAGGCGCCGCCTCGCTGCCAGGAGGCTTCGGCACCGGAAAAACGGTGCTTCTGCAGACCGTGGCGAAATGGAGCGACGCCGACGTCATCGTATATATCGGTTGCGGCGAACGCGGCAACGAGATGGCGGACGTGCTGGACGAGTTTCCGCGACTCGAAGACCCACGCAGCGGCCGCATGCTCATGGAACGCACCGTTTTGATCGCCAACACATCTAATATGCCGGTCGCCGCCCGCGAAGCCTCCATCTACACCGGTATGACCATCGCCGAATACTTTCGCGATCAGGGCTTTCACGTCGCGCTGTTCGCCGACTCGATTTCACGCTGGGCGGAGGCATTGCGCGAAATTTCCGGGCGCCTGGAAGAGTTGCCGGCCGAAGAAGGATATCCCGCGTACCTGCCGACGCGCCTGGCAGAGTTTTTCGAACGCTCCGGGCGGGTGCAGACTCTCAACGGCACAGAAGCATCGTTGACGGTCGTCGGCACCGTGTCGCCGCCAGGCGGCGATTTTTCCGAGCCCGTCACGGCGCATACACGCCGTTACGTAAAGAGCTTTCTCGCCCTGGACCGGGCGCGTGCACAGGCGCGTTTCTACCCTGCCATCCACCCCCTGCAAAGCTACTCCGGCTACCTGGAGCAGACCGAGCGCTGGTGGCAACAACGCGGCGCGCTGCAGTGGGGAGCGTTTACCAAACGCATGCTGGAATTGCTGGAAGAGCAGGCGCGCCTGGAAAAAATGGTCAAGATCGTCGGGCGCGACGCGTTGCCGCCATCGCAGAGGCTGGTGCTGGTGTGTGCCGACATTGTCGTGCAATCGTTGTTGAGGCAGTCAGCGTTCTCGGAGGCGGACCGATTCTGCTCGGCAGAAAAGCAGACGGAGATGTTGAAAGTCATCGAACTTTTCCTTCAGCAGGCCGACCGCGCCGTGCAATCCGGCGTCGACCCCGACACGCTCACAGGGCTGCCGATCACCCGGCGCATTCAACGCATGGGCGAGGACATCGGCAACGACAACCTCGAGGCACTTGCCCTCCTGATGCACGACATCCACGACGTCTTCAGCGAGCTGGCGCCGAGCTTCCCCGAAGCCGGCGATGACGCGGCATGATCTCCGTTGAACACAACCTGTTGCACACAGGTCTGACAAGCGTGCAGGGACCGCTGGTATTCGTACGCAATGTGCAGGACGTAGGATTGTACGACCGGGTCGAAGTAATTGCGCCGGACGACAGCGTACGTGCCGGCCGAGTCGTTTCTATCGCGGCGCAGAATGCCGTGGTAGAAATATTTCAGGGTACCGACGGCTTGTCGTTGAGCGAGACGCGATTGCGGTTCCTGGCCGAACCGGTGCAACTGGCTGTCGGTCCGGGCATGCTGGGCCGCGTTTATGATGGCGTGGGCCAACCCATGGACGGCGGCCCGCCTATTGCAGCCGAAAGGAAACTACGCGTGGACGGCAGCGCGATCAATCCGGTACGGCGGGACGTGCCGCGTGAATTTATCGAAACGGGCGTGTCATCCGTCGACGCGATGAATGTCCTGGTACGCGGTCAGAAACTGCCGATTTTCTCCGGCAGCGGTCTCAGCCACGATCGGCTGGCCTCCAACATCGCCCGTTTCGCGAAACTGCGTGGCGCCAAACAACAGGACTTCGCCATCGTGTTTGCAGCTATCGGCGTAACCTTCGATACCGCCGAACACTTCCGGCGCGAAATGGACGAATTCGGCGCGTTGCAGCGTATCGCGCTGTTCCTCAACCTGGCCAGTGATCCCAGCGCCGAGCGCCTGCTCACCCCGCGCGTGGCATTGACCGCAGCCGAGTATCTTGCCTTCGAGGAAGGACGCCACGTGCTGGTGATCCTTACCGATATAACCAACTATTGCGAAGCGCTGCGTGAAGTGTCATCCAGTCACGGCGAAATACCCAGCCGCAAGGGTTACCCGGGTTATATGTACTCGGATCTGGCCACCCTTTACGAACGCGCCGGGCGCATTCGTGGGCGCGAAGGCTCGATTACGCAGGTTCCGATATTGACGATGCCGAACGACGACATCACCCACCCCGTGGCAGATTTGTCCGGTTACATCACGGAAGGTCAGATAGTCCTAGACCGCGATCTCGACCGGCGCGGCGTGTTTCCACCCGTGGCCCTGCTGCCTAGCCTGTCGCGGCTGATGAGCAAGGGCAGCGGTAAAGGCATGACCGACGAGGATCATCCCGCGTTGGCTTCGCAGCTCTATTCTTCGTACGCCCAAGCTCAGCACCTGAAAGTACTATCCAGCGTAGTCGGCGAAGAAGGTCTGTCCAAGTCTGATCGCGCGCTGCTGCAATTCGGCGAACGCATGGAGAATGACTTCCTTAACCAGGGAGATGTGCGGCGCACGCTGGAGGACACTTTCGAAATCGGCTGGCGACTGCTCGCCGCGCTGCCCAATGAGGTACTTGTACGCTTGTCGGATCAACAGATCGAACAACACCTCGCGAGTTTTCGGCATGGCGGATGACGCACCTTCAAAGACCCAGCTGCTGTTGCGGCGCGCCGAGCAAGACCTGGTCAGCGAAGGTAAATCGGTGCTCGAGGACCGGCGTGACTTACTCGCGCACATGCTGGTCGAGCATATGCAGCAGACCGAACAACTGATCGCCGATATCGGTGCCGAACTGCAGCGAACCGGTCGTCTGTTTCGACATTGCGTTATGCGGCACGGCGTGAGTGGGCTCACGCGCTTCATCGGCATACGAGAACCGCCTGCGGTGGCGCCTTGGCAGCTCCAGAATCGCTTGGGCGTACCGTTCCTTCAACACGAGGAAGACACGCTGGCCACCGGCGATCAGGAACCGCCGGAAGGCTGGGCGGTTTCGCTGGAACTGGCGACGACTTTGCATGCCCTGCAGACGTTACTGCCTGCGTTGCTGAAGCTGGCAGCAACCGAAAACAATCTGTTGCGGCTGGTAGATGTTTTCAGGCGTACACAACGACGTGTAAACGCTTTGGAGCATATCGTGCTGCCGGAGTTGCGCCAGACGATAAAAGAAATGGAGGATCGCATGGACGAGATGGAGCGCGACGACCTGGTCCGCTCACTGCTGATAAAGCGCCGTATGCAGGCGTAATCCAGTGCGCCGTTTCCCGCGCCAGGAGTTTAAAGGCGTGTCACAATGCAGAAGTACAGTAGACAATCACGACTGCCCTACACCGCTGAGCAACTCTTCGAGCTGGTGCTAGATGTCGAAAGATACCCCGAGTTCGTCCCAGGCTGGCATGCCGTGCAAATCCTCGAGCGCCACGACAATTCCCTGAACGTTGAGCAAACGCTGGGTATCGGTCCATTGAACTGGCGTTTCACTTCTCATGCCAGTTTCGAACGCCCCACTCGAATAACCATCGAATCCACCGAACAGCCCTTCCAACGCCTGGTACTCGATTGGCGGTTCGAAGCCATACCCGACGGCTGCGTCGTCGAGTTAGACGTGCTCTGCGCGTTTCGGACGACGCGCTTGGATCGGCTGAGTGAGTCGATGACTCCCCTCATGAGTGATGGCATCATTGCAGCTTTCGAACGACGCGCTCATCAGCAGTTGGAACGAGTCCCCGACAATTGATGAAAACCGATGATTCGAACATCTCGAGCCACAACAAGGTAAGTAGTCCAAGCAGATGATGAAACAAGCGATTCGCTGGTTGCTGGCAATTTTCGTTTGCATGCCGGCATGGTCCCTGGCAACGCAGGACGGCAATTGGCAAAAAGCGGTGCTGATCGACAGAATGCAGATCATCGAAGATCTCGTCGAGCGCGGTCAGGATGTCAACGAACCGACGCCCAGCGGAAAAACCGCGCTGATGTCCGCCGCAAAGGTCGGCGATCTGGCGTTCGTTGAACAGCTTATCAAGGCCGGCGCGGACGTTAACGCGGCCAACGCCAAGGGCGGGACGGTACTGATGTACGCGATGTTGAGTGGTGACACACTGGTCGCGAATCTGATTCTGCAGGCTGGTGCAACGCTTGACGACATGACTACGACCGGCTGGAGCGCAATGATGATCGCCAGCGCCAAGAACTACGCGGCGCTCGTTGACGTTTTGCTGAAATACGGCGCCGATGCCAATCAGCAGGACATATACGGTTGGACGCCATTGATCCGGGCCGCGCACGAAGGTTACGAAGAAACCGCGGCAAGATTGTTGGCGGCGGAGGGGATAGATGTATCCGCGAGCGACGAAAACGGTTTGAGTGCACTGCATCATGCCGCCATGTCCGGCCATATTGGCATCACCACCGCATTGCTTGATGCCGGCGCCATTGCCGCGGCACAGGACGCGCGCGGGAAAACCGCGCAAGAACTGGCCCGCGACGCAGGACATCTGCAATTGGCCGAACTGCTGGCCGGATACAAAGATCCCTGAAGACCCGGAACTTTGTCAGCCCGCTGCGAACAATTACAGCAGGTGTGACCATCAATATCTGATCTTAAAGCGCGAGTCAGCCCGCCGCCAGGCTCAGGTATATCCGATTTACAACCTGTGGATCAGCACTTGACCAGGGTCGCGCAATAGTCAGCGACTGAATAAAGTTCCGTCGTCTCGCCACTGGCCAGTCTGACGTCCGAAACGCGGTGTTCCAGCTGCAGACGAAAGGCAAATTTCGTGAAGTACTGATCGAACATTTCGCCGCCACGCGTGCCGGTCGCGGTGAGCGATCCATCCGCATCGTCGTAGTCCAGCATGATAGCCGCCAGCGGCTGTGGCGCCGGTCCACCGAGCACTTTCGCACCGGCCCGGGGATCGTATACGCTCCTCTCCGAACAACAGAAAATAACATCGCTGCGCTTGCGGCGCTGCTTGTCGGCATCAAAAAATATCGCCTGATCGGCACGGTAATTGATAAAACTGACGGCGCGTGCAGGATGACTCATTTTGTGCGCGCAGATCGCAGAAAACGCAACGATCGAATTCTGCGGACCGACACCGCCCTGCCACTCGTAGCTGTCTCCGGATTCCGTTTCCAGGACGACTGACTTGTCCGGCGGCGCACCCAGATTGATCAGGAAACAGGGGGTGGTGCGGTACGGGTAGTGGAAAACGTAACTTTCGCCGACCAGCAGCTCATCCGCGTGAATGGTCTCACCGGCAGGATGTATCAGCCTGGCGCGCCCATACTCTCTTAACGGAGCGGCAGCGGCAGCGCTCAGCAGATGCGGACGTGCGGATATGGCCGCGGTCGCGGCCGCGCACAACTTGATGAATCCGCGGCGTCGGGTAGACCGAACGCTCATCGGAAACCAAACGACTCGCTCAATGACACCACCACCTCGCCCGCCTCTGTCTGCACCACGGCTGCACCCTGGCCGGTCACTTGCTTGAGCACACCTTCTACAGCGCCGTGCTCTAGGCGCAGGCGTACATACTGGTCGATATCGGGGACACGCTGCAGCCAGGCATTAAGAATAGGTGAAAATCCGTCCTCTGCCCAGCGGTTTATGGTGCGCAGAAAGTAGCGGCAATAGTTCTCCAGCAACGTCGCGCAGGAAACTTCGCACTCACCGTCCGGATGCACTGCGGCAGCCGAAAACGACACCGATTCCGGCGTCTTTTCGACGTTCAGGTCCAGGCCCAGGATCAGCCATTCGAAGCCCCCCGGCGTGGGTTTGCCGGCCACTCTGAGCGCGCCGGCTTTACCCTGCCTGAGCAGTATCTCGTTTGGCCATCGGTAGTGCAGCGCTGTCATTGGCGACACGTTCTCGGAGAGTACGGCCCCCACGCTCAACGCGGCCACGAAAACCAGCTGTAAAGCGGTCTCCCGATCGAATTCGGGACGCAGAATCAGCGCACAGTGCAGGTCACCGTCACTGGCGAGCCATGCGTCACCGCTGTGCGTTTTGCTGTCGTGCTGCCGTAACGCCCAGACAACCGTGCCCTCCTCGGCGCCTTGCTCGGCAAACCGTCTGGCCTCCAGCAGCGTATCCGATAGCGCACGGTATTCGTGCAAAACGAAATCTCTCGGCAGGTTGGGCTTATCTGTTTGGCTCGCCATGGTCCCGGTTCCGGGCAGCGTACACAGTGTGCTACCCGACAGTTATGATAGCCTTTGCGAGAATCGAATAATGCCAGTATTAATGTGATTATTCATCGCTTCGTTTTCTTTACGGCGCTGGTGCTGCTGTCCAGCCGCGCTATTGGCGCGGACGATGCATCGGCGACTTATCGGCAACGCACGCTCACTGCCCTGCAACTGCTTTGTGAAGGTTTTGACGATGAGGCCGTTCGCGCCGCCTTTTCCGGAATCTCTCTTGGCAACGCGGAGGACATTGCACGCGGTGTAACCGTGTTTGGATGGCGGCAGCGTATCGATTTCGCCGATGGATCGCACGCGAACGTCGAACGGATTGCACCCGAGGGGCAGCTGCGGAGACTGAGCGTCGAATACAGCGATCGGCGCTCTCGTCCTTTGTTGCTGGTGCTGGCTGCACCGGATTGCGCTATCAGAAACGCGCGGTCGATCGTATACGACGATGACTATGCCGTCTATTTGAACCAGCTCGATGAACAGCTGAAACCGCGGGCCGAGCGGATCCCTATGAACCCGGCCGTACCTGAAGGCGACGACGCACCAGGTATCACAGTCGCGCTGATCGATTCCGGCGTTAACTATCTGTTACCAGCCATCGCCAGACACCTGGCACGAGACCCTCAAGGGCAGCCGCTGGGTTTCGATTTCTGGGACATGGACCCGCGCCCTTTCGATGCGCATCCGGTGCACTCACCGTTTTTTCCGCAACGGCACGGTACTCGCATAGCCAGTATTATTCTGCGTGAAGCGCCGGACACACGCCTGATACCCTACCGATACCCACGCCCGGACATGCAGCGGATGCGCGAGCTGATAATCCACGCTGCGGATGCCGGGGCGCGCATTGTGAATCTTTCGTTGGGCGGCAACAAGCATGATCAGTGGATCACTTTCGAACAGATCGCGCGGCAGCACACCGGCATGCTGTTTGTGGTATCCGCAGGTAACAATGGCAGGGACATAGACAAACGGCCAGTGTATCCCGCGTCGTTGAATCTCGATAACATGCTTACGGTAACGTCCGCCGACGTAGACGGTTATCCTGCGTCCGGTTCGAACTGGGGTCTGAGCAGCGTCGATCTGCTGGTGCCCGGGGAGCACATTCCTGCAACCGGTTTTTCCGGCGCGCCCCGCGATGTGTCCGGATCCAGTTATGCGGCGGCACGCGTGACGGCGCTTGCTTCTCGCGTACTGTTGAATTCGCCGGAATTGAGCGTGGCGGAGCTGCGCAGAACAATACTGTCGATGGCACAACCGGCGCCCGGTCCTTTCGTAAGCGGCGGCTGGATCATCGAACCTGCCGACCTGGCGCGTGAACGCGACTCGCAGAGTTTGCGAATCAGCGCCGCCACAGACTGGCCGACCGAAGCCGCCAGAGGCGATCGATACCGTCCCACCCTGGTAATGATCAACGACAGCGGCTGGGATCGTAACGAGCTGCGGCAACTCGTGCGGCGCAGCGCCGACATTCTCAAACAATGCGGCATCCATCTGCTGCCCGCAAAGATGCTCGAAATTGCTGCGGCGGACGGCGTACGGGATTTTTCCCGCAGCAACGCGAAACTGTTGACCAAGAAAGCTGGCACGCAAGGACCGCGTGTGTTTTTTGTCCGTGACACACTGGATCGCCCCGCATTCGACGCGGTCACGTTCGGCACAGCCAACAGCAGAAGTATTCCCGACTTACGTTTTACAGTCTGGATGACGGCCGTAACCCGCGACCCGCACATCGCCCTCGCTCACGAGCTTGCGCACATGCTGCTGGACGATGGTTCGCACACGCGCTTGCCCGGTAACCTGATGCGCAGTGATACATCCCCTGATAACGTTGAATTGAACGAACAACAATGTTCGAAGATGCGCGATACAGCCCGACAGAACGGTCTGCTCGGTTAGTAAATCGGGGACAGTATACTTATTTCCCATCGGTGCTCGTTCCTGAAAGGTAAGGTTTTGAAATAAGTATACTGTCCCCGATTTACCGATTTACTCCCGATTTACTATTCCTCAACCGGCCCCCAGATTCGCACGTCCGCATGACCGCTTGCGTCCAGCGGTTTCACGACCTTGAACTTTTCGCGGATACCGTCAGCGGTAATTTCCCTCTCTATCATCAGCAGCGTATGCGCCGGATGTTCACAAATGCTGTGCGCGAATTCGGCCTCTTCCACGGCGGCAGGCATTGCCGCCTCGCGATCCGGCGCGCCGTAGTGCGTCACGAAATGATCCGCAATGCGTCGCAAGACGTCGTCGCGCTCAGCTTCGCTGATTTCTGCAACTTCGACCAGCGTGGTGCGGCCAAAGCTGACCACGCCGAGAAATCCATGTGCGAAGGCCTCGGCGGATTTGCCCGCCAACTGTACGGGATCGACATCGTAGAATTCAAACGAGCCGGGCACCGCCCATTCGCCAGGTTGCGCGGGGATTGAATATGCGCTTTCGTCGGAAGTGTCCAGTCTAATGGCGCGTGGAAACAGCATGCAGGAGATTATGCCGTGCTTCGCTTCGTGGCGAAACCAACGCGTGATTTCCCCTCATCTCAACCTTCTCCCGCTGGGAGAAGGTTCAGGGGTTAGGGTCGCTGTCCGAGTCCCTATTGGAAGAAGAACCAGCTGCGATGAGGCTCAAATATCCAGCGTGTTGACGCGCTCCCAATCGCTTAGATGCGAGGTGTAATCGTTCCACTCCTGCATCTTCAGCTTGATGAAGGAGTCAATCACTTCGTCGCTCATCGCTGCACGCAGTACCTTGCTTTTCTCCAGCAGACGTAACGCGTCCAACAACGTCGCAGGTAACCGTTTCGCGGCCTTTACCTTATGACCTTCGGTGTACATGTTGATGTGCACGGGTTCGCCGGGATCGCGTTTGTTCTTGATCCCATCCAGGCCCGCGGCCACAATCGCCGCCTGTCCCAGGTAGGGGTTGACCGCCCCGTCCATCAGACGAAACTCGAAACGTCCATCGTCCGGCACACGAATCATGTGCGTGCGGTTGTTTCCCGAGTAGGTAACCGCATTCGGCGACCATGTGGCGCCGGACGTTGTCACGGGTGCATTGATACGTTTGTAGCTGTTTATCGTGGGGTTGAAGATCGCGCAGAGATCCTGTGCGCTGTGCATCACGCCGCCTAAGAAGTTGTAGGCCAGCTTGGACAATCCCAGGTCGTCGGATTTACTCAGAAAAAGGTTCTTCTTGCCGGCGGCGTCCCAAAGCGAAACATGTGCGTGACAGCCGTTGCCGGTCAGATTGGCGAACGGCTTGGGCATAAAGGTTGCACGCATGCCATGATGCTCGGCAATGCTCTTGGTCATGTATTTGAAGAATACATGCCGATCGGCCGTAGCCAGTGCATCGTCGTAGTCCCAGTTCATCTCGAACTGGCCGTTGGCGTCTTCGTGATCGTTCTGGTACGGCCCCCAACCCAGTTCGATCATCGCATCGCATATTTCACTGATCACCGGGAAACGCCGCATCAGCGCCTGCTGATCGTAACAGGGCTTCGGTTGCGTGTCGGCAGGATCGGAAAGCGCCGTGCCATCGGGCGTTATGAGGAAATACTCGCACTCGACGCCAGTTTTCATACGATAGCCTTTCCTGGCGGCCTGGGCGAGCTGGCGTTTCAGAACGATACGCGGCGACGCCTCCACTTCCCTGCCATCCATCCACAGATCGGCGGCGACCCAGGCGACTTCCGGTTTCCACGGCAGTTGGGTCAGACTGTCGGGATCGGGAATCGCAAACATGTCCGGGTCAGCAGGTGTCATATCCAGCCAGGCAGCGAAACCGGCGAAACCTGCACCTTCTTTCTGCATATTGCCGATCGCTCGCGCAGGCACCAGTTTGGCGCGCGTGCCGCCGAACAAGTCCACGAAGCTGACGAGAAAGTATTTGATTCCGCGATCTTTGGCAACGTGGGCGAGGTTGGTGGCCATCGAGTGCTCCCCTATGCTTCTGATTATGTACGCGCGCGGCAACCGAGTCCGCACGCACCTCCATTGTCATCCCGCTGCGGCGAGATTTCCGGTCACGGCGTATCTCCATCGCCAGACCGACCGGTGTTTATTGTAGCGTCTTCGCCAGGAAAGTCCTGGCCTCGACGCGTTACGCCTGCCGGCCGACCAATGGTATGCCACTGGCTTTCGCAGTCGCCAGAGTAACGGCGCGAAGGTCTTCCGGTTCGACGTTATGCAAATTCGTTTTACCCATGCAACGGGCCATCATCGACGCCTCGCCGACGCTTGCTTTTATCACGTTCACAGTGGCTGACGCCCTGTCCTCTTCCGTATAGTCCGAACCGAACTGTAAACCCTGACCCGTCATCACACCGCCGACCGCAAAACCGATGGCCGCACCCAGGACCAGCGCATTCGCACCCATGCCGATCAACTTGGCAGCATCGGTGCCGGAACGCACACCGCCAAAATAAATCAAGTCGAACGCTTCCTCTCGATTGAGGCCGCGCAATATCGAAACAGTTTCACGAAGCATCTCCAGGCTTGGCGTGTGCGTGAGTTCCGGCCAATCTCCAGCCACGCCGCCGCTGCCGTCGATGAGCAGAAAATCCAGATCCTGGGCCAGCGATGCGTCGATCGCACGCGGCAATAAATCCATTGAAGATACGCCAAAGCCTGTCACTTGTGTCCGCATAGCGCGCCCGGGCGCGAACACCGTGTTGCCGTCATACATAAACACGGCACCAGCAGCGACAGGATCAGGTGGCCGAGTCGCTCCAGCAGGAATAAGCTGCAGCCATTTAGCCGTATCGGAGGGCCGCTCATACCCCAGGTAATAGGCATCGGCATCCGACGTTCCCGCAGCCACAGACGCTCGCACTGCATGGGGCGCGCGGTCGAAACCCGTCACCATGAACGGATGCGATAGCGATAACTTTCCTGCCAACCGGAAAGCGACATTGCACGCCTCGCGATACGGATCTATCACCAGGCGCGAGAGGTTGGCGGGCAAAAAGACCAGGTCATCGAGATTCGCAGGACGCTGCTCGGGAAACGGGTTCTCGCGTATGCGCAAACGTTTGTGCAGCATGCCGCGCAACTTCGCGTGATCGAGGGGATTGGTGCGTGCCATGGAAAAGATATCCTCGCGGTGCTGCACGGAATAGTCAGGGGAACCGGTTTCCGCATCGCAGCGATAACAACGCGAAGCTTCCACGCGAGCGGTTTCCCAGTCGTAGGTGGATTCGATCTCAGGGAACTCGGTGGGGTTCTCGCCGACGCCGAAAAACTGCGGATGCTGTGGCGGGAACTTCTCCCACATTATGTCCTGCGCAACCGGCACACGGCGCGTGCGATACGGTGTGCGGTATGGCAGCGGGTTCTGGTTTCCTTGCAGAAATGCCTTTACGTAGTAGGCCGCACGCTGACCGTGATGCATCGCCATGACGATCGTCGATCCGCCGAAGGCACCGTCTCCGGCAGCGAACACTTTGGGATCATCGGTACGCATGCTGTCCCAATCGGTGCGCACGCGGTCCGCCGCCATCATGTCGCGCTGCTCAAGTTCCGCACACTCACCCTGCTGACCCACCGCCGCGATGACCATGCCACACTCGATAGTGTGCTCGCTGCCGGCCACTTCGACAGGGCGCCGGCGTCCGTCCTCGTCCGGCTCGCCGGGCTCGGTGTTTACGCAGCTTAACACCAGGCCATTGCCGTTCGACTCCACGGCAACCTGCTGCGTGTGGTAGATGAACTCGATACCCTCCTTGACGGCACCTTCCAGTTCGATTTTGCGCGCAGGAATCTCCTCGGGGCCGCGCCGATAAATCACTTTGACGTTCTCACAACCGGGCAGACGCAATGCGGCCCGGCAGGCGTCCATAGCCACATCACCACCACCGACCACGACCACACTGGCTGGAAGTTCCGGGCGTTCACCGTCATTTACCCGGCGCAGGAATCCCACACCGTCGACGACGTGCTCATCTTCCTCGCCGGGAATCCCCATCGGTTTGCCCCACCAGGAGCCGATAGTCAACAATACGGCGTCGTGTTTCTGTTTGAGTTCCTCCAGCGTAACGTCGCGACCCAGCGCGCTGTTCAAGTGAATGTGCAGACCGGGACATCGTCTCTCCAGACGCCTGACGTCTTCCTGGATAATGCCGGGCGGTAACCGAAACGCCGGGATGCCCCAGATCATCATGCCACCTGCGCGATCGGTCATTTCGTGTACGTGCACTTCGTAACCGGCATCGGCCAGTTCCTGCGCGGCCGTCAAGCCGGCCGGCCCCGCGCCGACAATGGCAACCGTTTGTTGTTGCGTGACAGGCACCGGGGTCGGCTCCCAGGTAGCGCCAAGCTTGTCCATCACGAAACGCTTCAGATTTCGGATCTGCAGCGGCCCGTCGCTGTCCGTGCGGCGGCATGCCGGTTCACAGGGCGCATCACACACACGCCCGCATATGGAGCTGAATGGGTTGGTCGCGGTGATCGCCTCGAAGGCCGCGTCGAAATTGCCTTCCCAGATATAGCCGATGTAAGACGGTGCATCGGTGCCGATCGGACAAGCCACCTGGCAGGGTGCCGGTACGTAGTTGGGTTGTCCCGCGTGGTCTTCATATTCAGGCGGTGCATCGGGCACCAGGATCCGGTTAATGTCGTAAACGGACACTAGGCCGTTCTCACTTCCAGCCCCGCGCCCCGCACGCGGTATTGCGGTGCATACTCCAGTCCGGTAATGCTTGCCGCTTCCGGGGTTACCGCCACGAGGTCGTCGCGGTTGAGACCGCGTACGCTGCTGTACCCCAATGCTTCAGTCAGCGCCGCGATCTGCCAGCGCACACCTTCGAGAAAACGATGGATGTTCTTTGCTTCGGCTTCCGGGTCGTAACGCGCCTCGTGTTCGGGATCCTGTGTCGCGATGCCCGTCACACACTGCCCGACATGGCACTGCATGCAGGCAATACAACCGCCTGCGATAATGGCGGACGTACCAAACGCGACGGCGTCCGCGCCCAACGCCAGCGCCTTCACGGCATCCACGCCGTCGCGGATTCCGCCCATCAGCACTATTTGAATATCCTGCCGGCGGCCGATGCTTTCCAGCGCATCCAGCGCCTCGATGATCGCCGATAAGGTCGGCGTGCCCACGTAGTCGATGACCTCGGCGCTGCCCGCGCCTGTAGAACCCTGCATACCGTCGAGTTCGATAAAGTCGAAACCGTCCTTCACCGCGATCTTGATGTCGTCACGCACTCGGCCGGCGCCCAGCTTGACGCTAACAGGCAAACGGTAACCGGTCGCCTCACGCAATTCTTCGACTTTGATGACAAGATCGTCGGCACCGAGGATGTCCGGGTGGCGCGACGGCGAACGCAAATCGATCCCCGCTGGAATGCCGCGGATGCGCGCCAGTTCCGGCGTGACCTTTTTTGCCATCAACTGGCCGCCCAGACCCGGCTTGGCACCCTGGGAGATGTAGATCTCCAGGCCGTCAGCGCGGTTCATATCGTGAATGTTCCAGCCCAGGCGCCCGCCCAACATCTGAAAAATAAGCTGTGTCGCGGCATCGCGTTGTGCGTTGCTCATGCCGCCTTCGCCGGTGTTCTCAGCTATTCCCGCAAGGCTGGAAGCCAACCCGACCGCACGCTTGGTCGACGCGCTGAGCGCGCCGTAACTCATCGGCGCAATCATTACAGGCATACTGAGTTGCAATGGATTGGCGCCGTTGATTCCACCGATCTCGGTATACATATCGATCTTCGACACCACGTCGACAACACGACCTGCATCAGACAGGTCTTTTTTGAACGCCAGATCGGATAGGTGCGGCAGCGGACGCGCGCCACCGTAACCGCGTATGCGGTAACGGCCAATCTGCGACTTTATGTACAGGTCTTCCTGGACTTTCGGATTCCAGTAGCTCGAGTTTCCCGAGAACGTGAAAAACGGAATGCTGCGCATCTGCCGCTCACTGGTGGCATAGCGCAGTTTCTTTCCGGCGTTGACGATTTTCTGAAAACCGCCTTTGAACGAAACGCCGTAGCGGTCCAGAAATTCCCTGATCTCGTCGATCTCCTCCGCAGCGGTATCGGTGAGCTGTGCGTCGGATCCAAGCTCGGACACTTTGCCGGCAACGAATATTTCCCCACCGGTCATATCCTCGCCCACGCGCTCGCCGGAATCACCGAGGATGACGATGCGCCCCCCGTACATCATGTAGCCAGCCATGAAATTCGCATTGCCTGCGCAACACAAGGTGCCGGCTTTCATCACCTGCCCGGCGCGCGATCCCATGTTGCCACGCACCACGATTTCAGCACCGCGTATGGCCACGCCAGGAATCGCTCCCGCGTTGCCACCCACCACCACGCTGCCGCTGTACATGTTGTCGCCGAGCCCCCAGCCGACGTTGTTCTCGACCTCGAAACTCGCCTGATCCGACAACCCGGCGCAAAAATAGCCGGCCGAGCCGCGCACGTGTACGTTGATGGGATGAATCAAGCCCACGCCGATGTGATGGCGTGCGTCGGGATTGACAACCTCTACGTCTTCGCCAGCGGCACCGGCCGCCCGAATGCGTTCGTTGGCCGCACGGACATCGAGTTTCGCTAGATCGAGCGTGACCATGTATCGTAGGTGCCAGGCGGTGGTTCTTTGGTGTTCAGCGCCTGACCCGGAAACAAGCGGTTCAAAGACACTTCCTCGGACGCGATCGCAACCAACTCATCGGTCTCGTACATGATCATCGGTTTGGCAGCAAGCCTGTCTTTCGCGTAACCGATCTCGTCTCTGGTGGAGACCAGAAACGAGAACGTCCCGTCCATGTCTTCTATCGAGGTTTTCAGTGCTTCCCTCAGTGCCACGCCCTGCGCGAGTTTGTCGGCAAGGTAGACGGCAATCAGCTCGCTGTCGTTGTCGGTGGTGAACTGGAATCCACGCTGCTCAAGGCGGCGGCGCATTTTCCAGTAATTGGTAATCTGCCCGTTGTGCACGATGGCCACGTCTTCGAATCCAGTCGCCCAGAACGGGTGCGAAGCTTCGGGTTTCACATCCGATTCGGTAGCCAGGCGCACGTGCCCCAGGCCATGCGTACCCTCGAATCCGGCAACGTGATAGCGGTCATCGACGTCGTGCGCACCGCCCACGTCCTTGACGATCTCCAGGCTGGTGCCGATCGAGATGACTTTCGCGTTATGCTCCATGGCATAGGCAAACTGCTGCAGATCGCCGGTAAAACGGACCGTCACACGGTAATTGTTGCCAATCACCTCATCTTCGAGCAATTCGGCGCCCTGCTTGGCGAGTTCCGTCTTCACGCGCTCGACTGCCGAGTTCGCTTGGTCGCCTTCGCCGATGAAGAAACGCAGCCGCAATTGTTCCTCGCTCACCGCACCGTACAGGGCAAAACCCGTCGAATCCGGACCCCGGTGCTGACAGCCGTCCAGCATGTCGATCAGGGCTTTGCCAGTGCCTCGCCCGGAGGCGTTTTTGAACATGATTCCGGCGATCCCGCACATCGAGACACCTCGTAAATCTGCTGGAAAGGGGTGTATCGCAGCTTAGTTGATCGGGGTAGAGCGATCAACTACTAAGAAATAAGTTTTCCTGTAAGGAAACTTTTACCCCAACAAACTTTCGTCTGACGGACAGGCTGACGGCTGTTTCACAGTGCTTGTCCACCGCACGTCTGCTGCTTCCCACACCCTGTCCTGGTGTTAATTCTATTGCGCGGTACTCTCAGGCAACATGCTACGGAAGGCGCGTGCCGCCATGCATCGACACTCTCAACTTTTGGAGTCGACATATGCCAAAGTACGTGATTTATCTGGTTGCCACCATCGTGGTTGCCACCGCCGTCGAGCCAGCCCTGGCCGGCCCCGGCGGGTTCATCGCCAAAGCCGCGTTCGAAACATTCTGGGGCAAACTCGCTCTGGGCGTGCTGACGCTGGTGTTTCTGCCATTGATCGTATGGGTGCTCCTCAGGGAAAAGCGCGCAGAATTGCGCGCTCGCCGGGACCTCCGCTTCATGGCGGCCTATGCGACGGCGTTCGACTGGATTTTGATCAAGGAACGCGTCACCGATTGTTTCCACCGGATCCACGGCGCCTGGCGGCACGAGGATGTCGCGGCGGCCGCCGAGTGGATGACCGATTGGTACTGGCAGAACCAGCAACTCGTGTACCTGGACCAGTGGCGCAACGAAGGACTGGTCAACATCTGCAACGTCAGGCGGGTGTCTGACCTAAAGCCCGTCCTGTTCGTGCATCGCAATCATCCTGGGGAGCATGAGGATTCATCGCTCGTTATCTCCATCACCGCGAACATGCAGGACTATCTGCTGAAGCGGGATAAGCAGGAAATTGTGGAAGGCAGCAAGCGCTACAAGAACGTGGAAACGGTGTGGACTTTTCGCTTTCAGCAGGGCCAGTGGAAGGTCGCCAACATCGAAGAGAGCCACATGTCGATCACCTACGCAGGTATGATTCGCGACCTGCCGGCGATCGAGAGCACCGTCGTGAGCGATCTGCGCGCCTGAACCAGACGCATCGACGACGACCATCCATAGCCTCCCCTGTCAGGGGCATGCGCTGGGAAAAAGTGCTTATCGGGGTTTCGGACTCGGGAGGCTTCTAGAGACTGTCCGCAGCGATTGAGTTTCAGTTGCTGGGAGATATCCTGAAACGGCGAAATGCCGGCGTTCTATAAACCATTTTCTGGTTACTACCAGCGTTGCGGTACTTTTTGGATTCGAGTTACGTCGTAACCTTGTTCGGCAAGAAGCGAAACCATGGACTGATATTCGTCATCGGCAATGTTCGGCATGCGTGCCATCAACCATACGTAGTCGCGTTTACTTCGACCTATGATCGTTCGTGAGTAATCTTCGGCGAGATATACGATCCGATACTCGGCCTTGACTGGCCAGATGAACTGCATCCCCCACACTGCATTGGTTTCGCGGTCCCGGATGAAGCCCCTCGGCGTATACTTTTTCACTTCCCCGTCGAAACCGTCGGCTTTAAACGTGAACGTGGTCGCTATTGTGCCGTCATCATCGAGTGCATAGGATTCCACTGCATTGTGAGCTCCCTTCTCGAAAAAGGTGGGAATATTAGCTATCACGTACCAGTCACCCATGAAACGACCAAGGTCGACATAGTCAACTGTACGAATAGGTGACGATGAAGCGCATGCACCGATGAATGTAATACTCATGAGCACTAACCACCAGCGCCGTTTCACTCGCAATACACTGCGCAGTGGTATCACAGTCGTGCTGCGACCTGTTCATCGGCCGGGATCGGGCTATCACCCGTGGATACGGGCAAATAGCGGATCAACTTGCCACGGCCGACTTTAGACTCCAGCGACAACCACCTCCCGGAGGACTTCTGATACCAAACGGTTATGTCCAGTTTCTTCTCCTGGTTCCGCAGCCGGTAGCGTAATGCGGGTATAGTGTCCTTGCCCACGCGCAGCGGTTCTGTTCCTTCGAAATCGACGTTTACCGACAGGTAATCCCCCGTCTGCGCATTCAGTAGTCGCGATTGCTGCAGAAACTCGCGATTCCAGTACGCAAACGTCATTACGCATTTCGATTGCAGCTGGCGGTTCATTTCACGAGTCGCTACCGAGAAAAGGCCACCCTTCGCTTCGCCTTCGACGAGAAACTTCTTCCCGTTGTCGTCGGTGCGGGAAATTATTTCACTCAGGCAACCGTTCTTCCAGACTTCACGATTGTCGTGAGCATAGCTATATACCGGTATCGCGAAGAAGGTGACATCGAATTCGGCGCGGATATCGACGGTCTGATTTCCAGCGTGATCCGTCACGCGGAAAATGTGGTGGCCGATTTCTTTGTCATCCAGCAGCACGCGAAAGTGAAGCTCTTCGCTGGCCTGCATCGGCACGCACAGAGCGAAAGTCACCGCGAACAGACCGACTTTGAGAACTGATCGCATTGAGAATCTGTCGAACCTAGCCACGTTGCGAACTCCTTTGTTCTGACGATTTGAGTCTCCTTGCCGGACACGGAATGAAAGCGCTGGTGCGCGTAATATATTCGGCATAATCCGGACGTCGGTCACCGATATCCTTTTCCAGCAGAGATACGCCGGAGACTTTCAGCAGCACGACCGTCATCAACAGCGGCGAAATCGGAGCCCACCAAGCCCCGCCAGAAACAGCGATGATACCGAATCCCCACCATACGCACGCATTCCCAAAGTAGTTCGGATGGCGAGTGTAACGCCACAGTCCGTAGTCGAGTACCTTGCCCCGATTAGCTGAGTCGGCCCTGAAACGCGCGAGTTGATAATCACCGCCGGCCTCGTAAACCATACCGGCGAACCACACACCGACACCCAAGTAGTCAAGAGGCGCCAGAGCCGACGGACTGACGATCGCAGCCAGCAAAGGCACTGAAACGATCCAGGCGATCGCGCCTTGCAAACCGAAGACGATGTACAGGCTTTTAAGCGAAAAATTGGGCGCGTTATTGGCACGAATCGCCTGGTATCGCCGATCCTCCGCCTCACCCCAGTTGCGCCAGGTGATATAAGCGAACAATCGAATGGACCAGATGGCAACCAATGCCACGATGAGCTCTGCGCGCGGCCCCGTTGCCGGCGGTATCGTGTAGTACGTCACCGCAGCGAACAGGAACATCAACGGCCATAAGCTGTCGACGATACTGACATCGCGAATCCGCAGGCTGAGCAGCCACACGACCAGCCCGGCGCCGAGTATCACCGCAAGACCTGCCAGGTAGCTCTCCGTGTCAAACATGTTCCGTGCTCAGTTGTGGGCTACCGTGCGCTATTTGAACGTTAGCGTCGCGGCCGCGAAATCCGTCGTGTCGGGTTGCCACAGCCACCAGCAGTGGCATTATTACGGCCCAGCCAATCGCGAGTGCACTGAGACCGGCAAAGGTGTCTTCAAACGTCAAACCACCAAGTTTCTCACCGCCGAGGTAAGCAATAGGACCAGCGGCGGCCCCCAGCGCAGATGCCAGTGCCGGGCGCCCCCTGAGCCAGCGCAGGGTGACATTCAGGTTGGTCGCAAATCCGATCCACAGCGCAAAGATCCAGTAGGGTGCCGTACCCTCGATGAGGGTGCCCGACGGATAAACCAGCCATCCCGCCGCGACCAGCCCACTGTCCCATACGGCGCCGAGCAGGCCCGCGATCAACATGAGCTTAAGTTCCGCAAGCGGTTCGTTTGCGCTGTGCAAATGATACACGACGGCCACTGCCATGAGGATCACACCCAGCCACGGCAAAGCATTCGCGCCGCCGAGAATACAGGCGAACCAGCAGAGCTGATACAAACCGAAGTTAATAGCAATGTTCATGAGCTTAAGACTCCTGGAGCTTTAGGCGCCGGGGCGCTCGAACAGGTAGTGACTCACCCACCACTCCTGGCCGTCGTTGAAACCGAACAGCTCCGCACACGCCATAAAGAAAATACGCCAGCGCATCCACCAAAAGCGCGCGTCGTCGCCGCAGGTATTCTCCAGAATCGGTATGACTCTATCCTTGCGCTCATCCATGCGCGCCAGCCAGGCGTTCAACGTCCGTTCGTAGTGCCGACCGTTCCACCGCCACTGCCGGCGGAACTTCAGATGATCCTGAAAATGCAGCGGCAAGGCGTCACTCGGCATGATGCCGCCGCTGAAGAAATAGCGGCTCATCCAATCGCTGGCATCTCGCTCCACGAACTCGTAGGGCACTGATCGATGACAGAAAATGTGCATGAAGAACTGACCGCCGGGGACCAGCCAGCCGTGAATACGCTCGAACATCAAACGGTAGTTACGCATGTGCTCGAACATCTCCAGGGAAACCACGCGATCGAATCGCTGGCTGATCTGGAAGTCGTTCATGTCAGCGGTAATGACCTGGACATTCTCGAGCCGGTGGCATTCGATCTGTGCTTCGATGTATTGACGTTGTGCGTTCGAGTTCGAGACGGCTGTAATTGTCGAACGCGGATAGTTGCGCGCGATCCACAGTGTCAGGGAGCCCCAACCGCACCCGAGCTCAAGAATGCGCATACCATCCTCGATACCTGCGCGATCGCACGTGATGCTCAACGACGAGGATTCCGCCTCTTCCAGAGTTTCATCCGGACTCGCCCAGTGGCAGCAGCTGTATTTGCGATGCTCGCCCAGCACCTCGGCGAAGAAATCCGCCGGCAGTTCGTAGTGCTGTTCATTGGCCTGTTCCGGAACAGGCGCCACCGGCGAACGGTCCATCAAGGATGCAAAGGATGTCAGCGTGGCAGCGCCAAACTCACAGTCCTCGAGTCTCAACTCGTCGATCCGTTGCTGCAACAACCGACGGATACCGGCGCGTACGACGCGGTCCGGAACGAGCCCCTGTTCAACCCACCCGATTGCACGGGCACTCCCGGTGTTCATCGCTCGCTCCAATATCAGTGCTCAAGTTGGACTAAATTGTGTCATGCAAGGTGTGAAAAGCCTGTCGAGAGTGTGTGAAGATTTTGTGAAACCGGGGTTGAAACGACGGTTTTAATTCGTTTCCACGTACCGCGCCTCGGGAAACCGAACCGTGACCCGGGTTCCCGCGCCCGGCTTGCTGTCGATCTGTACGGGCCATCCGAAGCGGTCCGAGAGTCGCATCACGATCGTCAATCCCACCCCAAAACCGCCGTCTCTCGTCGGGTCGGCGCGATGGAATGGCTTGAGCAACGTGCGCACCTGATCAGGTTCCATGCCTACGCCGCTATCCTCGATAACGACACTATCGCGACTAATATGTGCCGCTATTCGTCCGGCATCGGTGTACGAGAATGCGTTACGTATCAGGTTACCGAAAAGAATTGATAGCGCTTTATCAGACGCAACAGTGTAGAGCAGACAATCTGCTACATTTTCCACATCGATCGGCCTATCGGCCGCAAGCACGCAGGCACGTTGCAATTCTTCACCGACGACATCGTTCACGCACACATCCTTTTTGTAGAGTCCGGCTTCGGATTCGCGTGCCAGCAGAAGAAAAGCTTGCACCAGCTCCTCCATTTCAATTACGGAGCGTTTAATCCGTTCGGCAGTCTCATGAGACTCAGCGGGGAGGTCGTGTTGGGAGAGCAACGTATCGGAAGCGAGGCGAATCACCGTCAACGGACTACGCAACTCATGGCTGGCATCCCGGGTAAAGTTGCGCTCTCGCTCTACGAACGCGTTCAGGCGTTCAGCGAATTGCGCCAGCGCAGCGGACAACACCCGCACCTCCTCGTCGGCATTTGTCAGCGAGCGTGGTTGTTTGAACAGCTCCGGATCCGGCGCTTCCGGGTCGAGATTGTTGACTTCTCTGGCGAGTCGGGTAATCGGGGACACCGCGCGCTGCGAGGCGCGGTAGATAAGCCATACGGAAAGATATAGAACCAACAGTACGACGGTCAGCGGCACGAGGCCGAAATAAGCGGCCAGAACGTCAACCTGCTCACCATCAAACACCAGGTAGAGACGCGTGCCGTCGTTCTCGGTGACGTACACGGTACCGAAATCGATGCTTCCGGGTAGATCGTGAAATCCCGGTTGCATCGCCGACATGGTCTCGTTCGGTTGACGCATGTGATCGCGCCCCGCCATGAACCCCGTAAGATTGCGCGTATCCGGCAAGGGAAACGCCGGATCCGCCGCTAATCTTTCCCAGAAGAACTCCGCCTCCTGTCGCAGGGCTTGGGTTATCAGCACGTCCTTCAGCACAACTCCCGCGAAGTACACGCCGACCACGGCTGCGATCGCAATTGCACCGGCCTGCAGTAAAAGTGCTCGGCTGATGCGCTGCTTGAGACCCCGGCTACTCGGCATCCGGACCAACGATCCGATAGCCGGATCCATGCAGGGTACGCAGCAGTGGTCGTGCAAACGGTTTATCAATTATCTTGCGAAGGTTGTAGAGATGACTGCGTAACGTATCGCTATCCGGCAGCACGTCGCCCCAAACTTCCCGCTCCAGTTCGGCACGACTCACGACCCTCGGCGAAGCACGCATCAGTGCGCCGAGAATCTTGAGCCCGATAGGAGTCAGATTAAGGAACTGGTCGGCGCGCCTTACTTCCAGCGTTGCGGTGTCCAGCGTCAGGTCGCCCACCTGCAGTAGTTCCGCAGCGATTCCGCCTCGCCGTCGGCGTGCCAGCGCCCGAACTCGCGCCTCCAGTTCCTGGATAGCGAAAGGTTTTACGAGGTAGTCATCAGCACCCGAGTCGAGACCGGTGAGCTTGTCGTCAAGCGTGTCCCGCGCGGTCAACATCAGCAACGGCGTATCTTTACGGGCCTCCGTGCGCAGCTTGCGGCACAAGTCGACCCCGTCCATCCCGGGCAGCGTCAGATCAAGAATGATTACGTCGTAGTCGTTGGACACAGCCAAGTGCAGACCAGTCACTCCGTCTGCGGCATGATCCACCGTATAGCCCCGTTTTTCCAGGAACGAATAAACCATCTCGGCAATGTCACGATGGTCTTCGATCAGCAAGAGCGTTGCGCGTTCCAGGGCGGGGCTCATAGCGATGACAATATTCTGGCGGGGACAGGATGAAAACTACGGGCTGAGCGCGCCAAACGAGCGACATTCCCATTGTGCAACGTAATTCTAAGAAATCCAGTAGTTCGATCTGACGGCGTAAGTGGTCCGCCAGAGCACGCTAACATTACACTGACACTATTGCAGCCATTGCACTGTAAACAAACGCTATTCACGTCTAT
>JAOTYY010000407.1 GCA_029861595.1 Gammaproteobacteria bacterium
CAACCCGGGATAACGGTAGCGATCATCGACAGCGTGTTTCCGCATCAATGGCACGGGCCGGTGCTCTACATTCTGGCGCTGCTGGGAGTATCCGTGGTGCTGCGTGTGTCGGCGCTGTCATTGAACGTCTTCCAGGGGCTGCAATTCACGCGTGTTTCCAAGGACATCGTCTACCGCCTGCGCCGCGAGTTGCTGGAACGCCTGCAGCGCATTTCCATGGCCGAATACGAGACTCTGGGGAGCGGTGGCGTGGCATCGCATTTTGTCACCGATCTGCAGACGGTAGACGAATTCGTCGGCACCACGGTCAGCCGCTTCGTCGTCGCCACCCTGTCGATTGCCGGCGCGGCGCTGATTCTCCTGTGGATGCACTGGCAGCTCGCGGTGCTGATTCTGCTGGTCAACCCGGTGGTGGTGTATTTCACCGTGCTGGTCGGTAAACGCGTCAAGGAACTCAAGCGCCGCGAGAACAGCGCCTTCGAGGTATTTCAGCAATCGCTGACCGAGACCCTGGATGCCATTCATCAAATTCGCGCGGCCAATCGCGAAAAACACTACGTGCGGCGCATGATCGATCGCGCGCGCGACGTGCGCGACCATGCGACAGCGTTCACCTGGCAAAGCGATGCCGCCAATCGCGCCAGTTTCGTAATTTTCCTCTCCGGTATGGATCTGTTTCGCGCCGTCTCCATGCTCATGGTGATTTTTTCGGGGCTCAGCATCGGGCAGATGTTCGCGGTGTTCGGCTACCTGTGGTTCATGATGGGCCCGGTGCAGGAAGTGCTGAACATACAGTACGCCTACTATGGCGCCAGGGCGGCGCTGGGGCGCATCAACCGGTTGCAGATGCTGCGCGAAGAACCCTTTTATCCGGCGCTCGACAATCCGTTTGCCGACAAACCCACCGTGGGGCTGCGCATCGACAACGTGCACTTTGCGTACGGCGACGGACCGGAGGTGCTGAACGGCGTCTCGTTGAGCGTGGCGCCGGGTCAGAAAGTCGCGCTGGTGGGTGCCAGCGGCGGCGGCAAATCGACCATGGTGCAGGTACTGCTCGGTTTATACCCGCCACGCGAAGGTAACGTGTATTTCGACGGCGTACCGATGCAGCGCATCGGTCTGGACGTGGTGCGCGAAAATGTCGCCACAGTGTTACAGCACCCGGCATTGTTCAACGACAGCGTGCGCATGAACCTGACCCTGGGCCGTGATATGTCCGATGCAGACCTGTGGCAGGCACTGGCAGTCGCGCAACTCATCGACACCTTCAGCGCCGGCGACGCGGGTCTGGATACAGTGGTCGGGCGTCAGGGCATGCGCCTGTCCGGCGGCCAGCGGCAACGACTGGCCATTGCGCGGATGGTGCTGCAGCGCCCAAAAGTCGTAGTGCTCGACGAGGCGACCTCCTCGCTGGATACCGAAACCGAAGCAAAACTGCACAAGGCGTTGACAGAGGTCCTGCAAAACCGCACCACGATCATCGTGGCGCATCGCCTGAGTGCCGTGAAACTCGCCGATCGCGTCTACGTGTTCGAGGACGGGCACATCATCGAGCAGGGCGCGCACGACGAGCTGCTCGCGCAGAAAGGTCTCTACTCGCGGCTCTACGGTTAACGTCGTCGCCCGTTACTGCGTCTTGATCCATTGCTGGAATGCCTTCCGCTGCTCATCGGACGCCAGCTTCCACCACAGCTTGAGACGTTGCAGCGCATCCTGGTCGGAGAGCAGCGCTTCGGCCTGGTCCACGCTGTCGCCGGTGCCGGACGCCGCGGCCGGGGCGCTTGCAGCGGCAGTGTAGGAAGTGGCTGCGCCACTGTTGGATCGGATCAGTCGCGTCAACGGGGAACCGTGCGGGGCGCCCGTCCGAGATGCAACGCGCGTGCCGTCCGGGCTGTCGACCCACATACGCAGATCGACGGCCAGCTTGACCGCCTCGTGGCGGTTTGCGGGCTCGGGGTAGCCGGCCCGGTAGAGAACCCCGGGCCGGGCCCGCAACTCAATTTCCACCACGTGTGCGGAGTACACCCAATCGTAGGTGTCCGGATTCCCCCAGTTCTTCTCGTAGGCGAAGCGCAACCTCCGGGTTCCCGGCATCAGGCGCGCCCTCGAGCTGCTGTCGGACCGCGGCGCGGCGACCTGCTCTCCATCCACCGCGAGCAAAGTAAGCGCGTAAGGAATTTCCACGCGCGCGACGGCGTCGTCAGCCAGGGATGACGTGCCCGGTGTCTGGATCACGTTGCCTTTGCCGGCACAAC
>JAOTYY010000408.1 GCA_029861595.1 Gammaproteobacteria bacterium
TGCTGCAGCGTCGAAGCGCCGCCTTCTGCCGGGCGCCAGTGCTGCTGGTGCGCGCCTGCCTGCGCCACGATCCTTCCCTCTTCTTCGCGGACCGCTGCGGACAAGATGTTTTCTTCCCGTTCGACCCAGCGCAACATTGCAGCGGAGAGCACATCCTCGCCTCCGCTCTCCAGAAGTACGCCCGCCTCAGTGGCAAGTTGTTCGCTGACACGCGCACGCTCTTCGCGCACACCATCCGTGTCATCCGGAAAAATGTTGAACGCGAAATCCAGAACAAGAATACAGGACACGATGATCGAAGCCAGTCCAAGCCCAACGCGCTCTGCGGGGCCGAGCCGTGGTATTCGAAAAACGCTGTTGTGTGTCAACTGCATTTATCTATCCTTTCAGGTTTGCCCTACGGCAAACACCCGCGCCGCGACCGCCTCTTCGTCTGAAGCAGCATCATCCGCTTCGTCGTCATCGCCGCCTTTGTTCTCTTCTTCGGTAACAACAGGCAGGGGATCAAATTCTCGCCATACTGGCATGCTGACGAGCAGGCTCGTCAGCAAGCCGCCGGCCTGGATTGCCCACGTTACGGCACCCGCCGTCAACGCGATACTTGCAAACTGCACGCCCTCGGCGAGCGAGATCGTTTCCGAGTTTCCGCCAGAGCTCGCGATCTCGTCCGAGAAGCCACCCCTGGCCAGATCCACCACTGAGACGGGGCCAGCAACGAAGCTAACGCCCCGATCGATCTGCGGCGCTTCTACGAGCAGCCATTCCGGTGTCAACCACTTGAGCGAATCACCCTCGCGGACGATCGAAGATTCGTCATTAAGTAGGTGTTCAATCTCACTGCTATGGGGCTGATTGTCCGCCCCACCCGAACCAGCAGCTGAGTCGCCATCAAGCGCGAATGCCGGTTCAGCAGCAATACGCCCGGAGCCGGCAGGCAGCAATGTTGTAGCTGCGTCTACTGGTCCCGACTCCTGCTCAAGTGTTTCGAGCGTGGTCGATTCGCCCACTGTCTGTTCTTCCGACCCGGCATCGGCACCTTCGTAATTCGCAGACGAGGTGTCATTGCCGGAGCCTGCGACGCCGCTATCATCGCCCATTGCCGAGCCGCCACCATCGTTCGTACCCCCACCGCCGACATTGTCGGGGGTCGGCACAACCGGAGTCGTTACTGCTCCGGTACTGGAAGAGCTGATACTCTCAAACGCTCCTTCTCCATCGGTATAACTGGCCAGGACGCTGATAACCGCACCGACGTCAGACTGCGTAGTGGTGTAACTCGCGCCCGTCGCTCCGGCGATATTTGCACCATTGCGCTGCCATTGGTAGTTCACCGTGCCCACACCGTCGTTATCGGCCAGGTTATTACTCGCCTTGAGCGTATCGCCCAATACCGGCGTGCCGTTGTCAATGCCGACCCCACCCGTGGGCGCATCGTTCACGTTACTGACTGCGGCCGTCTGGGCGCTCGCCAACGGGCCTTCAGCGGTTCCGTTTCCATCCAGGTACGACACTTGGGCCGAAATCTGGCTACCAACGTCTGCGTCGCCGAGCGTATATGTGCTGGCGGTAGCGCCCCCAATATCAACACCGTCTCGCAACCATTGATAGCTGAAGGCACCCAGGCCGTCCGCGTCGCTGATTCCCGAGGTGTCAGCCGCGAGCACTTGATCCTCTTGCACCGTGCCGGTAATCGTCGGCAAACCGACAGGGGTGTTATTCATGTTTGCAACTGGGCCCGTCTGTGCCGATGTCAGCGGCCCCTCAGAGGTTCCGTCTGCATCGACGTAACTGACCTGCACGGAAATCTGGGATCCCACGTCAATGCCACCGAGGGTGTAGGTTGAACCAGTGGCACCACCAATCGCAACACCATTTCTCAACCACTGATAGCTGAATGCGCCAAGACCGTCGGCATCGCTGATACCGCCAGTATCCGCCGTGAGGGTCTGACCATTCACGACCGAACCAGAAATTGTCGGCACACCCGCAGGTGCGTCGTTGACCGGGGTGATATCGAGCGTGGCACTGCCGGCGACTGAGTCGGTGCCGTCGGTGATGGTGTAGCTAAAGCTCACGCCGGTGTCGTCATTGGCCGCCGGGGTGTAATCCCAGGTGCCATCACCGTTGTCGACCAGCGTGCCGCTGCCCGAACTAATTGTCAGGGCGGTCGCAGTCAGCGCCGGTCCGTCGACATCGCCGGCACTGGCCAGCAACTCGGCTTGCGTAATGGTGCGTGCGCCGCTGTCTT
>JAOTYY010000409.1 GCA_029861595.1 Gammaproteobacteria bacterium
TTCCGCGGCTCGGGTATAGGCGGACGGCTGCTGGCGCATATCGGCGAGCTGGCCGTGCAGCGTGGCTGCGGACGCCTGGAGTTCTCGGTGCTGAACTGGAATACGCCGGCCATCAATGTCTATAAAAACCTCGGCGCGCAACCGATGGGCGACTGGACCACCTATCGCTTCACCGGGTCCGCACTGCACGAACTGGCAGCCCGATACACAGACGGTTGAACACGAGCGGCGATGACGCTCGGTTCGTAAGGAACAATCCGTGCCGCGATACGCCGGCCGACCCGCCGTATCGCAGGTCTGGTAACATCGAACCCCGCCACTTCACATTAAAGCCGAATCGGTTTTGCACTTGTTCGTTACAGAATCAACGCAAGCGGGCGACAGGCCAGCGCGCAGCACTGTCGATCGTTTCGTTTGTCGCGCACATCAGTACCGCTATGCCAGCGAGTGCCGGGTGCAGCGTGATAGCGACGGCAAACCGGCGCTGCTGAACGTCAGCGGCGACCGGCTGCCCAGGCGTTGCTCGATCAGCCACACACGCAACTGGCTGGCATGCGCGTTCTCGGACGTTGGGCCTATCGGCATCGACATCGAAGTCGCCAAAACACGCGACTACGTCGCGACGGGCACATGGTTTTTTGGCGCCGAACTGGGCGAGCGCCTTGTGCACGCCCGACCCGAGTCGCAGCGGCATCTGTTTTACCAGGCGTGGACAGCTTACGAAGCGCTGTATAAATGCGGTGTCAACAAGCGCCGCGAGATGGCGCCATTATTGCGCAATACTGCACCGCAAGATGTGCCGGGCATTGCGCTTCACTGGTTGCTCGGGCCCCAGCAATTGCACGCCTGTGTCGCAGTGCTGACCGATGCAGTAGCGAACACCGGAGCGGTTTGCGTATTTCGCTTCGATGGTGTCGACTTCGCCGCAGATGCGCGCTGGAGCGAAACCGTACCGGCACCGTGAGCAGCATGGCTCTCGTCAGCGTGACGGTTCGCCGTCCAGTTCGTCGAACGCGGCAGACGGCGGCTCGGGGGCAGCATCGTCGCCGCCGGGCAATCCTTGCACGAGTTCCAGCGCTGCCTGCCGTGCGATCGTGCGCAACGTAACTTCGTGTTCGCTCGACGTGTCGATCGACTGCATAACCTCTACCGATCCCTCCCAGGCAATGCTGCCGTCGCGGCTATCCCAGATCTGAAGATACAAGCGCATGGTCGCGCGTTTCGTTTGCACCAGGCGCACGCCGAGCAGCGACCAGCGCAGTACAGACTCCTGTCGAAATCCCGCCAGTTTGAGTTGTGCCAGAAACCGGGCGCCGGTCACCTGCGTAATTTTGCCCAGGATATCGTGGCGGAAAATACCCGTTTCGGTAGCCTCCTCGACAAACATTCGCTCATACTCTTCCACCAGATCGGCGCGATTGATGGCACTCAAGGTGTGCGCGAGCGACACCACCTTCACATCGGGACGCTGTTCGCTGATGACCGAGTAGAAAGCCAGGGCTAGCGCTTGTTTGTCCTCGTCTCTTCCGGTAACGGTGCTGGGCGTTATCAGCGCGACACCGCTATCCTGCAATTCACGCTCGGCCAGTGACAAGACTCTATGCGTTATGTCCGAATGCAGAAAAATGTTCCCGCAACCGATCCCGGAAAGCAAAGCGATCTGCACCGGGATCCATTGCAACGACATGACGACCTTTGCGACGTTCGACATCGAGTGTACCCACAATTTCGATCGCTGTAGCCGTCGATTACCGGCGACCACGCCGTGATCGACCCGCGATTATTGCGCATTTGGTCGACCCGAGTATATTCGCGGTAGCCGGTGTGATAACAAGTGCGCAGGAACGGAATTCATGGCAAGAGACAACCACGGAATGCGACTATCATCCCGACGCTCAAATACGCAGACGGCGCGAGCGCTTTTGACCGGTTGCAGAAGACGCCGCAAGCAGCAGGCGGCGTCGTTACGCAAAGTCCTTACATAATTGTCAACGACGTTGACATGCATTGTCGCCGTGCACTGGACGCCGGCGCGCAAATCGTCGTGCCGCCGGCAGACCAGGATTGCGGTGGTCGCCTTAATTCGTGCCGCGATCCGGAGGGCTATCTTTGGAACTTCGACGGTTACGATCCATGGGCGTAGGGCTCGGGTACGCTCGATGCGAATCGCCCGGCCGAGACGTACAGGCCCGATAGTGATGGAGACTTTCTATCCGCTGCCGCAGTTTGGTATCTTCGGCGTGGTGA
>JAOTYY010000194.1 GCA_029861595.1 Gammaproteobacteria bacterium
TACATCGATCAGAACTGGTTCGGTGGCAAACTGCCGGTCACGTTGCGCGATGCGAAGCCGGACCACGAACAGCTGCTGCCGCTGGCCGAAAGCAGGAAAATAGACTACCCCAAACCCGACAACGCATTGAGTTTCGACAAATTGTCGTCGGTGTTTATTTCCAACACCAATCACGAAGAAGACCAACCCGTGCATTTGACGTTAGGGGATGAGAAGGTTCCGGTTACCCACAATCTGGCCAACTACGACGCGCCGGAACAGCGTTATTGCCCGGCAGGCGTTTACGAAATCCTGCGTGACGACGACGGAGGCAATCCGCGCCTGCAGATCAATGCCCAGAACTGCGTGCACTGCAAGACCTGCGACATCAAGGATCCGCTGCAGAACATCAACTGGGTGACGCCGGAAGGGGGCGGCGGGCCGAATTACCCGAATATGTAATGAGGATCTACCGGCTGCGCAAGGTCGCCATCGTTGTTCGCATAGGGCACTAACCATGACAGTAAAAATTGCACTTCTGGGTGCTGGCAGAATCGGACAGGTGCACGCGCGCGCAATTGCCGAGATCGAAGCATCCGAGCTGGTCGCGGTTCATGATCCGATGCAACAGGCGGCGGAGTCGTTGTCCCGCGCAACCGGGGCGACTATCCGGCCGGTCGACGAAATCATGGCGGACGCCGAGATCGCCGGCATCATCATCGCCACGCCCACGGACCTGCACGCTGATCTGATCGAAGCCGGAGCGCGGGCCGGAAAAGCGGTGTTCTGCGAAAAACCCATTGATCTCGACGTGCAACGCGTGCGCGCCTGCCTGGATCTGGTGGATAGCACCGGCACGCCGCTGATGGTCGGATTCAATCGGCGCTTCGATCCACATTTCGCCGAGCTTCGACGCCGGGTTGCAGATGGTGTGATCGGCGACGTCGAAATGGTCGCGATAACCTCCCGGGACCCGGGGCCGCCCCCGCTGGAATACATCCGCCGTTCGGGCGGTTTGTTTCGCGACATGATGATTCACGATTTCGACATGGCGCGGGTGTTTCTCGGCGACGAAGTGGCGCAAGTGACGGCTACGGCAGCCGTGCTGGTGGACCCGGCAATCGGCGAGGCCGGGGACGTGGACAGCGCGACTGCCGTGCTGAAAACCGTCAGCGGCAGGATCTGTACCATCAGCAATTCACGCCGCGCGACTTACGGTTACGATCAGCGCATCGAGGTGCATGGCTCTGGCGGGATGTTGCGGGCCGGCAATCCACGCGCCACGACCGTCGAGATCGCCGACAGCGGGGGCTATCGCCGCGAGCCGCTGCTGGATTTCTTCATGGAGCGTTATCGCGAAGCTTATCGGAGCGAGCTGAGCGCGTTCGTGGATTCAGTGCGCAATGCCACGCCGTGTTCGCCGGACGGCCGCGATGGACTGCTGGCATTGCTGCTGGCCGATGCGGCGGCAAGATCGGTAGCGGAAGGGCGGACCATCGATGTCGCGACGGGTTAATCGTTTGCGTGCTGTTTGAGCACCCAGGCGTGCGCGGGATCGTTGTGAAAGCGCCAGATGCGTTTCGGTCCGGCCATCACGTTCAGGTAGTAGCCGGTGTAGCCATGTGGTGCACCGTAGGGATGGTAACCGCGCGGCACCAGCACCAGGTCGCGGTCGCGCAGCGCCATTGCCTCGTCGAGTTCACCATCGTCGGTGTAAACACGCTGGAACGCGAAGCCCTGCGGCGGGTCGATGCGATGGTAGTAGGTTTCCTCTAGATAGGACTGGTTCGGCAGATCGTCGCTGTCGTGTTTGTGTGGCGGGTAGCTGGACCAGTTGCCCGATGGTGTTTTCACCTCGACCACCAGCAGGCTGTCGGCAGGCTCGGTGTCAGGCAGGATGTTGTAGATGTGGCGGGTATTGCTGCCCTCGCCGCGCACCTCGTAACCGACCTGTTCCGGGACGATCAGCCGCGGCGGGTGGCTGCCGCGGCCGGGCGCGCGGCATACTGCCAGTTCCAGCGCGCTGAGCGCGGTGACCGCGACTTCGCAATCGTTGGGTGCGTATACGGAATACGGCGGTGTGTCTTCGAACACCGACATGCGCTCGCCGATCTCCGTGAATTGTTCGTCCCCCGCGACCACCGTTGCCTTGCCGCTCAGCAGCACCAGGCAGATTTCGTCGCCGCCACTGTCGAAGCCCAGCTGCTCGCCGGCTTCCAGGTCGTAGGCGTCGAAACCGACGTAGCGCCAGCCGGCGTTCTCAGGGGTAACGTGCTGATGACGTCCGTCGCTGTCTTTTACGCTGGGGTGTCTCAGTAACTCGCTCATTTCGTGTATTCCGTGGACTGGATATAGCCGGTGACGGGATGTCCATCCCGTCTGGCTGGAGACGCTAGCGAAAGTCCGACTCGGGATTGATCTAAACAGAAAGTATGGTCCAATGCCACATTTCCACATCGCACAAGGGATTCGGCAATGGATACGGGGTACGGCAACGATCTGTCCGGGCAACTCGCCGGGCGTTGTTTTCTGATTACCGGCAGCACCCAGGGGCTTGGAGAAGCTACGGCACGGCTCTTCGCTGCGCGTGGTGCGCAAGGGCTGCTGATCAGCGGCCGCGATTCGCAACGTGGGGCCGCCGTCGCCGATGCGCTGGCGAAGTCCGGCTGCGCGGCTCATTTCGTCCCTGCCGATCTCGTTGATGTGGCACAAGCCCGTGCGCTGGTTGCGGAAGCTGAAAAGCGTTTCGGTACGCTGCACGGCGTCGTCAATTGCGCCGCCAGCACCGATCGCGGCTCGTTGCTGGATGCTACACCGGACGCCTACGACCGGATGTTCGCCATCAATACGCGGGCACCGTTTTTCATCATGCAGGCAGCGGCCCGGATCATGGTCCGCGACGGGATCGCGGGTACCATGGTGAACATCTGCAGCGTATCCGCGTACGGTGGCCAGTCGTTCCTCAGTACCTACTCGGCGTCAAAGGCAGCGCTGGTGGTCATGACCAGGAACGCGGCATTCTCCCTGCTGCGCAACCGCATCCGCGCCAACGTTCTGAATGTCGGCTGGATGGATACGCCGGGCGAACACGCGATCCAGCGGCGTTTTCACGGTGCGCCGGACGACTGGCTGGTGGCCGTCGAGCGCCGCGAGCCCTACGGCCGGCTGGTGAAACCCGATGAAGTGGCCCGCGCCGCGGCCTATCTGTCCTCGGAGGAGTCCGGGCTGATGAGCGGCGCGGTGATCGACCTCGACCAGGGCGTGATCGGGTGTGGCGACGGCCGTACGCCGCAACCGGATGCCCCCGCTGTCTGGCCGGTGCCCGACCCGGGCGTGAAATGATCAGGCGTGCTCGCCGGTGCGCGGGTATTATTGGCCGCTGGCGCGCGATGGTGTCGCGTCGGGGATCACTGTGACTGAACGTTCTCTGGATCTCATCTGCATCGGCCGGGCCGGTGTCGATTTCTATGCCCAGCAGATCGGCAGCCGTCTGGAAGACGTCTCGAGCTTCGCAAAGTACATCGGCGGGTCCTCGACCAATATCGCCTGCTGCTCTTCGCGCATGGGATTGAAGGCAGCCCTGATCACGCGCGTTGGTGACGACCACATGGGCCGTTTCATTCGTGAGCAGCTCGAGCGCGAGGGCGTGGATACGTCGCACGTGGTGACCGACCCGCAGCGGTTGACCGCGCTGGTGGTGCTGGGCATCGAGGATCGCGATACGTTTCCGCTGATTTTCTTTCGCGAGAACTGCGCCGATATGGCAATCGCCGCTGACGACTTTGACGAGGCGTTCATTGCCTCCGCCCGGGCCCTGCTGATTACCGGTACTCACTTTTCGACGTCGCATGTGTATGAAACGTGCCGTGCGGCCCTGCGCATGGCGCGCGACAATGGTGTCAGGACGGCGCTGGACATCGACTACCGCCCGGTGCTGTGGGGGCTCACCACCTCGCGCGCAGACGGCGAGACACGGTTTGTCGCAAGCGACAGCGTGAGCGAACATCTGCAGAGCATTCTTCCCGGGTTTGACCTGGTCGTCGGTACGGCAGAGGAAATCCATATCGCCGGCGGCAGTACCGATACGTTGCAGGCGTTGCGCACCATTCGCGAGTTCACCGACGCCACGCTGGTGCTGAAACGCGGACCTTACGGCGCCAGTGTCTATCCCGACCAGATCCCCGAGGATCTGGACGATGGCATCACGGTGCCGGGCGTCACCGTCGACGTCATGAACGTACTGGGTGCCGGGGATGGTTTCATGGCCGGTTTCCTGCGCGGCTGGGTCAATGAGGAGGGCTACGAGCAGGCGTTGCGGTATGCCAATGCCTGCGGCGCACTGGTCGTGTCCCGGCACGGGTGCACGCCGGCTATGCCGACGGTTGAAGAGCTGGACTATTACCTCGACAACAGTGCGCAGATAGCGCGACCGGATACGCACGGTGAACTGAATTACCTGCACCGGGTAACTGCGCCGCGCCGGCGGTGGGACGAACTGTGCGTGCTTGCATTCGATCATCGTGCGCCGCTGATCGAGATGGCGCGCGCAGCGGGTGCGGACCTGCGCCGCATTGAAAAGCTCAAGCAGCTGCTGGTTCAGGCCACAATTCAGGCCGAGGAGGAGTCGGCGTTGCACGGACGCATCGGGATCTTATGTGACGATATGTTCGGCCAGGACGCGCTCAACACGGCCACCGGGCGCGGCTGGTTCGTCGGTCGGCCAGTCGAGCAGTCGAGATCATGCCCATTGGAGTTCGAAGGCGGTCTCAGCATCGGCTCGCGCCTGGTGAGCTGGCCGATCGAGCACACGGTGAAATGCCTGCTCTACTACCATCCCGACGACGATGACGTGTTACGTTACCAGCAGGAACGGCGCCTGATAGAGTTGTACCGTGCGTGTTGCAGCAGCGGACACGAACTGATGATCGAAACCATTCCACCAACCGGGACAACGGACGTCGGCGATGCCGTGTTTCGCAGTATCAAGCGTTTTTATAATCTTGGCATACGCCCCGACTGGTGGAAGCTGCCGGTCATACCGCGCGACTCGGCCTCGCAGGTCGGCGAGCTCATCACGCAAAGGGCACCGCATTGTCACGGCATACTGATGCTGGGGTTTGACGCGCCGCTCGGGGAACTGGCTGCAGGATTCCGCGAGTTCGCCGGCGTCGAACAAGTGAAGGGATTCGCCGTGGGACGCAGTATTTTCAGCGCGCCTGCACGCGAGTGGCTGAACGGCGCGGGCGAAGACGCCGCTTTTGTTCGCCAGGTCGTAAGCAACTACCATGCGGTGCTCGCGCATTGGCGTGCACGCAACGATTGACGAACTCATGGATACCGAGCAAAGCGTAACGGCGCTGTTGACCGGAGCGGGGCACGTGTGGCTGCGCGGCGCATTCGACGCGGAGACCATCGCCACGGCGCGCGACATCGTCGAACGCGAGGCGTTCGGCGAAACGCCGAAAGTCACCCACTTTCACGGCCACCACGAAGACGAAGTGCAATTGCAGCGGCGCGTGTGGAACCTGCTCAACAAGGGTCAGGTCTTCGTCGACGTGGTTCAGCACCCCGAGGTTATGGACATCGTCGGCGCGTTTCTCGGTGACGAGTTTATCCTCGGCTCGATCGCCGCGAACCTGATCATGAGCGGCGGGCCCGGGCAGGAGCCCCACGTGGATTACCCGTACTGGGACATGTACAAGCGCAGCTCCTTTCCGCGCAACGTCAACGCGAGCTTTGCGCTCAACTGCCAGGCGACCGTGCTGCTCGACGACTTTACCGAGGAAAATGGCGCAACGGCCTTCCTGCCGGGCACCCAGACGTTGTGCCGTTACCCGCAGGAGGACGATGCGTTCCACGATCGCTGCGAGCGCATGTTGGGGAAAGCGGGCGATGTGGTGATCTTCAACGGTCTCGTCTGGCACTGTGCCATGCCCAATCGTTCGTCGCGCTCGCGTTCGGCTATCCTGATTCAGTACCTGCCCAAGTTCGTCAAACCCATGGAGGATCAGCTGCGCGGCGTTGCGGCACGAGTGCAGGAATCCGCCTCGCCGATGCTGCGCCAGCTGCTGGGTATGAACTACCCCTATCCACAGCTGCTCGACGAGGCGCAGGCGGGTAACACGGAAGGGCGTTACACGCGCCCGCAGAAATAGAGGCGGAGGTGAGTCCATGAACAAGGTCAAATTAACCATGGCGCAGGCCCTGGTGCGGTACCTGGCGGCACAGAAAGTCGACATCGACGGCCAGGTGCAAGCGTTGTTTGCCGGCGTGTGGGCGATTTTCGGGCACGGCAACGTGCCGGCGCTGGGCGAGGCGCTGTACGGCTGCCGCGAGACGTTGCCGACCCTGCGCGGGCACTGCGAACAAGCGATGGCCCACGCGGCGATCGCGTTCGCTAAGCAGACGCGCCGCCGGCGCATGATGGCCTGCACCAGCTCCATCGGCCCCGGCGCGACCAATATGGTTACCGCGGCGGCGGTGGCGCACGTCAATCACCTGCCGGTGCTGCTGCTGCCGGGCGATACGTTCACCAGCCGCGCACCCGATCCCGTGCTGCAACAGGTCGAGCATCCGCAGGATCCCACTATCACCGCCAACGATTGTTTTCGCCCCGTTTCGCGCTACTTCGACCGCATCGTCGCGCCCGAGCAGTTGATTACCAGCCTGCCGCGGGCGCTGGCCGTGCTGACCGACGCGGAGTTGTGCGGGCCGGTGACGATATGCCTGCCGCAGGACGTGCAGGCGCGCGCGTTCGAGTATCCGGACGCCTTTTTCGACGAACGCATCCATCGTCTGCAGCGCCTGGGCGCCGACCCGGCGCAGCTCGAACGGGTCGCCGACGTGCTGCGCGTGTCGCACAAGCCCGTCGTGGTGGCCGGCGGCGGTGTGCACTACTCGCAGGCCATCGAGACGTTCCGCGATTTCGTGGCCAGGCACCGGCTGCCGGTGGTGGAAACCTCGGCCGGTAAAGGGGCGTTGGCGTGGGACGATCCGCTGAACGCCGGCGCCGTCGGGGTGGTCGGTGTCGGTTCGGCCAACCAGCTGGTCGAGGAGTGCGATCTGGTGATCGCAGTCGGCTCGCGGTTGTCGGATTTCACCACGGGGTCACGTACTGGTGTCAGCAGCGGTGCGCGTGCGCAGGTCAACATAAATGTCGGGCACTTCGACGCCAACAAGCACGCGGCGCTGGCACTGCGCAGCGACGCTGGTCGCGCGTTGCAGGAACTCGAGCCGCTGCTCGCCGACTGGCGCAGCGATGCTGCCTGGGTGGACCGGGTCGGCGCGGTAAAAAGCGAATGGCTGGAGGAGGCTCGGGCCGCCATCGCGGCCACCGATTCACCTACCCCGTCCGACGCGCAGGTAACTGCGGTCATCGATCGGGTGCAGGATCCGCAGAACGACGTGCTCGTGATCGCGGCGGGCAGTATGCCGGCCGAAGGCGCAAAGCTGTGGCGCGCCGGGCATGCGGGCGCCTACCATTCCGAATACGGCTACTCGTGCATGGGGTATGAAATTGCCGGCGGCATCGGCGTAAAAATGGCGCAACCCGGGGCCGAAGTATTCGTGGTGGTCGGCGACGGCAGCTACCTGATGCTCAATTCCGAGATCGCCACGTCGGTGATGCTGGGGCACAAGCTGATCATCGTGGTTCTGGACAATCGCGGCTTCGGTTGCATCAACCGGTTACAGCAGATGTGCGGTGGCCCGCCGTTCAATAATCTGCTCGAGAATGTCGTGTCGGCGCAGGCCGGCGCCCCGGCGATCGATTTTGCCGCTCATGCCCGGGCGCTGGGCGCCGAGGCGGAGAAAGTGACCGGACTGGCGGAACTGGAAGCGGCGCTGGAGCGCGCGCGCTCGGCCAGCCGCACCTACGTCATCGCGCTGGACACCAATCCGGTGGACTCCACCGGCGGCGGGACCTGGTGGGAAGTCGGCGTACCGGAAGTATCGGCTCGTGAGGACGTTGAACAGGCACATCAGCAGTGGATGCTGCCGGGTAAGAAGCAGCAGGCGTTCTGAACGTGAACGCCGCAGTGCGCATTGGCGTCAACCCGCTCACATGGAGCAACGACGACCTGCCCGAGCTGGGTGGTGAGACCCCACTGGACACCTGCCTCGCCGAGGGCAAGGCGGCCGGGTTCGAGGGCTTCGAGCTGGGCAACAAGTTTCCACGCGACCCGGCGGTGCTGGGCCCGATTCTCGATCGCCACGGGTTGGCGCTGGCGTCCGGATGGTTCAGCGGCGCATTGCTGGCGCAGTCCGTGGACGACGAGATCGAGGCGCTCAAGCCGCACGTGCATCTGCTCAAGTCGCTGGGGTGCGAAGCGCTGGTGTATGCGGAAATCTCCGCCTCGATACAGGGACACTATGCAACGCCGCTTTCCCA
>JAOTYY010000410.1 GCA_029861595.1 Gammaproteobacteria bacterium
GAGTTGTTCGTCGCGCTGGGGTGGAAAAACATCGCCGGCAAGGATCTCGATACCGGTGAAGATATACGGCTCCGGCTGACCCGGAAGATTCGTGCCGAGGTGCTCGCCAATCGCATCAAGATGGCCTATTACTATTACCTCAACGAGGAGTACGGCCTCTCGGTCGTGGCACTGTTCCGGGCCCAGGCGCTGCCGCACGCAAAAACCGATATCGATATCTTCTCGTTCGCGGGCAATCTGCGGCTGCTGGAGCGAATTCGCAGTGAATTCACTGAAGAAGAGTACCTGCTGTTCAAAAATGCGCTGATCAACCGGACCGATGCGGCCGCTGAGAAAACCGAGAAAAAACTGCTGCTGGCCGGCATCAACAAGTTATTCCTGCAGGCCCGGGACAACTTTTTTCAGCTGCAACACAATCTGCAGTATTACGTGTACGCGATGCGGCGCGGTTCGATCAACGCGTGGGTGAACTACAACGGGGCCATCACAAGCGCATTGCACCACTACATGAATAAGAACCCGGACGAATCTGCCCGGCAACTGTCGAAATTAACGCTGGTGACGGATCTGGGTGAGCAACTCAAGGAATACGCCCGGCTGGGCGTGCTTGAAGTGCGGAACTGACTTCATCGCCCGGGTACGGTGTGGCCGTTTCAAGATTTCGAGGCCGGCATTCGGAAATTCCCAATATGACCCGGACCCGCATAGCAGTAGTTTGATGCACGCTGATGAGTTACGGGCTCAGGGGCGTGCTGCATGAAAATAACCCACTATCTCTACAACGCGTTCCTGATCGAACAGGGCGGCGCCAAGGTTGCCATTGATCCGGGTCAGAACCTGTGGCTGTTCGGACTCAGGAGCCTGATACCGCAGTCGGAATGGCCGACCATTACGCACGTGGTAATCACGCACGGGGATCCGGACCACCATTGGCAATCGGATCGCGTCGCGCAGGCGTCTGGTGCACACGTGATCTGCGGCGCAGGTCTGACGCGGATAATCGATGGTGAGACACAGGTGGTCGCGCCGCGCGGCCGTGAACTGACGACGTGGGTGAAGTTCGACAAGCTGCATCCGCTGGACGCGTGTGAATCCGTCAGCCTCGACGGCGTGCAGATCGAGGCGGTGAGGTCAGTGCACGGCCCGATCGCTGTCCCGATTTTGGGTCTCGAGATCAAACGACAACCCGGACCCGGCGAGCGCGTCGGGCTGGGATCGATGGGCTTTAAAATCACGATCGGTGACACCTCGGTGCTGAACCTGGGCGACTCTGTGCTGTTGCCGGACTGGAACGGCATTTCCGTGGACGTACTGATGCTGCCGATCGGCGGTTTTGGCCACGACACGTGGACGATGAATGTGGACGAGGCGCTCGAGGCCGTCGAACTTATCTCGCCCAGGCTTGTGATTCCGTGTCACTACAGCGTGCCGTTCCTGTGGAAACGACGCTTTGCCGTGGCGGATGATCAGCGCTTCAAACGAGAGGTCGAGCGACTCGGTGTTGAGTGCACGATTTTGGGCGACGGCGATACCGTGACGGTTTGATCGTCGTGATACCGCCACGCATCGATGACGCTATTCGATTACCGGACGAACGGCGCCTGGCGTATGCGGAATACGGTGACGCCGATGGTTCGCCTGTGTTCGTGTTTCACGGCCTGCCGGGATCGCGCCTGTCGTGGGGCCTGTTGCCGGGTAAACCGTTTCCGCCGGGCCTGCGAATCGTCGCGCCGGATCGGCCCGGTTATGGCCGCTCGGATCCCAAACCTCGTCGTACCTTGCTGGACTGGGCGGATGATGTTGCTGAGCTGGCCGACGCGTTGGACATCAGAAAGTTCGCTGTTGTTGGGGTATCGGGTGGTGGCCCTGGCGCTCTGGCGTGCGCCTTCAGGATGCCGGAACGCCTGAACGCGGTGGGTGTCGTGGCTAGCGCTGCGCCCACAAACGCACCCGGTGTATTCGAGGGCATGAGCAAGACCAACCGCTTCTTCATGAAACTCGCGTGGCGAGTTCCCTGGCTGTCGTCACTCAATGTGCATTTGCTGGCGGCCGTGATTCGCCGGGATCCTTCTCAATATATCAACACGATGAAGTTCAAAGTGCACGACGTCGATAAAACCATACTAGCTCGCCCCGAAATCCAGCATATGCTTGTCACAGACTTTACCGAGGCGCTGCGCGGCGGCGCAGAAGGCATGGTGTCTGACATGGCTG
>JAOTYY010000021.1 GCA_029861595.1 Gammaproteobacteria bacterium
ATCGCGTGCTCGGGAGTACCTAATCGTTTGTCGGCTCGGTCCAACTCGTAGCCGGCGGCACCGTGTCCAGAGAGCCCGTGATTACCGATCACTTCGCCCTCGACGTCTTCGAAGATCCACGCAACGCGTTCATCCTCGCACGCGTCCCGCTTGCGGTAGTAAGAGCCGACAAACGCACCCTGTGCGGTGAAACCCACGCCGGACAGGTGCTGCGGCGGGCGGCCGTTGCGGCGCCACAAACCGCCGTATTCACCGTCGAACTGGTTGTAGTACTCGCCGGGCTCCGCCGCCCAGGCGCGGATGCCGCCTTCGCCCCGGCGAATCTCGATGAGTCCGTCACGATCGGGCGACAGTGCGACCTTCCAGTAAAAGCCATTGCCGCCCAGGTAACAGAATCGTCCGCCGCTATCGCGATACGCGGTCAACGCGTCAAGGGTTTCCCGGGTGTGGTATTCCGGGTGCGAACCCGTGCAGAGCACGCGATAGTCGCGCAGCAGGTCGGCGCCTTCGTGGTGTAATTCCCAATCAGTGACAATGTCGTAGCGATAGCCATTGGCTTCCAGCCATGCATAGAGATGGGTATCGGCCGGCAAATGGCGCAGTCCCGATGCGTAGGTGTCGGAAAACGGAAAGGTAAGAAAGCCCAGGCGAACGTTGAGCATCGGGCGATGCCAGGAGGCAATCGAAATACCGCTGCCATCGACGTGCCTGTCGTAGGTCGACCAGCCGTATTCATGGTGAGCACCGGGGTGGTGTGCGTAGCAGCCCCAATTGCCGACCTGATCCAGCCAGGCCTTGGTCCAGTCCGGATCGCTGCCCCACTGGTGCGAACGTGCATGATTGCCGTAAACCGTGTACGTAAACGTCGAGGCCAGCACCGCGATGTCGGCCGTTCTCGTGCCTCTGGCCGGCACGACGTGGAACGGTACGTTCTCTTCCGCGTCCCCTCCTTCGATGATCAGCGCGTACAACGCCGAGCGAGTGCCCGACGGCACCTTCCACTGGTAGACCAACGGCCAGTGGCAGTCGTCGATGTCGTCTTCGTGGAAATGAGTCGCACCGTATTCTTCGGGGGCGTGGCGCCAGCACATTTCCCGCCCGCTCCAGTTGCAACCTGTCATCCCCCGCGCAGGTGTATTGACCAATCGGCCATGCAGGGCATTAGGCCCCACGTCCAAGATTCGCTCACTGGAAATGTCGCGGGAAAATATCCATTGCGCAAAAGCGTCATCCACTGTCTCCGCCGACACCGCCGAGTCGATATCGTCGGGCTGGAACGCGTGATCGTAAAGCAACGGGCGTTCTATGCGGCCGTTGAAGTACGCTGTGGGCGCGGAGTAGTTAGCCGCGGCAAACAACAGCGGATCCTCGCTGCGAGGAGTTGCTCCCGCGTCCAGTTTCTGCGATTCAGTGCCGGCCGCCGATTCCAGGCTATCGCGTGACATTTGCCGGTAGCCTATCGACAACGTAAGCGATTTCGCGTCGAAGATCATCCAAACGCGATACCACCTTCCCTCCATCAGCGCGTCTGGAATAACCGCATGATGATAGCTGCCGTGGCCGTCGCCGATTTCACCGCGCAGCCGCCCCAGCGCGTCCAGCAGCAATGCAAAACCATCCCCGATTGTCAGGTTCTGCCGGGCTGCGATCGCCTGTTGATTACCATTGAAACACGTTGGACTGATGAGGCAGGTAAAAGTGAAGCTCGCCTGCAAACAGTCGCCCACACCGTCAATCACAGCGTACGAACCACGCGGCACATCCTGCGGCTCGGCTTCCCTGAGTGAAGTTACTTCGGCAGCGACCGGTTCCGTGCAAATTCCAGGTCCGGCCGGATTCGCATCGCCACAGATTACCCGCACCAGGCGTGTCCGAAGCGGCGCGCCGTTTGCGTTCGCCACATGAAAACCAATCGTTTCTCCGGGACGCACTGACAGCCGGTCGGCGTAAGCGGCAATCGGGATCATGGCACGGCTCTCGTCGTTCTGGTTGGTTGTTGTGGTGAGTTTACCCGAATCGGCACCGGGCGCGTGTGATCAACACGCAAACTGCCGCCCTGCCAGCCAATTCGCGTAGACTGCCTGTCTTTAAAACGCCAGCAGGCGACAACATCGTGACGCAAGCTTAGTCAAGTATGTACTTCGACTCCCGCCTCTGGGTATTCACCAACGGTGTGCGTGCGCGCATTACACTTTCGATTGCCATCGGCCTGCTTGCTGCCGCAGCTGGCGTCGGACGCCTCGCCTTACTCGGCTGGCTGATCGCGCGAGTATTTCGTGGCGAGGCGCTCGACGAGTTGGCCGGGGCGATCGCGCTGGTTGCGGCAGCGATGGTATTGCGGGGCGCCCTGGAGTACTGGCGCACCATGCTCGCGCACCACACCGCAGCCCTGGTGCAAAAACGTATTCGCGAAGCGCTTTATGACAAGGCGATCGAACTGGGACCTGCATGGTTCGGTCTGCAACGCACCGGCGAGGTAATGCTCGCTGTGGTCGACGGGGTGGAACAATTGGAGACCTACTTCGGTGAGTTCCTGCCGCAGATCGTGGTGGCATCCCTGACCCCGGTCGCCATTTTCGCGTGCGTCGCCTTCGTGGATCTGCCGGTGGCCCTGGCACTGGTGATCGGCGCACTGGTCGCGCTGTTCGCGCCGGCGGTGTTTCACCGCCTGGACCACAAGGCGAGCATGCAGCGCTCACGGTCGTATGCGCGCTTCGGTGCGGAATTTCTCGATTCCGTGCAAGGGCTGGCAACGTTGAAAGCGTTCGGCCAGGCGGGCACACGCGGCCAGGCGCTCGCGCAGCGCGCACGTGAGCTCGCCGACGGAACGCTGTGGGTAAATGCGACCAATGCGCTAGGCCGGGGCATAACAGATGCCGGCATCGCCATAGGGGCCGGGGCGGCACTGTGGCTGGGCGCTGTCCGCGTCAGCGCCGGCGAGATGAGCTTCACGGCGTTGCTGGTGGTATTGATGATGGGGGTGGAGCTGTTCCGTCCACTGCGCGACCTGCGCGCACAGTTACACCGCGGCATGCTCGGTCAAGCCGCGGCGCAATCGATCTTTCGTATCCTCGACGCCGAACCGGTGGTACCGATCAGCGGCGCGTCGACCGCCGCGGCCGGCGACGAGGATATCGAATTCGACAATGTCGGCTTCGCCTACCCCGGCAACAAACACGGTCCCCACCGAGGCTTGAGCTTTCACATCAAATCCGGCGAACGCGTCGCCATTGTCGGATCCAGCGGTGCCGGAAAATCGAGCATCGTGCGTTTGCTGCTGCGTTTTTACGATCCGCAACAAGGTGCGGTGCGGGTCGGTGGAAAAGACTTGCGCGTTCTAGGGCAGCGACAGTTGCGTTCGCTGTTTGCCGTGGTCAACCAGGACACCTACCTGTTCCACGGTACCGTGGCGGAAAACCTGCGCCTGGGCAAAGCGAATGCCACGCATCAGGAACTGAAGAATGCGGCAAACACCGCCAACGCGCACGAGTTTATCGCGCGCCTGCCGCAAGGCTACGACACGGTGGTGGGCGAACGCGGCATCAAGCTGTCCGGCGGTCAGCGGCAACGCATTGCTATCGCCCGCGCGGTGCTGTGCGACGCACCGATTCTGATTCTCGACGAGGCGCTGTCGGCCGTGGATGCGGAAAACGAAGCGGTCATTCAGCAGGCCCTCGCCCGGTTGATGCGCGGGCGTACCACGCTCATCGCGGCGCACCGGCTTTCCAGCGTGATCGACGCAGACCGCATTCTGGTTCTCGCCGGCGGCCGGATCGCACAACAAGGCAATCACGCAGCCTTAATCGCGCAGGATGGTCCTTATCGAAAGCTGATGGGTGAACAGGCGGCAGAACGACCGGGCCATGCAAAGGACGTCGCTCTTGAGGAATTGCAGGCATCGCAAACCGTGGACGATCAACACATCCAACTGCATACCGCGGAACAGGAACCCAGCAACGCCATTCTACGCGCGGAAGGACTGGGCTGGGCGGCCGCCGCGCGTGAGTTGCTGCGCTTCGTCACCACCGAACGACTGAAACTGTTGTCTACGTTTGTGTTCGGGGTTGCCCGGGTCATCGCGTTTATCGGCGTGGGAGTATTGTCCGCGCTGATCGTCGCCCGGGTCAATGCGGGCGTTGCGTTCGACGATCTGATTGTTGCACTGGCGCTCACAGCGCCGCTTGCGGGTCTGCTGCATTGGCTGGAAAGCTGGTTCGCGCATGACATGGCGTTCAAGCTGCTGGCCGACATGCGCATTCGCCTGTTCGGAAAACTCGAAAAACTGGCGCCGGCGTATCTGTTGCGCCGGCGAACCGGCGATCTGGCAGCAATGGCAACGCAGGATGTAGAAACTGTCGAGTACTTCTATGCGCACACCGTGGCGCCCGCTTTCGTCGCTGTGTTGGTTCCCGGCGCGGTGCTCGCGACATTGTTGTTTTACGGCTGGCCTCTGGCGCTGGCGCTGATGCCTTTTCTGGCCGCGGTCGCGTTGAGTCCGTTTCTGCTGCGCAAGCGCCTCGACCGACTTGGCTCACGTGCGCGCGAAGCGCTTGCGGAACTCAACGCGTACGCGGTGGATTCGATTCAGGGGCTGGCCGAAATCGTGGCGTTCCAGGCGGCCGCGCGGCGCGGCGACGGTTTCGTGGCATTGATCGAGCGTGTGCGGAGTTTGCGGATGCCTTTTTACCGTGACCTTACCGCGCAGGCTGCGTTACTCGAGGTGGTCACAGGGCTCGGCGGCCTGGCGATCATCGTTACCGGAACAAGCATGGTGGCCAGCGATAGAATAGACGCCGCAACGCTGCCGCTGTTGACGCTGCTGGCGATGGCCGCGTTTCTGCCGATCTCCGAAATCGCGCATATAGGCCGGCAGCTCGCCGACACGCTGGGCGCGGCACGCCGGTTGTATGCGGTCAACCAGGAGCCCGTGTTGGTAGCGGACGGTGAAGGTGTCCCCGCACCGTCGCGCGACGGCGGGCTGCCCCTGCAACTTCACAATGTCAGCTACACCTACAGTGGACGCCACGAACCGGCACTTGCCAACCTGGATCTGCGTATCGATGCGGGTCAGACCGTCGCACTGGTCGGTCCGTCGGGCGCCGGAAAAACCACCCTGGCACATCTACTGGTGCGATTCTGGGATCCGCAACACGGCAGCGTCAGCATGGGAGGTTTCAACCTGCGTGACTACCGCCCCGATGAACTGCGCCGGCAGATCGCGTTGGTCGCTCAAGACACCTACCTGTTCAACGACACGTTGCGTGCCAACATCTTGATCGCACGCCCGGAAGCGGACCAGACGCAACTGGAGGCAGCCGTGAGCCGCGCCGCGCTGGACGACGTGATCGGCGGTTTGCCACTGCAACTGGATACACCGGTCGGCGAACGGGGCATGAAACTTTCTGGTGGACAACGTCAACGCGTTGCAATCGCGCGTGCATTTCTTAAAGACGCACCGGTATTGATACTCGATGAAGCGACGTCGCACCTTGACGCTGTCAGCGAACGCGCGGTACGCAACGCGCTTGACGATTTGATGCGTAATCGCACCACGGTTGTCATCGCCCATCGGCTGTCCACGGTACGCGACGCAGACTCTATTGTCGTATTGCGCGACGGCCGGCTGATCGAGCACGGCACGCATAACGAATTGTTATCATTGCGGGGGCTGTACGCACGGCTGGTGTCGCACCAGTCGAGCGATGCCGCCGACATGCGTGTCGCTCCCGGTTGATCCCTGTGTTGCACGCCGGCCGCGTTCCGGGCACAGCGCAACGACCTCTACCTCACTGCGCTTCCATCGTCCGCCAGTGGTAGTGGTAGTACACGACCGGAATCACCAGCAAAGTCAGCACCGTGGAAGCGAATAAACCGAAGATCAAAGACACGGCCAGGCCGCCGAATATCGGATCGTCGAGGATGAAAAAGCCGCCCAGCATAGCCGCTATGGCAGTAAGCGCGATCGGCCGCGCCCGTACGGCGGCAGCTGCGATAGTCGCCTGCTGCAGGGGCTTACCGGCACCCACTTCCTGCTGGATGAAATCGACCAGCAGGATCGAGTTGCGTACGATTATGCCGGCCAGCGCAATCATGCCGATCATCGAAGGTGCCGTAAACTGCTGACCGAGCAATGTGTGCCCGGGCATGATGCCGATCAGGGTCAGCGGAATCGGCGCCATGATGATGAGCGGCACGCTGTAGGAACGGAACTGCGCGACTACCAGCAAGTAGATAAGGATCAGACCAACCGCGTACGCGGCGCCCATGTCACGGAATGTCACGTAAGTGACCTGCCACTCGCCGTCCCATTTCAGTGCCCAGGCGTAGGGAGTGTCCGGTTGGCGCGTCAGGTTCTGCTGAATTGGCGCCCCATCTACCGGCGATTCCTGCAGTGCCGTGGCGATCGCGTACAAACCATAAAGCGGGCTGTCGGTGCTGCCCGCGACGTCGCCGGTCACATAGACGACCGGCATCAGGTCCTTGTGGTGAATGGTCTGTTCGCGTGTGGTGCTGCGCACCTCGGCGATTTCGGACAGCGGCACAAGTGCTCCGGAAGCCGCACGTACCCGCAGCATCTGGATTTGGGCCGCATTGCCCTGCTCGCCCGGCGGTAACTCGACACGGATCGGAATCGGTATCTGAGCCTGCGGGTCGTGCAGGTACGACATGTCTTCCCCGCGCAGAGCGGCGGCAACGGTGTCGGCAATCGTGCGTTGCGAAACACCCAACCGTGTAGCACGCGCACGATCCACCGCAATCACGAGTTTGTCCTGCGGTGTCTCGATGGTGTCGTCCACGTCCACCACGTCCGGCGACGACTCGAAAACCTGCCGCACCTGACGCGCTACCTCCATCTGCCGCGTGTAGTCCAGGCCATACACCTCGGCAACCAGTGGCGCCAGCACCGGTGGACCGGGCGGTACTTCGATAATTTTTACGTTCGCCCCGTGACGCTTGCCGATCGCCGCAAGCGGCTTCCGCACCGAGGCAGCGATTTCATGCGACTTGCGGCTGCGATCACGCTTGTCGAGCAGGTTGACCTGGATGTCGCCCTGGTGCGGTGCGCTGCGCAGGTAGTACTGGCGGACCAGACCGTTGAAATTGATGGGCGCGGACGTGCCCGCGTAGACCTGGTAATCGGTGACTTCCGGGATAGCGTCGATCCGATCGGCCAGCGCCTGCAGTACCCGGTGGGTGTTTTCCACTGGCGTTCCCTCGGGCATATCCACCAGCACCTGGAATTCACTTTTGTTGTCGAAAGGCAACATCTTCATGACGACGGCGCGCTTACCCACCAGCGCGAGCGACAGCACGATCAGCACGAGCAGCACGAGCAGTAACAGCCACCGGTTGCGGCCGCCTTTGTCGCGTTTTAAAAATGGTGTCATCGCGCGCGTGAAGAAACGCTGCAGGAAGTCGTCTGCACCCTGAGCGTGGGTATGTGCAGTTGCGACTTTCAGAAACAACCGCCGGTACAGCCAGGGCGTGAACATAAACGCCACGGCCAGCGAGATCAGCATGCCGCTCGAGGCGTTGATTGGTATGGGACGCATGTACGGGCCCATCAGGCCGGTGACAAATGCCATCGGTAGGAGTGCCGCTATAACGGTGAAGGTGGCGAGAATGGTCGGTCCACCCACTTCATCCACGGCCGCGGGAATCGCTTCGGTCAGAGACCTGGCACCCATCTGTATATGCCGGTGAATGTTCTCGACTACCACGATGGCGTCATCGACGAGAATACCGATCGAAAATATTAACGCGAACAGCGAGACCCTGTTGAGTGTAAATCCCCAGGCCCAGCTTGCGAACAAAGTGATCCCTAGAGTCACGACCACTGCCGCACCGACTACAAGGGCTTCGCGGTAGCCCAGCGCGAAAAGCACCAGCACCACCACCGAAATAGTGGCAAAGGCCAGCTTCATGATCAGCGTCTGCGCCTTGTCCTGTGCGGTGCTGCCGTAATTACGTGTGACGGTAAATTGCACGCCATCCGGGATATGGATACCGCGCATCTGCTCGAAACGCTCTATCACTGAACGGGCAACGGCTACCGCATTTTCTCCCGGCTTCTTGGCGACGGCGACAGTCACCGCCGGGTAGCGTCCGGCCGCTGTGACGCCTTTCGCAGCGCCGGCCGGGCCGCCGCCGAAGCTGACATACCGCTGCGGCTGGTCGGAACCCTCGCGTACCACCGCGACATCACGCAGCAGCACAGGTGCGCCGTCACGAACGCCGACCACCAGATCCGCCACCTCCTCCGGTGTCATCAGGAAGGTGCCTGCCTGAACCAGGATTTCCATATTGTCACTCACCAGGCTGCCTGCATCACGTGAAGCATTGGCGGCGGACAGCGCCCGGCGCAGGTCGTCGAGTGACAACCCGTAACCCGTGAGAAGTTGCGGGTCGAACTGCACCTGCACGACGCGGTCCGGGCCGCCGAGGGTTTCGATGTCGCGCGTGCCAGGCACACGCTGCAGTTCAGGTTCGATGGTGTGCGCAATACGCAACAGATCGGCGGCCGTGATATCCGGGTTCTCGCTCCACAGTGTGGCGGCGACTATCGGTACATCGTCGATGCCCTTGGGTTTGATCAGCGGCAGGCCCACGCCCACGGCGGGAGGCAGCCAGTCCCGGTTCGAATAGAAGGCGTTATAGAGCCTGACGATCGCGTCGGTTCGCGGCTCACCTACCACGAAGCGCACGGTGAGTACCGCCATGCCCGGTGTAGAGGCCGAATAAATGTGTTTGACACCCTCGATCTCCGACACGATCCGTTCGGCGGGCGACGTCACCAGCGACTCCACTTCCCTGGCGGAGGCGCCGGGATAGGGAATGAAAACGTTGGCAAACGTCACGTTGATCTGCGGTTCTTCCTCGCGCGGCGTCACCAGCACCGCGAACAGACCCAGCAGCAGGCCGGTTACGGCCAGCAGCGGTGTAATCTCGGTGGTAAGAAACGCACGCGCAATGCGACCCGACAGTCCCAGGCGCACATCAGCGGGCTCGTTCATCGCTCACCCGTGGGTTGCAACTGGGCTCTGTAGGCGACCCCGGCGGCAATGATATCGGTGGCCACCCGCTCACCGGCGACCACGCCCGCCAGTACCGGTACGCGGCCAAGTGGATCAGGGGTAGCGGTGCGCAGATAGCGCAGACTGACGCTGCCGGCCTGGTCCACGATATAGACGCCGGTGACCTCGCCGCGGCGCACCAACGCCGCGGCAGGTATCAGCAGGTGTTTATCCTCACCGCTCACAAAAGCCACTTTCACCAGTGTTCCGGGGAATACCCCGTGATCGCCCTCGGGCAAGGGAACGAGCACGCGAAACGTGTGGGTCGCCGGCTCGGCACCAGGGGGAATCCGCAAATTGCCGGCGGTCAGCGAGCGGCCGTCGGGCAGGATGATGCGTGCTTTGCGATGCTCGCGCAGCGGACCGATATTCTGCTGAGGTATCTCCACCACGACACGCAGGTGCTCCAGCGACATCCCCGTCATCAGTATCTTGCCCGGTGTGACAGTCTCGCCGAGTTGCACATGACGCGCCGCGACGATGCCCGCGTAAGGTGCGTGCACCACCGTGTAACCGAGGCCCTCGCGCGCCTCGCGCAACGCGGCCTGCGCCGCTTCGACCCGGGCTCGTGCCGAATCGAGATTCGCGGCAGCCGTATCGAACTGTGCTTTGGCTACGAGTTTCTTGTCATAGACGTCGCGGGTGCGCTGATAGGCGAGCTGCGCTTCCGCCAGGCGTGCCTCGGCTTCGGCCAGTGAGCCTTCGGCAGCCGCCACGCGCGCGCTCTGCTCGGAACTGGTCAGACGGGCGATGATCTGATTCTGCTCGACGTAGTCGCCCACATCGAACGGTAACTCGACCACGCGGCCGCTGGTTTGCGCCGCGACGGTGGCCTGATTGACGGCCTCGATGGTACCGTCGAAAGCGGTTTCGCGCGGCACACCTTCGGCCTGCACGGCGATCGTGGTCAGATCAGCGCCCGCCGCACCCCTGGTCGCCGGAGTCGGCGAAGGCGGTTCCGAACACGCGGCGATCATCAGCACCGCGCCGAGTACAGCGGTCGGACGTAACAGGCTCATGGGCAATCCTCGCGTTCCGATGCAATTTCTCAGTTGGCGTGGGCGGTGGATCCGAACGCCGTAACGCCCAGCTTGCGCAGAATAATCGCCAGCGGGCAGAAGCCGGTGAACGACGCCTGCAGCAAATTGGCGCCGATAAATGCGGTGAACCACAACCAGTAGGGGCTGTGCAATTGCGCGAGGGCCAGCGAAGCCAGCACGAACGTTCCGGCGATGCGATACACCCACTGATCGATGGTCGATTTTTTCGGGGCAAGCCGCTCACGGGATTGTGTGGTCATGAGTAGGTCTCCATTCATTAGGCGGTATTCATCGGTTGCGTTTCACGGCATCAGGGGCACTGCAGTAATGGCCATGCAGTACCCGGATCAGATCCAGCGCCGGGCCAGGCGCGATGCGGTAGAAAATCGTTTGCGACTGCCGGCGGGTATGCACCAGGCCGTCCGCTCTCAACACGGCCAGGTGTTGCGACAATGCCGACTGTGAGAGCTTGATGCAGTTGTTGAGTGCCCCGACGGACAACTCGCCCTCGCCGAGCACGCACAGCACCTGTAAACGGTGTGGATTGGCCATGGCTTTGAGCAGATCAGCCGCGTCGGCCGCATGGCGGCCCATTTCTTCGACAGGTGGCAGCTCACCTGCCGCGGAATCGGCGATCTCTGTTACAACAGTCACGGTTTATATTCATTATCACTAAAGTAGAATGTTCTAATATAATTATCGTGCAGTCGATTTGCAAGAAGCTTTCAGGAGGCTGCGTGGGTTTCGCGGCGGACACACTGGCCTGCGCCTTGTCGCTGGCCGCTTCCATGTCCTCCGGGCTAACACCGTGCAGGCCACGAGCGTAACGAGCCTTCTTGATGCCGTCCGCGGGCATCGCGAAGCGGCTTGAAGAATCAGTTAGTCGGGAACGCAGCGGAAATCCGCCGTGCCGTCCTGCTTGATGTGGCGCAGCAGATCGGTTTCCCAGGTCAGGTATTCATTCATCGCCGCCTCGATCCCGGCGGCACGTTCGTAGGGTTTCAACCACACGTCGTCGGCCACGTCGGCCATTTGTTCTTCGCCTGACGCGACGTCTAATCCAGCCTCCATCCAGGCTCGGTTGCCGCCGTCCAGCACCTTCACCGACACCCCCACGACGCCGGCCACCTGCGTTGCGGCAAGCGTGGCGAGGCGGCCATCCTCGGACGTCAACACGAGACTGCCCTGTAACGGAATCGACACAAGGCTTTTCCCCAGCCGCGAGCGAACCGCGAACCAGGCGCCGGGTATGTGCCGTGCGCGATAGTCGCGGCTGGTGGACAAATCGATCACGGAGGCCTGCCGCGCGGCAAGCAACTCATACAGCTCAGCCACCGCGATACTTTCGGCGTGCGCCGTATCGAGACCCAGAACCCGCCGAGGCACCGTGCCCGTCTGCAGTTCGCCGCCGTTCAGCGCGCCCCGCAGAACGACCACATTGTCCCACCCCATCTGCAGCAGCCACGAAGCCGTCATGGTGGCGCGCACGCCGTTATCGTCGATCAACGCGACGCGTGCGCCCAGGGTAGCCACGTAGCGATCGGTCGCCTGCACCAGTTGTCCGCCAGGCGCCGATACGGAACCGGGATAATGCCCCCGGACAAACTCTTCGGGACTGCGAACATCGAGCAGGTAGAGCGAGCGTTTGTCAGTTTCCGCGCGCCAGCGTTCCAAAGTCGGCATGTCGATAGCCCGCACGTTAAAACGCCGCGCAACCCTGGCCGCGGCCCCCTGCGCCAGTGTCCGGCCATCCGGTGAGATGTCAGGCGCGCGGCGATCGCTGCCGCGTTCGCAGTTGAAACCCGCCAGTTCCCAGCCCATGGTGCCGTTGCGCAGAGCCACGACACGGTTGGGTATGCCCGCGTTGATCAGCGATTGCGCGCCGATAATGCTGCGCGTGCGTCCCGCACAATTGACGACCACCAGGGTATCGGGCGACGGCGCAATATCGTGAACGCGGTACACCAGTTCCGCCCCCGGCACATCGATACCGGTGGGTATGTTCATGCTCTGGTACTCGTTCCAGGGCCGACTGTCGAGCACCACCAGATCGGCGCCGTCCTGCATCAGTTGCCGCAGTTCTTCCGGTGCAATGCTGGGCGTGGCGCTGGTGTGTTCGACAAACTCGCCGAACGCCTTGCTTGGCACGTGCACGCCCGAGAACAGCACGAACCCGGCTGCCGACCACGCGTCTACTCCACCGTCCAGCACGGCAACGTCGCTATACTCGAACTCTGCCAGCCGTTCGGCCGCACGCGTTGCGAGGCCGTCGCCGGCATCGCAAACAACAATCCGTGCCGAGCGGCGTGGAACAAGATCGGCTATATACAGTTCCAGGCGACTGAGCGGCAGTGAGACTGCGAACAACAGATGCGCCTGCGCGTACGCACCTTCCTCGCGCACATCCAGAATTGCCAGCTCGCCGCCCTCCTGCAGCATGGACTTCAGCGCAACGGCGGATACGGTCCCGGTCACGTGGCAGGCAGCCGTGCTATCGATTCAGGACGGCGACTGCTACGCCGTGCGTCCCTGCAGCTTGTAGTAGTCGCACGTGCCTGCTTCGAGGTCGAAACCGAGACGATCGGTCAGCGACTCTATCGCACGCCCGTACATGTGCAGGTGCAGGGTTGGTTGTTCGCCTTCGACCTCGATACTGTGAATATCGTCGGGCATCAACGTTACGCCGACACCCGGCGCCACGACTACTTCACGGCTGAGCACCAGGCTCGCGCCGCCGGGCCCGCTGCCGCCGTCTGTACGGTCGTAGAAGCGATTGCGCTCATCACCCTCGACCGACACGACGACGGCCCAGGTTTTGTGGTTGTGTGGCAGGGTGCGTTTGCCGGGCATAATCGAGTTCATATACAGCCAGGGGCCCTGCGAGGTATCGGTGGACAGCGTGTAGCGGATGTTCATGGTCCCGTCGGCCGGCGGTGGGAAATCTTCGCGGGGAAAAAGCTCTTTGCGCTCCGCCAGTTGATAAAGCACGTCGCGCATGTCGTTCAACGAGGCGCGTGTTGCGCCTTGTTCCTGTTCAATCTTGCGAATACGCGACAGCGCATCGTCGACCGCGGCCTCGCGTGCCTGTTCTACCGACATGGCGACTGTCTCCAGCGCGCAGTTGCTAACGGGCCGCCATTATACCGATGTCGACCGGGAGAAGTCGCACCGCGTCATCACAGCATTCCCGACATCTTTCACTGCCCGCGCCGTATGCGGTATGTTGTCGGTTGAGGTTCTGCGCGCTGATCAACGTCTCATGGCGTCACATCAGCTCATGGACCATATGGAGATCAACTATGGCTGACATCAGTATCTACAATCCGGACTCCCTGGGCGCCCCGCTCGGGCAGTACATGCATGTCACCCGCGTCAAAGCGTCCGAGTTTCTGTTTCTGGCAGGCATGCTGTCTGCGGACCGGGACGGCAACATAATCGGCGAATTGGATTTCGATGCACAGTGTGTGCAGGTATTTACCAATATCAATGCAGCGCTGGAAGCCGAAGGCGCGAACTGGTCCAACGTCGTGCAGTTCACGACTTATCTCGTCGGTTCGCAATGGATTCCGCAATTCATGGCTTACCGGCTGCGCGAGTTTCCCGGGATGTTTCCCGACGGTCGCTATCCGCCGAATACCCTGCTGATCGTCGACCGTCTGGTGAAGGAACCGTTCCTCGTGGAAGTGCAGACGATCGCCGCGTTGTAACCAGATTTCCGCAGCGCCACACCGCAGGGTACGAATTCATGAACACACCGATGCGTTTCGTATCGCTGTCTGCCCTGCTGCTGAGCGTTGCCTGACGCGGGGTCATGGGCATTGGAGGCAACGTTTGCCGGCGCCAGTAAAGCGAGCAAAATTTAGTTCCATCATTTTTTTGCAAACGGAGGCAAAGGCGGTAATCGCGCCGGCCCAGGCACCCTCGTTGATCGCCAGACCCGCCCCCATGACATTCGCGATGCCCGTAACCACCAGGCCCCGGGCGGCGGGATTCATCGATATCGCGGCAGGCAGTAAATCAAGGCGACAACTGCCCCGTAGATTATTTTGTTGCTGGCGACCTGACACGGTCGCTACTCGTTGTGTCGTGCTCAGTTCGAGGGCACGGCGAGCAACGGACACGGCGCACGGCGCAACACCTGTTCCGTCGTGCTGCCACGCAGCGCGGCGATAACACCATCGCGCCCGGTGGTCGTCATCACGATCAGGTCCGTCGCGTACCTGTCAGCCGCAGACAGGATCTCTGCCACCGGATTGCCCCGGCGGCTTTCCAGGTGCCAGGTCCATTCGGGCCCTTCGGGCAGCGAGGGCATGGGCATGTGGGACTCGCCAACATGCAGCAATGTGATCGCCACCTGGTCATCGCCAAAAATTTCCGCCATGCGCCTGGCAATTTCCACCGCGGCAGCGTAATCGAGGTCCCGGTTCACGGGCACCAGTATGTGTTTCAGGTTCACGTTACCGTTCAGCGACACGAAATGCCGTTTCGCGCCGGGCGGAACGAAAAGTGTCTTGGTGTTCGACTGCCTGGCCAGCGCTTCGGCGTCGGAACGGTTGATCCAGCGCGACAGCCATTTGCGCCGCTGCGTGGCGAGCACAATGAGATTGGTCGGATGGCGGTCGAGAAAATCGGCCAGCGCCAGGAACGGATGCCGGCTTTGCACGGCGATTTTCGTGACGTTGATGCGAAACTCGTCGAACACGGCCGAACGCGGACTTCCGGGCTGCAGCAGTCGCCATCGTTCCAGGGTCTCACGCACCGGGGGGAAACGTGACGCCTTGACGTTGGATTCCTTCTTCCGGCCGATGTGGAGAATCGTGAATTCGGTCTGCCAGACCAGCGCAATGGCCAGCGCGTGGGCGAAGGCGCGATTGCTGGCCCGGGAAAAATCCGTCGGGTGCAAAACCGAGCTCACGAGCGGCATCACCGCCGCGCTGGTATCTCCCATCGTCGAATCTCCGACATTACGGTGGCTGGTCAGGGAACCCTACTACAACCATGACCCAATTGGCGAAAACCTGAGTCACATTCTGCATAGCGGCGCCAGCCCCTTGATCTGAATACGTTTAGCGCCGAATTGTGCTGGTCCTGTACTGTGATTTCGACGCCGACCCACAATGACTGCACCCGCGCCGCGTGGTGATGGCGCGGCCAGCGGCATCCGCAGATCATCCGGCAGTCGACTACAGCAAGCCCTCTTCCTGCAGTACTTTACGCGCTGCGCGAAAACATTCCAGCGATTGCGGCACGCCGCAGTAGATAGCGATCACGTGTATCACGGCGCGGATCTGCTCGGTGGTTACACCGTTGTTGAGCGCACCGCGGCAGTGCAATTCCCACTCGTGCATTTTTCCCAGCGCGCCGATCATGGCGAGATTCATCAGCGAGCGGGTTTTCGCGTCGAGCGCATCGTCGCCCCAGCCGAATCCCCAGCACCAGGCAGTCATGGCTTCCTGAAACGGCCGGTTGAATTCGTCGGCGGCGGCGAGATTTTTTTCGACGTACTCCGCCCCAAGAGTGGCTTTGCGCTGAGCGAGACCTCGCTCGAACAGATCGTTATCCATTGTTTATGCTCCGGTTTAGTTGCTCGCACGCCGCGTCAAGGGCCGCCAGCGTGAACCTCAGATCCTCGTCAGTATGCACCGCCGACACGAAACGCCGCACGTTCGGCAGCACGTATACGCCGCAGCGCAGTAACTCCAGGTCGAGCGCTTTGCTGCGCTCGAGATCTGATGCCAGTACGTCGAGTTGACTGCGCGGCGCCTGTCCGGCAAACAGGAACTGCCAGAACGACGCGTGCCCGGTAACCATAGCGGGGATTGCGTGTCGTTGCAGCACCGATTGCATATCGCCGTAGAAACGCTTTGCGCGCGCATTCAATCGTCGATGGAATCCGGGCTCGCTCAATACGTCCAGCGTTGCCAGAGCCGCGGCGGCGGCAACGGGATTGCCGTGAAACGTACCGTTGATGTAGGCATAGTCGCTATTGCCCTTATTGCGAGGATTTGTCAGTTCGACGATATCCTCACGGCCTGCGACTGCACCCAGGGGACCGCCACCGCCGACGATCTTGCCGTAGCTGGCGAGGTCAGGACGGACACCGAAATATTCCTGTGCGCCGCCCAGTGCCAGACGGAATCCGGTTACCACTTCATCGAAAATCAGCAACACGTGGTTCTGATCGGCTATTCGCCGCAGCCCGGCGAGAAATCCGTCGTCGGGGAAAATTACCCGCTGCACCGGCTCGACTATAATCGCGGCGAGTTCGCTGCTGTGCTCACGCACCACGCTCTCCACCACCTCCAGGTCATTGTAAGGCGCCACCAGCATGGTGCTCTGCAACGGCATCGGCACGCCGCCCGAATCGGCGCTGGCCAGCGGGTAATTCGCCGGACCGGCGGGAAACTGACTGAACGAGGCGTAATCGTGGTTGCCGTGATAAGCGCCCTCGAACTTCAGAATGCGCTCACGCCCGGTGAATGCGCGCGCCATGCGCATCGCGTAGGCAGTGGCCTCGGAACCGGTAGTGGTGAATACGAGCTTTTCCGCGCACGGGATGAGTTCGATCAGGCGTTCGGCAAGCCGTATCGCAGTGCTGTTCAGGGTGCCGAAAAAGTGCAGCCCCTTGGTGGCCTGTGCCTGAACCGCGGCCACCACCTGGGGGTGGTTGGCGCCAACGATGTTGGCACCGGCCCCGCCGACATAGTCCACGTATTCTCGGCCGTCGGCCGAAATCAGTCGTGCACCGCGCGCCTCGGCGATCACGAAACGCACGTCTTCCGGCAGCGAGTAGCCGCCAAGCCCGGCACCTGGCAGAGCGTTTTCCGCGGCCGCGTAGAGATCGTCCTGGCTGAGGCCATCGGATGGTTGTGCAGTGACGGACATAGTGTTCCTCGAATAGCAGTAAGCCCGCTTACGAGCGCGGGCGCAGATTGTCGGGATCGTAAACGGGCGCATCAAGCACCCGTGCGGTTCGCCGTTCGCCAAGGATCGAGACCTCGAGTTCGGTGCCCGGCACCGCGCGGGCCGGATCAATATAGGCAAACGCGAGTGAAGCCCCGACGGTGTGGCCGTAGGCCCCCGAAGATACGGCACCGATGCGCACACCATTATGCAGTACGGCCTCGCCGCCGCTGCAATCGGCGTCCACCGCGTCGATTCTTAGACGCCGGTCAGGCACACGGCATCGAAAATTACGGCCAATTTGCGGCTTTCTGTTCGTCAATCTCGACCCGCAGGCTGCACCTATGCGTGAGTGGTACCCGCGCGCGGCAAGCGAGCTGCGTAATTTCGTACCGCATATAGACAAGCTGCGTCCGATCGCTGGATCGAGGTAACGGAAGCCTGCACCTGGAAAGTATCGATCGACAACAACAGCGAGTGTTATCACTGCAGACTGAATCACCCGACGTTCGCGAACGGCGTCATCAAACCCGAAACCTACAACGTGATGCCGCAGGGGCATCGCCTGCGCCATACTACTGAATGCGCCAACCTGGAACGCATGACCTACCCCATCGACCCGGACTCCAGCGAACACGCCGGCGACTACAGTTCATGGTTTCTGTGGCCGGGCATGTCGTTTCAGGTGTACCCCGGCAATGTACTGAACACGTACTTCTGGCAGCCGCTGGATGTCCGTAACGTCGCCGTTTACCGCGGCTGGTACACGATCGATGGCAAGCCATCCAGCGTTGTCATCGACGCGCTCGCGCAGCAGGACCTGGACACCGCCGTGGCCGAGGACATCCGCCTGGTGGAATCGGTGCAGCGTGGACTGGCTTCAAAAGGCTACAACCCCGGCCCCCTGATCATCGATCCGCGCCACGGCGTAAACTCCGAACACTCTGTCAAAGCGCTGAACGATTGGCTGCTGACCGCCCTCGCGGCCGATCATTGACTGCCACTGATTGTGCCTATTCGGGCACCGGCACCGTGTAGTTGAGGGCCAGTCGACCGCCGTCGGGATAAATCGTCTGCCCCGTGATATAGCTCGATTGGTCGCCGGCGAGGAATACCGCGATTTTACCGATTTCCTCGGGACGCCCCGGCCTGCCCATTGGCGTGCGCGACATGATCGTGCGGTATTTCTCGGGATCGCTCGCTACTGCAGCGAACAGCTCGGTTGCAATCGAGCCGGGACCGATGGCGTTGACCCGAACGGCTTCCTGCGCGAGGCGCAGGGCCAGCACTTTGGTCCACTGGTTCACACCGCCCTTGGCGATTACATAAGGTGCGATCTCGGGAATCGCCAGCACACCGTTTACCGACGACATGTTTATGATGGTGCCCTTGGCACCGTTGGCATCGGGTTGCTGGGTTACCATCTGCCGGGCCGCCAGCTGGCCGGTGAAAATCACGCCTTTCAAATTGACCGACAGCACCCTGTCCAGGTCGTCTTCCTCCAGCTGCAACGCATCTGAGATATGCACTATGCCGGCATTCGCCACTGCCGTATCGAGCCGGCCATGACGGACCACGGCGAATTGCACCAATGCCTCGACTTCGGACTTTTTCGCAACGTCACAATGTCTGTAGCAGACGTCGGCGCCGGTTGCACGCAGATCTTCCGCTGCGGCCTCGCCTTGCTCATCCTGAATGTCCGAGATAATGACCTTGGCGCCCTGCTCGGCAAAACTCGCGGCGCAGGCCAGTCCCAGTCCGCGGGCGGCGCCGGTGACAACTGCAATTTTTCCATCGAGTAACATTTGGCGGTTCTCCTCTTACGTCAATCACCCGCGAATACGCGATTCATTTCAGGAGCGCGGTCAGCGCCAGGCGAAAACCGGTTGCTCATAGTGCGCCACCCGTGTGCTGTGGCCATACAGAGCCACTTCTCGAAATTGATAAAGCATGGCTGCCGTGGGTGCAAATACCTCGTGAGCCAAGGTTACCAGTTCGATGGATAAAACCGGGCGCTCACTCTCGATGATTTTCTGCAGGCGCGGTATGTCCGGGTGTAGAAGGTCATCGAGAGGAATGTAAAAATAGGCATCCACTTCACCCGCATCGGCACGCACCTCGACCCTCTCGCCAATCCACACTACCACAGGTGTAATTCGAAACCCCGAGCGTGTTGCATAATCATCCAGTCGTCCGATCACCTGCGCCGCAGTAGCGGGAATGCCCAGTTCCTCTTCGAGTTCGCGCAATGCGGCTGTCTCCACGGACTCGCCGCGGTCCACGCGCCCACCCGGCAGCGCGTACTGGCCGCTGTGCCGCGACATCCGGCTGGCACGGCGGGTTAGCAGGAAGCAGGCGGCCGGTTTTGTGCGGTGCGGCAGAACCGCGATACATACGGCTGCCCGGCGCAGCTGATCGCCGTCGATATCGTTGCGGATGAAAGCGTCAAGGTTGCGCGACATTGCAGCACGCAGGCCTAGTGTGAACTCAGTGTCCAACGTCAGGCCCGGTACCAGAATTCAACGAACGGTTCGTGCCAAAATCGCCGCGCTGGCGCAGCATCCATTCGAACGCCGCGGACGTCGAGCGTGGCATTGCCCAGAGCACGAGCATGTTCTGCAAGCTGGATCTCCGCAATCGGATTGCATGTCCAATGATAGAGCACGATAAGGCAGCAAGCCGAGTTATTCCACCGGGCTGCCTGCGTGTTTCTTTAGCCCGGTGCAGGCATGTGTTAGAAGCAGTTTCTGATAAGCAGCGATAACAACAAAGCGAGGTTGGCGCGATGAGTTACGACGACCGGGTAATGCCCGATTTTCTGCCACCGAAAGACCGCGTCAAGGAAGCGAAAGCGCGTCTGGAAAAAGCCGGCGTCAGGTACATTCTTTCATGCTGGATCGACATGCTGGGCATCCCGAAGACCAAGCCCGTGCCGATCAGCGATTTCGAACTGCTGTGCGCCGGTAAAGGACCCAGTTCGCCGTGCATTCGGTTTCCTTTGTCCCCGAACTCGGACCGGCCGATGCCGATCAGATACCGATTCCCGATCTGGACACGCTGACTGTCTGCACGTGGGATAAAACCTGCGCCCGGATGTTTGCCGATCTCTGGTGGGAGAACAAACCGTACAATCTGTGTCCGCGACATGCTTTGCGGCGCGCCGTGGAAGACGTGGCCGCACAAGGCTACAGCGTCTACGCCGGCATCGAACCTGAGTTTATCGTCATGCGCTGGGAGAACGGCCAGCCGGTATAAGGCATCGACGACGATCCCTTGCCCGGAGAGGGCGTGCGCCCACGCCGCCAGGCTTTCGGCTATGACGTCGAGTATTCGCTGGACTCCATGGGCTTTCTCGGCCAGATGATCGACATTCTCGAAGACCCGGGCTGGAACCTGCACGACGTGGTAGCCGAGGGAGCTTATTCGCAGTTCGAGCTGGATTTTCATTACACCGATGTGCTCGCGATGGCGGATCGACTGGTGTTTCTGCGGGTAATGCTGAGAGAGATCGCGAAACAACACGGCATGTTTGTGACCTTCATGCCAAAACCTACCACCGGCGACTGGCGCTCCGGTGCGCACATGAATACCTCCGTACGCAAAACATTCACACCGGACGCAAACCTGTTCGAAAACGACGGCAAGTGGAGCGACGAAGTCCTGCACGCCGTGGGAGGCCTGCTGCGCCATGGTGGTGCATTGACTGCGGTTGCCTGCTCCACCGTGAACTCTTACAACGGTCTGGTTCCGCAGGTAGGTGGATTCGAAGGCGGCACGGTTACCTGGGCGCCGACCCACATGACTTACGTTCATAATAACCGCTCCGCGATGCTGCGCCTGCCGCAAAGCCGCTTCTGCATCGAAAACCGCGCCGCGGATATGTGCATGAACCCGTACCTGGGTCTCGGCATATCGGCCGCGGCAATGGCGGAAGGCATCGTCAACAGCTACGATCCCGGCAAGCCGCTCAATCAGGATCTCTATTCGATGACCAGCGAAGAAATCGCACGGTCCGGCGCGCAGCGACTGCCGCGCAACCTGCTGGAGGCGATCGAAATCCTGCGTGATGATGGGTTGGCGAAAAACGTTATTGGACGAGACGATGCTGAACTCCTATCTGCTGTACAAAACCGACGAGTGGGAGCGCTATCATCAGAGCGTCACCGACTGGGAAGTTCAGGAGTACCTGCGCCTTTATTGAATCGAAGTCCGGGAGATACCAGGGACGCCCAGCGCGGCGAGCCCGAAGCGCTCGGCGAAGTGCAGCAAAGCCGCGGTCAATCGCGCATCCTTGCGCGTCGCGCACCGCGGCGAGGCAAACCTCAGGTTCAACGATGCGCTCACGTGTCGCTTAGTGAGCGGCTGAGCCATTCAGAGTATTCTCGTTCGCCGGCGTTCGGTAAATATAGTACAAAGCACGCAATGAGGATGGGTTAGCCTGTGTGTTGTTTGCAGGCTGGAGGTAACCATGGCCGAACGCTCGTTCACCCGCGAGGTGGAACAACTGCGCCTGGGCGAAGGCGAGGAATTTCGCGGCGAAGGAATTCTCGCCATTACCAAGGCGTTGTTACAGTGTGGCGTCGGTTATGTGGGCGGCTATCAGGGCGCGCCCATTTCACACCTCATGGACGTGCTGGCCGATGCACGGCCAGTGCTCGACGAACTCGGCGTGCATTTCGAATCCAGCGCCAGCGAAGCCGCGGCCGCAGCGATGCTCGCGGCGTCCGTGCACTACCCGATTCGCGGCGCGGCGACCTGGAAATCCACTGTGGGCACCAACGTGGCCTCCGACGCTCTTGCGAACCTTTCCTCAGGTGGTGTAAAGGGCGGGACATTGATCGTCGTCGGCGAAGACTATGGGGAAGGATCCTCGATCATGCAGGAACGCAGTCATGCCTTCGCGATGAAGTCGCAGATCTGGCTGCTGGACCCGCGCCCGAACCTGACCAGCATCGTCGCGGCAGTCGAACACGGGTTCGAATTGTCTGAAGCCAGCAACACACCGGTAATGCTGGAAGTGCGGATTCGGGCCTGCCACGTACATGGCCGATTTGTCGCCAAGGACAACCAACCGCCAGCGATGACCGTCGCGCAGGCCCTGGAGAATCCGCGACGCGACCTGAACCGTATCGTGCTGCCACCTGCAGCCTTCGCGCAGGAGCAGGAAAAAGTCGAGCGGCGCTGGCCCGCAGCGATCAGATTCATCAGCCAGCGCCAACTCAATGAAGTATTCCCGGGCAATATCGATGATATCGGGATAATTCTGCAGGGCGGCATGTACAACGCGGTGATCCGCGCGCTGGAGCGACTGGATCTCGCCGACATGTTCGGCGATACCCGCGTGCCGCTTTACGTGCTGAATGTTACGTATCCGCTGGTGGACGAGGAAGTTGTCGATTTCTGTCGCGATAAGCGCGCCGTACTCATGGTCGAGGAAGGTCAGCCCGATTACCTGGAACAAGCGGTGAATGCCATTCTGCGCAAACATCGGGTGCAAGCCGAGGTGCAAGGCAAGAACCTGCTGCCCAAGGCCGGCGAATACACGGCGGCGGCGATGCGAGACGGGGTATCCGCGTTTATGCAGTCGGTGCTGCCGAATAAAGGTCGCTCACCCGCGAAAACCCATGCCCACGAGTCGAGTGCGCAGGCGGTGCAACTGCTGAAGGACATCGTCCCGCAACGCCCGGCGGGATTCTGCACCGGCTGTCCGGAACGGCCGATTTTTTCCGCCGTAAAACTCATGCAGCGGACGCTGGGTGAACACCACATCGCCTGCGATATCGGCTGTCACCTGTTTTCCATCATGCCGCCGTTCAACATCGGTGCGACGACCATGGGCTACGGACTCGGCGCAGCGTCGGCGTCTGCGTTGAACGTGCAATCCACCCGGCGCTCGATCTCCATCATGGGAGACGGCGGGTTCTGGCATAACGGCCTCACCAGCGGTATCGGGAACGCGGTGTTCAATGAAAGCGACGACGTGATCATGATCGTCGACAACTACTACTCCGCCGCGACAGGTGGACAGGATGTGTTGTCCTCGCGCGCCGACAATGCCAACCGTAGCACCCGTCATCCGATCGAAGACGCCGTGCGCGGCGTCGGGGTAAAGTGGGTCAAGCGCATCGACCGGACCTACAGCGTCGCACAGATGCGCGATACGCTCACCGAAGCGTTGACTACCAGGGCGAAGGGACCGAAAGTCATCATCGCCTCGTCGGAGTGCATGTTGAACCGGCAGCGTCGCGAAAAACCGCTGGTGCGCAAGGCTCTGGACGAAGGGCGACGCGTGGTGAGCGAAAAATTCGGTGTCGACGAGGACGTCTGCACCGGCGATCACGCCTGCATACGATTGTCGGGTTGCCCATCGCTGACGGTCAAACATCTGTCCGATCCCTTGCGAGACGATCCTGTTGCGCACATCGACGAGAGTTGCGTCGCATGCGGAAACTGTGGCGAGGTCGCAGAGGCGGCCGTGTTATGCCCCAGCTTTTACCGCGCGGATGTCGTGCACAACCCCGGTCGCTGGGAAAGGCTGCTCGCCAGCTGGCGCCAACGCATCATAGAGAGATTACAACAGCGCCGTGCACGCCGTTGGCTGCACCTGGATGCGGAGCTGGAATCCAGTGGCTGATGCCGCCGCGGGCAAACCGATAACCATCGCCGTCCTGGCAGTCGGCGGTCAGGGTGGCGGTGTATTGTCCAACTGGCTGGTAGCGCTCGCCGAGGCCAACGGCTGGCGTGCGCAGAACACCTCGGTGCCCGGCGTCGCGCAACGCACCGGCGCGACTGTCTACTATATCGAGATGTTGCCTGAAGGCGATCGCGAGCCGGTGCTGGCGCTGATGCCCGGCCCCGGAGAGGTCGATGTGTGCGTCGCTGCCGAGTTGATGGAGGCAGGCCGCGCCATCCAGCGCGGCCTGGTTACACCCGATCGCACGTTGTTGATTGCCTCGAGTCACCGCGCCTACGCGGTGAGCGAAAAGTCGGCTCCTGGCGACGGTACAGCCGATGCCAGCGCCGTGCTCGCGCTCGTCAAGTCCATGGCCCGGCGTTTTGTACACGCTGACATGGCCAGTATCGCGCATCAGACAGGAAGCGTGATTTCCGCGGCTCTGTTCGGAGCGATTGCCGGCGCCGGCGCCTTGCCGTTTCCCCGCCAGGCTTTCGAAACAACGATCGAACGGGGCGGAGTGGGTGTCGCGGCCAGCCTCGCTGCGTTCGCTGCTGGATTCGATGCGGTCAACGCTGACTACGAGCCGTCACCTGAATCGCCACGTTACACTCCGCGACGCCGCTTGCACGGTGGCTGCGATACCGAACGACGCCGTTACGAGGCCGCCTGCGAACGCCTTCGCACTGAGTTCCCGGATGCCGTGCATGCGATGCTGCAGCGCGGGCTGAATGCCGTGGTCGATTTTCAGGACGCCGCTTACGGCGATGAATATCTCGATAGCATCGCCAGACTTGCGGTTGCAGACGCTGACGACAAAGGCTGGGCACTGACAGTGAACGGCGCCAAGTACCTGGCGCGCGCAATGGCCTATGACGATGTTATTCGTGTAGCTGAACTGAAAACACGGGGCAGTCGTATGACGCGTGTGCGCAATGAAGTCGGCGCCGCCAGGACGCAGATCATGCACATCACCGAATTCATGCATCCACGGCTCGAAGAAGTGTGCGGAACCCTGCCCGCCCGGCTGGGCGAGTTAATCGAGGGCAGCAAGTTTGTCGCCCCGGTGCTTCGCAGACTGGTCGATGGAGGCCGCCGGGTACGAACCGATACCCTTTTCCGGTTTGCACTCATGTCGTTGCTTGCCGGTATGCGCCGCTGGCGGCGCGGCTCGCTTCGTTACCGGCGTGAGCACCAGCGCATCCACGAGTGGCTGGATCTGGTGTGCACCAAAGCCTCCGATGACTATGAACTTGCAGTCGAAATTCTAAAGTGCCAACGGTTGCTTAAAGGCTACTCGGATACGCATGACCGCAGCAGTGACAAATACACGAAAATTCTCTCGGTGTTGGACCAGCTTGATGCCGGCGCGGCGGATTGTATTCACCGACTGCGCGAGGCGGCGCTGGAGGACGAGGCAGGTGAAGCGCTGGATGAATTGCTGGCCACTCTTGCGCGCCGCGAAGATCCCGCACCCAAGGCGACTGCCTAGCCGCACAGCGATGGGAACACTTGTCGCTCCACGTCGCAAGGAGAAGGACTCTGTTTCTCCCCTCTCCCCCTGGGAGAGGGGCCGGGGGTGAGGGTTACCTGGCTTGCGCTAGTGTCAACGTTTAAACGTCATTTCCCGAGATTTTACGATCGCGGTCAACACTTCATTGTAAGGTGCCCGCGTGCCGACCTCGGCGGCTACCACCGGGACCATCCCGTTTATCGCATCGATTTCCGAAGGCCGCCTGTCGAGGTGATCCAGTAACATCGACGGGCGCGCATCCGGCATTCTCCTGCCGAAAGCGCTGACGTATTCCTCGGCATCGTCAAACGACAATGCGATGTTTTTCGCACGCGCCGCAGCATCGGCTTCGAGACCGCAGGTCAACGCGATTTTCCACGCGTAGGGATCCTCCATCACTTCACTGATGGTGCGTTGAAAAACGGTGCAGGGCGCGCTGAACGTAACGTTGCAGATGAACTTTTCCCACACGAGTTGCTCTATGTCCGCAAAACTTTTCACATTGAACCCGGCGTCGCGCCATACACTCGCAACCTTCTCGACGCGCTCCGTCAGCCCCCCATTCATCTCTCCGATGCGAATCAGTTGCATGCCATTGTGATGCGCATGGCCGGGACCTTTGATAGATGCACCGAAGCCGCCGGCAACACCTAACAGCACGTTGTCCCCGGGCATGTGCTCGCAAATTCGCTCACCGGCGCCCAGCCCGTTCTGGATGGTCAGCACCAGGGTGTCGTCACGCAATATGGGCCCGACCGCCCTGGCCGCGGCACCGACGCCGGAGGCCTTGGTCGCGATGATGACGAGATCACATGGATCGAGCTCCGCCACATTGGTAACCGCCTGCAGATTCCGCACTACGCGGTCGCCGCTTGCACCCTCGACACGCAGCCCGTGCTCACGGATCGCCTGGATGTGTTCTTCCCAGACGTCCACGACCGACACGTCTTTGCCGGCATCGGCGAGCAGCCCGGCGTACACCGAGCCCATCGCACCCGCGCCTATGATCGTGATTTTCAGATCCAGTTCCTCACGAATTGTGTAAGAATCGATATGTGGAGAAAGTGCGTAAACCAGTCGCTCCGCCAAGCGGCGGGCAACGAAATACTATTTGGATTTCGGCAGTTTCTTTTGTCCCCGGGCCCCGATCTCGACAACCGTTTCCAACCGTACCAGGCGCTTGTCTATATCGATGGTGCGCTCCGACAGCAGGTCGGTCGCTCTGTTGAGGCGCTTCACTTCGTCGGTCAACTTCAGCACATCGACCAGGAGTTCCTTCCAGCCGGCCATCGCGGCTAAGTCCCGTTGCCGAGCGCTTTCAGGGTACGTTCCATTTTGCGCCTGGCCGCCCTGGTCGATTTGACGGCTTCTTTCAGGCGCTCCGCGACCAGTGTGACGAATTCGGGCGCATCCATTTCATCGACCGCGTCCGGGTCGTAGGCATCGATGGCCAGCCGCACGATCTCGGCCGCCGATTTGTCTTCCCGCGACGCGATGAGCTTCAGCTTCTCGACTTGTCTTTCGGAAACCAGGTATTGCTTCCTTACCAGTTTCTCTTGTGGCACCGCGGCCATGGCGAATCTCCCCGCTGACTAATCGTTATTTTACCTATACACATCCACATACACAACTCTGTGGTTTTAGGTCGAGGTATTATTGGCAAGGGACAATCTGACATAATCCCGAGGGTCAATGAAATGAGAGCACTGCTGGTCCGTGAACAACGAAGCGCGCCGGAACGCTGTCCGCGACAAGTACCTGAAAGCCGCGGTCGACGACCTTGGGGTCGGCAACATCCGTCGGCACATTTTTCTCTGCTGCGACCAAACCAAGCCGAAATGCTCCACACACGGCGACAGCCTGCTTTCCTGGGAGTATCTCAAGCGCCGCCTCAAGGAACTGGGACTGATCAAGGAAGGCGGCATCTATCGTACCAAAGCCAACTGTCTGCAGATCTGCACGCAGGGTCCGATAGCACTCGTGTATCCGGACGGCGTCTGGTATCACTCCTGCACACCCGAAGTGCTCGAACGAATCATTCAGGAACACCTGATCGGCGGCACGCCCGTCGCTGATTACGTTTTCACGACGCGCGCGCTGACGTGACGGATCTGAAAGGCGACGCGGTGCGCTTGACGCCTATGCTAAGGCGCTACTTTCATCTTGATCCAGAGGCCATACTCTCCGTCGCGCCGTACTTCGATCTCTTGACCCGCCCGCAGGTCACTTAGACTTCCGTCGAGATTCACCTTTCGCATCGACGACCTGTCCAGCCAGATTTTCGTGGTCTCTCCGAGTATGGCACGCTCCAGCCCTTTTGAGGTACGCACGACAATTGATTTCTCCGCCTGGTCGACGCTTTCCAATGTACCGCGCACGGTGCCGCGATCCCAGTTCGGGTAGGCGCCGACCGGAATGTACTTCTCGGTCATCGGGTGAGCACCGGCAGTCGACACCAACACCAGGCAGGTCGCCAGCGCAAGTGCCTTGTCAGTTCGTATCTTTTGCATAATCTTTCTCCATTGTCTGCGCCTGCTCACGATTCAATCAGATCGTCCTGTGCATCATTCAAGGCGTCCAGTGCTTTACGCGCGAGGTCGGATCTGGTGCTGGTAAAAGAACTGTCCGGGATGTCGCTCGCATAACCGTGCGCTTCACGCAATGCGGCGACGGCGTCCCGATGCAGCGCGACAGCATCCAGCACTTCGACCGCATCCTCGATTTCCGCTATGGCTACGATGGGCTGCTCATTGGCCAGGCGTCCGACCAGGCGCCGGTTATCGCGTATCGCTTCCAGCAATTCGGTCGCCGCACGAATATTCTCCAGAGCGTTTATAACGCGCAGAAACGCTGCCACCGCTTCAACCTGGGTCGCGTCCAGATTTATCGGACCACCGGTGGCACCGGCAACCAGCTGGCCGGCTGGTGAATTGTTGAAGGCGTCCCCGTTGTAAAACGCCACTGCACCCTCCACGGTAGCGACCGAATTGTTATGGAAAAACGGCGCCGTATCGGCCGCTTCCACCAGTGGTGGGGTATTGAATTCCCCGTTGCCGGGGACCCCGAATCCGTCATCGGGCGGTACCGGCTCGCCACTGTGATCGGCCGGCTGATCGGGCTGCGCCTCCACGCCGGTATTGAAATTGAGGTTGCCGGCATCCGCCCCGAAAATCGCCGGATTGGCGTTAGCGCCCGCATTGAAATGACAACCGAAGCATTTACCGCCGGCCACATCGTTGAAAAGCTCCTGGCCGCGTGCCGCCTGCAATCCCTTCAGGGGCAGCGGCAGAGTCAAGTCTTCCCGGCGCCCCTGCGCCAGCATGAACGCTTCCAGCGCATCCAACTCATCTTCGGTGGGCAAGCGGAAATCCACGCCCGCTATCCGGTTGGTGGAGAGCGGGAAATGCTGGATTACGGCACCCACCGAGAACGCACGCAAGGACCCGTCTATTGGTGCACCATCACCCGACCAGCCGGTGCGCGGTCCGTCGCGGCTGTCCACCGACACACTCATCCCGAAGACGTGCGGGACACCGCGCTGAGTGAACACGTTCTCCAGGTCCCCGAAGCCGTCAAGGTTCTCGAGAATCAGGCCGAAATCGCGCATCAGCCGCGGGTTCTCGAAATTATCCGCCAGCGCCGGGACGAATTCGGCTACAAACAGCGGATCGTCTGAGGGCAGTTGCGCGATCGACCGCGGCTCGATCGTCAGGTTGTTATCCACTGGGTGACACGAACCACAGGTACGGCCGTTGCCGGCGAATGTCTCCTCAAAAAATAATGCTCGGCCCTGATCGATCAGCTTCTGCCCTGGATTTGGATCCGGTTCTGTGGGCGCTGTCTGACAGCCAACGAACAACACTGAAATGGTGATGCCGATCACCGCGACGGAACAACGAAAGGGAGTCATACACCGGACCTCCATGCCTGTGGAAAAATATTGTTTTCTGTGTTTTGCACCGTATTCAGAGCGCATTATAGCCCTCGGAAACGGCGGCGTTTATACAATCATAACCGTTGCTGTTTTTTTTCACATTACAACATGCGTATTTAACTGTG
>JAOTYY010000411.1 GCA_029861595.1 Gammaproteobacteria bacterium
TGGCCGAGTATTCCTGCACGTATCGTTGGAGTCAATGGTTGCGGGCGCAACGGCCAAGGTATTTCGCGCGCTACAACATCATCGGCAGGACCAACGAGAACCCTATCCACATAATAATGGTCAACGGAATGCCGACACGCAGGAAGTCCCCGAACTTGTAACCACCGGCTGTCATGACGAGCAGGTTTGTCTGGTAGCCGTACGGCGTAGCGAAACTCATGTTGGCACCGAACAGAACCGCGAGAACGAACGGCTCGGGGCTGACGCCCAGTTGCGTCGCAATACTGATCGCGATCGGCGTACCGATAGCCGCGGCCGCATTGTTCGAGACGATATTGGTCATGATCGTCATGAGCAACAGGAAGGAGCTCAGGATCAGGGGCACTGGTAGCGCGGCCGTCATGCCCACGAACGACACGGCGATGTAGTCCGCCATCCCCGTACCCAGTAGCGCCTTGCCGAGCGCCAGCGCCGTGACAATGATCATCACGACCGGAATGGACAGCGAGCTCGCGGCATCTCGCCAGGTAAGGCAGCCTGTAGCGATCATCAGGCCGAGGCCAACCAGGGCGCTCACAGAAATCGGCATGATACCGAGCGCGGCGGCGAGAACGACGAAGCCCATGACCGCCAGCGCGCGCTTGGCTCGGTGCGTGTGCGGCAGGTCTGTCGTGCCATCGAGAACAAGCATCGAGCCGCTGTCCTTGAGCTGCGCGATAGCTTCGCGCGTACCTTGAACGAGCAGCACGTCACCGGCACGCAGCCGGATCATGTTCAGGTCTCCCGTTACCTGCGAGCTCGGCGCCCTGGCGCGGTGCAGTGCGAGAGGCAACAGACCGTAACTATTGGTGAAACGCGCGGCAGCCAGGCTGCGTAAGTGCAACGGGGACCCGCGCGTAATGACAACTTCGGCGAGCTGCTGGCCCTCGGCCTTGAGTGGTGTCTCCTCATCGACCGGGTGCTCGCTGTCCGACAGGTTGAACAGTGTTGTGCCGAGGAGACTCTCGTAGTGTTTCAGGTTCTCGGGCGAGTCCTTCACAAACAGGCGGTCGCCGGGCTGGATGATGACCGACGGCAACTTCGCGAGGAAAAGCGACTCGGTACGCTGGATCTTGTCGATACGCAGGTTGCCGTCCGCTTTTGCCAGGACTTCAGACAGTGATTTGCCGTCGGAGAAGCCGCCTTCCTTGACGTGCAGTTGTGCACTGAAAATGCGCGGTGTCGTGTCGGCCATTGGCGGCGTGCGATCCGGCAGCAGCCGTGGCGCAACCAGCCACAGGAACAGCACTCCGAATCCACCGACCACGGCAACCGGCAAAACCCAGTCGAACATCGAGAAATCGAAACCACCCATATCGTGCGCGATACCGACAACGAGCAGATTGGTCGAGGTACCGATCGACGTCGACATGCCGCCGATAATTGTCGCAAGCCCCATGGGCATCATGACGCCGGACACCGGGAATTTCGAACGGAGCGACGCGCCAACGATGATGGGCATGAGTAGCACAACGATCGGTGTGTTGTTCATGAAGGCGCTCAGGATTGCGCCGGCGACAAGCGTCGAAATCATTGCGAGTACAGGTCTTGTCGACCACGCCTTGCCGACAACGTTGGCGAGTGGTTGCAGCGCACCGGTCGTCTCCAGCGCCTTGCCCACCATCATGAGCGCGCAGATGGCGATCAGCGCTTCGTTACCAAAGCCCGCGAAGAAGTCGATGGGGCCGACGGCGACTGCACCGTCCTTTGTATAAGGAAACAGCGCGAACCCTGCGGTCAGGATTATCAGGATTGTCAGTGACGACGACTCCAGCGGTATACGATCGCGCGTGAACAGGAATAACGCGACGATCGTCAGAACCAGGACCGCTATGCCGTGTGCGTCAGGTGTTATGGGCTGCAAAGCATCCCCTTGCTGCTCTGCCTAAGGACGGTAGACCGTATCCCAGATCACACCTGTTTCGCAATCAGGGGCGTCTCACTTGAGCACTTCAGGATGGCGCCTACCCTTTCGTGGAAGCCTTTGAATTCCTTAACATTCCAATGACAGATGTCGACGTCCCGGCAAAACGAAACGGAATCTGCGCAGTTGAGCAGCGGCAACAGGTTCGTGTAGCGGTAATCGGCGGGATCTTGCCTCGGAAACACGTCCCAGGGGGAGAGCGTCAGGAGATTGCGATGACGCATCG
>JAOTYY010000195.1 GCA_029861595.1 Gammaproteobacteria bacterium
TACCGGTAACGAGTATCCAGGTACTGGTTCGTCTTCAAAATGCATGATAAGGCTAACTCACTGTGGTTACGTTATCGCGCGATTGCGCGCGTTTTTCGGATAGCAACCGGGCGACACGCAACGCCGCAGAACGGCCGCGCAACTGCGAATCGACTGGCGCCTGTACGACGCGGATTTTTTCCATGCCGTGGCGCATGCGCGAAGCGCCTTCGATGGCTTCCACCCATACGCAACCCATGTCGGGGTCGACTTCGCAGTTGCCGTTTTCGCGAACCCCGCCGCACGGTCCGTTGCGCAGTTGTTTCGGGCAATTCATCGGGCAAGCCATGCCTGTTGAACTCAATACGCATTCGCCGCACATCCGGCAATCAAATAAGAATCCTTTCAAATGTCGCTCGACGAACGCGAACGGACGTTCCAGGCGCGCGTAACCCAAAGTTCGCAACAGCGGATTACAGGTAACCAGAATGCGCTCCACGACGCCGTAGAAACTCTCCAGCAAACGCGCCTCGCGGACCGACCATCGTCGCATCGCGTACATTGCTCAGGCTTCCTGGGCGGCGGAATCTTCGCCCTTGGATCCAACCAGCGACTCCAATCTAGCGTCGTCGTATGCCGCCTCCAGACGCTGCGCTTCTCGATTGACCTCGGCCTGAGGGTCGCCGCTGCAACTGCGTGACTCACGCCGCCATTCCGCCAGATACAAATCGCTGCTGCCTTTCCCGGCTCGCATGGCGGCACGGTCGATGGATTGCTGAAAACGCTGCGACAACATTACCTTGGACGTGTCGCGTCCCACCCTGACCATCACTTGCGAAGGAATGTCGCGCCAGTAAACGGTGATCAGCTTTGCCACTGCGCTACCTGTTCGGCCGTTCCGGACCGCGCCTCGAATTCCACCAATCGCTCTGCCAGCTCGCCGTAGCCCGTAATCCGGCGTTCGAATTGCAGCCCCAGTTTTTCCGCTGCCGCACGTGCCATGCCCGTCAACGCGGGATTTTCCGTTTGCGCCAGATACACCAGGCGGCGATAGTTGCCGAACAGCATCTCCAGCAACTCGGGATGCTCGTCCAGACGAAATGTCTTCACTATCAATCGCTCGAAGTGCCGCGCCAGGAAATCGGTAAGATAAAACGTGCCCGGTTCTTCGTCGCTCAATTCCTTGAACTCCCTGGCACCGGCGAAGAACTCGTAACAGTGGGCTCCCGGCAGACGCTGCACGTCTGCCTCCTGTAGCACTTCGTCCAGCAACCCTCCGGTGCCGCAATCGGCGTAGGCGACAAACAGGTGCCGATACCGTCCCTTGGCCGCCTGGATCTTGGCACGCACCGCACCGGGAATTCGCTGCGGATCATTGTGCAGAGCGGCTGGCAGACACTGCACCTTGACGTGTTCCCAACGGTTGGCGCGAATGACTGCAACGAGCTCGTGGGCAATCGCTCCGCACGCGATAACCAATACCGCGCCGTCTTGTGCCACTGCCCCGGTGCGCACCGAATCAGGCTGCCGCGCGTTTCGCGGCAATCAGGCTTTTCGCCGTCTCTACCGCTACCGCCGCATCGCGGCAATAGGCGTCAGCGCCTACGGCCTTACCGAACTCCTCGTTCAGCGGTGCACCGCCGACCAGCACCAGATAGTCATCGCGAATGCCCTGCTCCACCAGCGTATCGATCACGACTTTCATATACGGCATGGTGGTCGTGAGCAGCGCCGACATGCCGATGATATCCGGCTTGTGCTCTTCGATAGCCTGGAGATAGTTCTCCACCGGATTGTTGATGCCGATGTCGATGACTTCGAATCCGGCGCCTTCCCACATCATGCCGACCAGGTTTTTGCCGATGTCGTGAATATCGCCTTTCACCGTTCCGATCACGGCCTTGCCGACAGTCGCGGCGCCGGTTTCGGCCAGCAGCGGGCGCAGAATACCCATCCCGCCCTTCATGGCGTTGGCCGCAAGCAGTACTTCCGGCACGAACAGAATGCCGTCGCGGAAGTCGATGCCGACGATGCGCATGCCTTCGACCAGTGCGTCGTTGAGCACCTTGCCCGCATCCCAGCCGCGTTCCAGGAGAATATTGGTGGCTTCGACGATTTCGTCTTTCAGACCATCGTACAAATCATCATGCATCTGCTCGACCAGTTCATCGGTGCTCAGCGAAGCAAGATCGATTTCGTCTTCGTCCTGCGTTTCGACTTCGTCTGTCATGGTATTTTTCTCCCGGGTGCATGCACGGACTGGTTAAACCCAGAAGCCCACAGAGTAGGAATGCCGACCCGCAAAAGCTGGCGCACTGACGACCTGCGGTTATCGAAAAACGACACGACAAAACTAAAGAATCGCTTGGGTATTCAGTGACCTATGCCGCATCGCCCGAAGCGTCACGAATCGGGAACGGCAGGGTGTCGCAACAGCTACATAATGTGTCGCTCCCACGGGCTGACGGGAATCGCTCTGGACCCACCTGAGACGACCTTGCATAGTAATGCCGATGATCGCCGCCGCCAAAATCGATCGGGTCTGGCAGGTGCTGTTGCGCCATGCCGGCAAACAACGCACGCCGCACTTTCTGCTGCACGACAACTCGCTCGCTCCGCTGCGCCAGGCCTTACGGCACCTGGGCAACCTACAGGATGGGTTACGCACCGTGCACATCGCTGGCTCCAAGGGCAAAGGCTCCACTGCCCTGTATCTCGAGAGCTTACTGATTAGTCACGGCTATCGCGTGGCCACGTTCACCTCACCCCATCTGCAGCACTGGCGAGAGCGCTTCCGCATTTGCGGTGAGCCTGTAGCGGAACGCGCGCTGCTTGATGCAGTGCATCGAGTGCAGGAGGCGGTGGATGACGGGGCGTTCGTGGACGAACCACGTTTTTTCGACCTGCTGACGGCCATCGCCGTAACCCTGTTCGCCGCATGCAAACCAGATTGGACGCTGTTCGAAACCGGTGTCGGTGGCCGATTTGACGCCACTAATGTCGTGCGACCCGCGCTGTGCGTGATTACCCGTATCGAGTTGGAACACCGTGACGTACTGGGCGACTCGATCGCGGAAATTGCGACGCAAAAAGCCGGGATAATCAAACCAGGAATACCCGTGGTATGCGCGGCGCTGATGCGCGATGCGTACCAGGTTGTGGCGCGTGAGGCACAGGATGCCGGCGCGGCGTTACTGTGCGCAGGTCGCGACTTCGAGTATCAGAGCGTGCGCAAAGGCACAGCGATACAGCGCGTGACTTACCGGGGACAAAACGCAGTGACGTTCGATCTCGCCGCAACGGCACCGGCCTTGGTCGAGAATGCCGCACTGGCATTGGCGGCATACGAAAACCTGTGCCTAGCTGCACGCGCCGACGCCGTATCAGCGGCATTTGCCCGAGCGCTGCCCGCGCGCTGCGAGTTGCTACCTGGCGCCCCCGCAATCCTTATCGACGCAGCGCATACCTCGGCGTCATTCGGTGCCCTGCACGATGCGCTGCGGGCGATACCTCACCGACGCGTGCATTTCCTTGTCGCGTGTTCCAGCGAACGGCATCTGCACGAACTTGTTGCCGGATTGGGCGATACTGCCCGGCGAGTCGTAACCACCGTGGCGGACCCCGACTACACCGTGCCCCCGGGGCGCCTCGCGCAAGTGTTGCGGCACGCGCACCCGCACCTGGAAGTGGCGGCGTGCGTGGAACTCGCGCCGGCGCTCGGCGAGGCAACCCGCGGACTGGGTGAAAACGACCTGCTTTGCGTCACCGGCTCCACGTATCTCGCCGGGCGGGCTCGCGCGTTGTTGAGCGAGCAGGCAGACAGCGCATTGAACGCAGCGCCCGCGGTTCCCTGACCGCAAGCAAATCAGGATAAATCGAAGCCCTGCGCCCTGATGTATTCGCCGAAATCGGCGCGCGCGGCGACACTGTATTGGCGAGTACGGTTCTCAGACCACCCGTAGGTGTCACTGACCCCGTAACGCTCGACCATACGCTGTTTTTCGGGTGGCGTCTGTTCGCGGCTTTCGCGATGTGCGTCGTAGGCAGACACGGTCTCGAATAAGCCCGTGTCGTCGTAGCGGTTGTCGTGAACGGTTACCTGCAACGGCAGACGCATGCTCAGTGGAGGCTGCCGATCCGCCCAGCCGACACACAAACCGGCCACCGGAAATACCCATTTCGGCAGCGCCAGAATCTCGGACAGCGCCACGATCCGATTGCGCACCTCGCTCACCGGACAACAACCCAGTCCTACCGACTCCGCGGCAACGATAAACGTCTGCATGACGATTGCCACGTCCACCGCTGCGTTCATGAAAGCGTCCAGGTGATCGTTGGCAAACGCATGACCACGCCATTCACAGAGCCTGCGGATGCGTCGGCTATCTCCACACCAGACCATGAATACCGGTGCCCGTGCGAGCCAGTCTGTATTGCCGTGCAACCCGGCGATGCGCGTTCTCTGATCCGGGTCGCTGACGTTGATCACACAGGCCTGCTGCAGATCCGATTTCGACGGCGCTGAAAACGCTGTGGCAAATAGTGTCTGCAACAGCGCCTCGGGCACTGTGTCTTCGCGGAACGAGCGCACGCTGCGCCGCGAAAGAATATTGCGCAGTGTCTGGTTCAGTTCCACATCGTGGTGGGTGCCTGTGCCGTCACCGTATCGCTGCTCCAACAGCGCCTGTAACTGTTCCATCACTGAATGCCTAACTCTTTGGCTGTCATGTCAAATGACTGCGCGACTTTCCCGATCAGTTCATCGATCTGTTCACGGGTAATGACCAAGGGTGGCGACAGAATCATACGATCACCCACGGCGCGCATGACCAGACCGTTTTCGATGCACAGATCTCGACACAACGTACCCGCCTTTCCGAGCGGCTTGAATCTCGCCCGTGTGCGCTTGTCAGCGCTGAGTTCGATTCCGGCAAACATGCCGACACCCCGCACTTCGCCAACCAGCGGATGGTTCGAAAATTCGGCCAGACACTTCTGGAAGTAGGGAGCCACGTCTTGAGCGGCCTTTTCGATGATGCGCTCGCGCTGCAGAATGCGAATATTTTCAATGGCTACCGCACAAGACGCAGGATGGCCGGAGTATGTATATCCGTGCGCGAACTCGCCACCCGATTCGATGACCGTCTCGGCCACCTTGTCGCCGATCATGACCGCCCCGATTGGCAGGTAGCCGGACGACAAACCTTTGGCGATCGGCATGAGGTCCGCCTGCAAACCGTAGTAATCCGTACCGAACCATTCACCGGTGCGCCCGAAGCCGCAAATAACTTCGTCGGCGACCAGCAGGATTTCGTACTCGCGGCAAATGCGTTGAATCTCGGGCCAGTAGGACGATGGCGGAACGATTACCCCGCCAGCGCCTTGAATCGGCTCGGCGATGAATGCCGCGACACGATGTTTACCCAGCGCATGGATTTTCTCCTCCAAAGCGCGCGCTGCCAGTAAGCCGAATTCCTTTTCGTCCATGCCCTCGCCCAGCAGGTAGTAGTGCGGCTGCATGATGTGTTCGACACCGGGAATCGGCAGGCCGCCCTGCGCGTGCATGGGCTGCATACCGCCGAGACTGGCCGCGGCCACCGTGCTGCCGTGATACGCGTTATCCCGGCTGATGATGATGTCGCGCGAAGGCTGTCCGCGCACGCTCCAGTAGTGGCGCACTAGCCGCACCACGGTGTCGTTGGCTTCCGAGCCCGAGTTGGTGAAAAAAGCATATTGCAGGCCAGCCGGTGTCACCTCAGCCAATATCTTGGACAGCTCTATCGCCGGCGGATGGGCGGTCTGAAAAAAACTGTTGTAATAGGGTAGCTCGAGCATCTGCGCATACGCAGCATCGCACAACTCTTTACGTCCATAACCGATGTTGACGCACCACAGACCGGCCATACCATCGAGAATTCGATTACCGTCGGTGTCCCACAGGTATACGCCGTCGGCACGCACGATGACGCGCGTACCTTTTTTGTTCAACGCCTTGGTGTCGGTGAACGGATGCCAGTGGTGACGACGGTCGAACGCCTGGTACTCACTGGTAGATCGCGGATTGCCGGACGTGTTGCTCATGCCTCACCTCTCATGGTCGTGTCGGCATGTTCGATGCCTTGATGCTCGAGTAACGATGTCTGCGCCAGATAACCCACACAAGTCTGGCGCTCACACGTTGAGAAGCAGAAATTCCCGCTCCCAGGAACTGATTACGCGCAGAAAAGTCTCGTATTCCTTTTCTTTGACCGCTGCATAGGCGCGCACGAACCGTTCTCCGAGCAACGCCTGTAACGGCTCGCATTCGCTAAGGTGGCGCAGTGCTTCCTCCAGACTGCGTGGCAAACCATAAGGCAGATCGTAGCCACTGTCCTGCACGGCGTCGCTGGGCTCAAGGTTTTCGATGATGCCCAAGTAGCCGCACGCAAGCGAGGCGGCAATCGCCAGATACGGGTTTGCATCAGCCCCCGCGACACGGTTCTCCAACCGCATCGAAGTCGGTGTGCACATCGGCACCCGCAATCCCACCGTGCGATTATCGTAACCCCAATGCGTGTTTATCGGCGCCGATTCGTGCTTTGCAATGCGCCGGTAAGAGTTGACGTTTGGCGCGAAAAGGGACATCGCGGACGGCAGGTAAGCCTGCAATCCGGCAATGAAACTAAGAAACGCGGGCGTGTACTCGTTCTCATCGGTGGAAAACAGGTTGCGTCCTTGCACATCCACGATGCTGTGATGTATGTGCATTGAGCTGCCGGGTTCGCCCGCCATCGGCTTGGCCATGAACGTCGCGTAGATCCCGTGGCGCAACGCCGCTTCGCGCACGGTGCGCTTGAACAGAAATACTTGATCCGAGAGGCTTAATGCATCGCCATGGGCGAAATTTATTTCCATCTGGGCCGCGCCCGATTCGTGCACCAGCGTATCCACCTCGATTGCCTGCAGTTCACAGTAGTCGTAGATGTCGTTGAGCACCGGATCGAACTCGTTGATCGCATCGATACTGAATGACTGACGCGCGGACTCCTGGCGTCCCGACCGGCCAACTGGCGGTTCCAGGGGGTAGTCCGGATCGACATTCTGCTTGACCAGAAAAAACTCCAGTTCCGGCGCCACCACCGGGCGCCACTCGCGCGCCTCGTACAGAGCCAGAATTTTTCGCAGCACCGCGCGCGGCGAAATGTCGATAGGATTACCCTGCTGATCGTAGCAGTCGTGTATGACCTGCGCGGTCGGCTCGTCCGCCCAAGGCACCAGACGCACGGTCTGCGGATCCGGGCGCAGGATCATGTCCTGCTCCGTGGGATCTACCATAGATGCGTCGTCCGGCCACTCTCCCGTAACCGTCTGGATGAACAGACTTTCCGGCAGCCGCATTCCTTCCTCGGCAGCGAACTTGTCAGCCGGGATTATCTTGCCGCGCGCATTTCCTGTCATATCAGGGATCAGGCACTCGACCTCAGTAATATTGCGTTCATGCAACCAGGACTGTAGCGACTCGAGCATGCTTCACCGTGCTCTACAAGCACACTGTTGGATGTGTACGCATCCTAACTCATGAGTGCACAGTGGAACAAAGACCGCTCGCGCGGGTGTCCCCGACCAGCGCACGACCTGGGCACTGAGTTGTTGCACCGCACGAACGCCGGACAACGAATTAGCGGGGCGGATTATGCCGTCCAGGCGGGTCTTTTCAGACAATAATTGTCAACTGTTGACAGCTCGCAACCTTAAAACCCCTGCCTGCAAGCAGGCGTTGCGATCGACGCCGGCCGAGCGGAGATGTTGACACCATCGTCGAGTCATAACCGGTAACCGCCCAGCGCGGTTTCCGCAACCTCCGACGATGGAATATACCAACTCTGTGAAATGCTTCAAATTTCAGCGTTACCGCGTCCGTTTAACGGCACAGAATCTGCTCATCTGCCCTGGTGAGTGAAGAGTATTAACGAGCGCCTGAAGTCAACGTGAAAACAGTCAACCGAAAAAAATCACTGGACATGAAGACCATAGAGGCGCTGTGGCCCCCCTGGATGATCATGGATACACCAGCCGAAAAAGTCGATGACACCTACCGCTTTACTATCCGCGGCCCGAAGACACGAGTCGACGCCGAAACGGAGTTGCTGCGCGTCCGGTACGCCGAAGCGGGTAAGCCAATCAGGATCGAACGAGTCATGGCCACCATGGCCGAG
>JAOTYY010000412.1 GCA_029861595.1 Gammaproteobacteria bacterium
GCAATGTTCATCATGCTGGCGACCGTGCCGCCTGATATGCCGCCGCGCATGCCGCGCACGCGCATTTTCACCCGCTCACAGGGGGACCCGAAACGCTCGAGCGCCTTGTGCTGGAGGAAATGGACACCGAGGTCCGAGGGGATGGAATCGAAACCGCAGCAATGCACGATACGCGCCCCGCTGGCTGCCGCCGTCTTCTCGTAACGCTCGATCATGCGGCGTATCCACTGCACCTCGCCGGTGAGGTCGCAATAATCAGTGCCGCTTTCAGCACAGACCTTCACCAGTGGCTCGCCATACAGCGCATACGGCCCCACCGTGGAAATCACGACCCGCGCCTTGCTGGCCAACTCGCGCAACGCCGCCTCGTCCGCCGCGTCGGCAACGATCTGCGGCACATCGCGATGGGCATCCGCGAGCGTCGCCCGCAGCTTGTCGAGTTTTTCGGGCGAGCGGCCTGCCACTGCCCAGTCGAGTTCCCCGGCGTTGAACTGCTCTGCCAGATGGCGACACAGGATCTGACCGACGAAACTGGTGGCACCGAAGACTACGATCTCGTGTTTCATATAAGGGCTCGAACGCTGAAGGGCTACATACTACTGTAACGACCGCGCTGGCGGCCCATTCATTGCGCGGTCAGTAAGCTGACGCGCGACTGGCGCGTGCGGAGACGAGATAGAAAACCAAACCGGAGGCCATTACGCCCAGGCCGAACAGACCCTCCGCCGGCTTGTTGATGAGTACGAATGCGAGCGTCCAGCCGGTCAGCGCCAGATACAACAGCGGTGTCAGCGGATAGCCGAAAGTCCGGTACGGTCGCGGCAGCTCCGGCTGCCGCCAGCGCAGAACGAATACGCCGAGCACGGTGACGAAACTGCTCAGCGCGAGCGTGAAACCGGCGAATACCAGGACGGATTCGAAGCTCGAGCTCAGGATGAAGATCACCGACAGCGCCGTCTGGGTGTAAATCGCACGCGCCGGAATGTCATCGCGGTTAGTACGTGCGAAAAAACGCAGGGCGTGGAAATCCTCGCCGATAACCTGCAGCACTCGCGGCCCGGCGAGCGTCATGGCGCTGACCGTCGAGATGAGGAGTGCGGCCAGTACCAGTCCGGTGAGCTTGCCACCGAACTCGCCAAAGGCCGCGCGGGCGGCAATGTAACCCACCTCTACCTGCCCGCGCATCGCCTCTACCGGCGCGACGCTCAGGAAGACAAAGTTCAGCGCCAGGTACAGCAGCATGACCACCAGCGTGCCGCTGAACAGGATAATGGGCAGCGTGCGCTGCGGATTCTCGAGTTCGCTGCTGAGATAAGTCGCAGCATTCCACCCCGTATAGGCATAGCTCACGTAGATCAGCGCCACGGCAAACTCGCCGCTGAAGAGCCGCCCGCCGTCGCCGGCGACCGGCAGGAAACTGAGCGGCTGCGGTTCACCGGCGAACGCCAGGGCGGCCACACAGAAAGCGACGATGACGCCGACCTTCAGGACGGTGAATACGAGCTGGGTGCCGCCGCTGGTGCGGTGGTTGGAGGCATGTGCCAGGCCGAGCGCGATGACCAGGCCGGCGGCAAGCGCGGGGCGCACCCAGGGCGAAGCACCAACGTCCACGACCGAGGTCGCGTAAGCAGCGAAGGTCATCGCGGCCAGCGCGCATGGCCCGGCGAATCCGATTGTGGCGGATACCCAACCGGCGATGAAGCCCACGCTTGGGTGGAAGATGCGCGCGAGGAAATTGTATTCGCCGCCCGAGCGCGGCAGGGCGGCGCCGAGTTCCGCATAAGTCATGGCTCCGCACAGGGCGGCGATCCCGCCGACGGCCCAGAGCGCAAGTAGCGCGAAGCCGGAGTGGATCTCCAGTAGCTGGAAACCGAGGCTTGTGAACACCCCGGTACCAACCATATTCGCGATCACGACTGCCGTGACAGTCGTGAAGCGGAACTTGTTTTTTCTACCGGCCGACATGCCGCTTATCGTAACTTCAGTCAGCCGTTACACGCCCTAAAAGTCATACTGCGTGCGCAGGTAAAAATACCGGCCATTCATCCCTATCCCCGACAACACATCGTACGGCAGATGACCGAAGTAATTGATGTCATCGCTGGAAAGGTCGGGATACTCGTCAGTCAGGTTGTCGGCACCAATCGCTATCGTCCAATCGTCGCTAATCTTTGCCGCAAATTCCG
>JAOTYY010000413.1 GCA_029861595.1 Gammaproteobacteria bacterium
GAGGCGCAATTCCAGGATACCCGAGTGCATCCAGCTCGATCCCCGAATAACCCGGCTGGAACCCCGTGCCGGGCCGGTCGGATTGCTAACCGGCTCAGTCTGCCCCGGTGTCGGCACAGAGTAGTAATCCTGCACCCACTCGGCGACATTGCCACCACCATCATAGATCCCCAGCGCATTAGCAGCAAAAGAACCGACCGGCGCCGTCGACGCATAGCCATCGTCCCAGCCCGGCAAAATACTGGCTACCAGGGCATTGGCAGATTTGCCCGCATAGTTGCCGCTGTCACGGCGCGGGGGCATTCGCCCGCCCCATGGGAATGTCGCCGCCGTCGGCCGTCCCTGGTAACGGATGGCCCACACCCACTCCGCTTCCGAGGGGAGGCGATATCCATTGGGGACCGGGCTCACTGGCTGCCAGCGCTCGAATTTCTTCTCGTAGGCCGGTGTCAGTCCTTCCTGAACACTCAGCCAGTTACAGTAATCGACTGCTTCTTCCCAGCTGACATTAACGACCGGGTTCAGGTCGCCGGCAAGCGATATGTGCAGAGCGCCACCAGAGTCGTGTGTGGAACGAAACTGGCGAAACTCCCGGTTGGTCACTTCTTTGGCACCGATATAAAAAGGCTTCGTGAGTGTCACCGGCAACAGCACTTCGTTGGCACGCCTGCCCTGCTCGCGTCGCGACGTCCCCATGGTGAATGAGCCTGCCTCGACACGACGAAGATCCTGTCCTTGCGAGGTTGTCATTGACCGCGCCGTACTTCGAGCGACGACTTCGGCGTCCGACAAAAGCCTTACCTGAATCGTTTGCGGGTACCCGGGCCGCGGCGTCACACTTCGGGCAAAACTCGCATAGCCGCTCTTCTTGACTTCCAGCCTGTGCGGCGCCGAAGACAAATTGAGCGTCACCGTCCCGTTACCACGTGCCTGCCCGTCAACATAAACGGTGGCATCATCCGGCAAAACTGCGACCGTCACTTCACCAACTCGCGCCGTCAGGTCTACCTCAATTTCTCTCGACGCTGCCGCTTCCAGGCGCACGCGCCGGTTCGTCGAGCCATATCCTGCCTTCGACAAGCCGATTTCGTAATCAATGTCCGGTGAAAGCGGGATCGTGACCGGCGACTGCCCGCGGTAGCGGCCATTCACACTCACATTCGCACCGCGAGGAATGGACAAAACGCGTAACTGCGCATTTGCGGGTTCCAGCATCACGGTCGGCAGCGTTTGCGAGATATTCGCGATTGCCTCGACAGAACCGTCCCAGGCCTTGAACCCGTCTTTCATGATACTGAGCGAATGGGACCCTTCCATGAGCTCCAGGCGCATCGGCGTTTCGCCGACCTGCTCGGTACCCTGAAAAACGGCGGCCCCGGAGGGCTCAGAGGTCACCTCGACATCGGCCCACATTGGTACCAACTGCACATCAAGGCGCTGGTGCAGTCCGAGACCCGGTACCGACAGCCTTTGCGTAAATGGCAGAAACCGGTCGGCCGTTACAGTGACGCTATGCGTGCCGGGTTCAAGCTCCAGCGGCCCGAAAGGTGCCGGACCGACGCGGTTGTCGTCAACCGTCACGAACGCGTCCACTGCCGGTTCGGTCGCAACGGTCAGCTGTCCCGGCAACTTGCGCATTTCGATGATGACAGTGCGACTGGGTTCTTCACCAATCTGCAGGGTTTGCGCGACGTCGTAATACCCTTCCTTGCGGACATTGACCGTATAGGTCCCCTGGCGCATCAGGATGCGTTCACCGACAGGCAGCTTGAACCAACCGCCAGTCACGGAAATTTCGTCCATGCCCGCAGGCTGCACGTCGAACTGAATAGATTTTGATGTGAAGAGCAACCACGAAACCAGGACCAGTACAGCAATGACTGACCCGACGATCGTCTGCCAGCGAATACCGGCGGGTTTAACAGCCACCGGCGCCGTATCAACAGCCCGTCGAAACGCTGTGGCGACAATCGTTTCTTCTGCTGGCGCTGCGGACGAATCGGCCAACTCGGGCGGTTTGGTGACATAGGCACTACCTTCGAGCTGCACAGTCAAACGTAGCGCACCATCGGCCTCATCGACAACAACCAATGTGCCGAAAAACTCGAGCTGATCGCCGGCAACCAGTTTCCGTGAAGCCCCCAGGACCTCACCATTGACCTTCAACGCAGCGGTTGTGCCGA
>JAOTYY010000414.1 GCA_029861595.1 Gammaproteobacteria bacterium
CGGCGACGGCACCATTGGCTTCCTGGCCCTCGGCGGTGAAATTGAGGTTGCCGGTGCCGCTGGCACGCGCTGGATGCCGGTCGAAGATTCATTCCGTGGCCCGGGTAAGAGTTTTATTGATCGCAACCGGGAGGTGTTGACGCGGCTGCGCTTTCGGCCCACCGCCGCACGCGAGGGTTCGGCGCATCACCGCGTTATGCGCCCGCAAGGCCTGTGCCTGCCCATCATCTCGATGGCGGTGCGCTTGCAGCTGGGTGACGACAACACCATAACGCAAGCGCGCATCAGCATGGGGCCTGTCGGACCTGTGCCCTATTTAGTGGAAGCCGCGATGGACGCGTTGCTCGGCAAACCGGCATCGGCGGACCAGTTCGAGCACGCCACAAAAGTCGCGCTGAAGAGTGTCTCGTTGCGTGCGAGCAAATACCGCGCCAGTCACGAATATCGCGAGGAAATGCTGCGAACTTACCTGCCCGTGATTCTGCAGCGCGCCACTCAGCGCGCGATTGCTGCCGAGGATCCTGACTTATGAGCAGGCTGCACATGACCGTCAACGGCAAAGCCGTGGAAGTCGACGTACCCGAGTCACGCTATCTCTCGGAAGTGCTGCGCAAGGACCTCCAACTGACCGGCACCAAAATCGGCTGCAATGAAGCCGAGTGCGGAATCTGCAGCGTACTGGTCGATGGCACACCGGTCGTCAGCTGTGTCTACCCGGCCTTCAAAGCGCAAGGCGCCAGTATCGAGACGATCGAAAGTCTGTCAGAGGATGGCGCACTGCATCCGTTGCAGCAGGCATTTCTGGATCATGGCGCGGTGCAGTGCGGTATCTGCACTCCGGGACTGATCATGACGTCCAAAGCGCTCATTGATGACAAGCGCGCCGCTGGCGAAACCGTGACCGAGCAACACATCGAAGTCGCATTGAAGGACACTTACTGCCGCTGCACGGGCTATCGCAGTGTGATACGCGCAATTTTGCAAGCCTCGGGACAAGATGTTCCCGCCGATTTTCCTGCCACACGGCCGGCTCGCAAGTCGGTCGGCAAGGCGCTGCCAAACCCGGATGCGCGCGCCAAGATTACCGGCGAGGCCCGCTATACGGACGACTACCGATTCCCGGGAATGCTGCACGCGCGTACGAAACGCGCCGGGCTTGCGCATGCGCGAATCCGCTCGATCGATACTGCCGCAGCCCGCAAACTCGCCGGTGTGCGCGCCGTGCTGACTCATAATGATGTTCCGGGCCGTAACTTGCATGGGCTTGTGATCAGTGACTGGCCGGTACTGTGTGGCGACAAGATTCGCTATGCCGGCGATGCGGTCGCAATCGTCGCCGCCGATACGGAAGAAATCGCGGAGGCCGCACTGCGGCTTATTGAAGTTGACTACGAAGAACTGCCCGCAGTTAGCGACGCGATAGCTGCCGCCCTGCCAGATGCACCGCAAGTGCACGATGGACGCAGCGACGGTAACTTGCTCAAACACATCAAGGTTGACAAGGGTGATGTTGACGCTGGTTTTGCCGACGCCGATGTGGTCGTCGATCAGACCTACCGCACACCCGCCACAGAGCACCTGTTTCTCGAGCCGGAATGTTCGATTGCGGTACCCGCAGGCTACAACCCCGAAACGTTCGGCGGCATCTGCGAGGCGGGAGCATCTCGCGGCGAAACCGCACTGCATGACAAGACCACGATCTATGTGGGCAGCCAGATCCCCTATCAGGACCGTGATCAGACCGCTGTCGCGCTGGGTGTCGAACCGGATGCGGTGCGCGTTGTCGCCACACTGACCGGCGGCGGCTTCGGTGGCAAGGAAGACATCACCGGGCAGATACACGCCGCACTGCTGGCCGAGAAGACACAACGCCCGGTCAAGATGCTGTATTCGCGCCAGGAGAGTCTGCTGGTGCATCCCAAGCGGCACGCGACGGTTATACGCATTCGCACCGGCGCGACGAGCGCAGGCAAACTGACCGCCGTCGAGGCGACACTCTACGGTGACGGTGGCGCCTACGCCAGCCTCAGTGAGAAAGTGTTGACTCGTGAAACGACGCATGCGGCAGGGCCGTACGACGTGCCGAACGTAAAAGTCGACTGCTTTGCGATGTACACCAACAATGCACCGAGCGGCGCGTTTCGCGGCTTCGGCGTAACGCAGAGTTGTTTCGCCGT
>JAOTYY010000415.1 GCA_029861595.1 Gammaproteobacteria bacterium
ATTTCCGGGAAAATCAGCCGGTGGTTATCGGCACCATCGTGATCTCAACACGGCGGTTGGCCTGACGACCACTGGTCGAGCTATTGTCCGCAACCGGCCGCAGCTCACCCATACCGACGGTGATCACGCGCTGCTGGATGACGCCTTGTGACGTCAGGTAGCTCGAAACCGAGCTCGCACGGCGCTCGGACAGGCTCTGGTTGTAGGACTCTGAGCCCGTGCTATCCGTGTGGCCCGCAACCTCGACAACCGTCTTTTCATACTCGCCGAGCACCTTGCCCACAGAAGTCAGGACATCGAAAAACGCCGGGCTCAAATCCGAGCTGTTCGTCGCGAACGTGACGTTACCCGGCATGTTGAGCGTAATGTTGTCGCCAATTCGCGCAACACTGACACCCGTGCCTTCGAGTTCAGCACGAAGCTCGGCTTCCTGCCGATCCTGGTAGTTGCCAATCGCGCCACCCGCCAAGGCGCCGATGCCGGCACCGATCAAGGCATGCTGTCTACGCTCGACCGCGTCGTCTCCTGAGATGAGACCGGCAACAGCACCCGCCGCCGCACCGATCAACGCGCCTTTCGTTGCATTACTGGTTTTTTCTTCCCGCGTATACGGGTCCAAGGTCTTACAGCCCGTCACAAAGACTGCAAATACGGTCAATGCGACAATAATCTTCGAAGATCTCATATTCATGATCCTGTCCTCCAGCTCCTGGTATATATGCGTGCATTGTAGTCACCGACTACCTGAACACAGACTTAATTGACTCAGTGATACGCAGAATAATCACTTTTACGTTCAGGACTGTGGGCTACGTCACAGCTTGGGAACTGTGCGTGTAAAATAAAGGACCGTCTGGCGAGAATCCCGATGAGCGAAACCGACAGCTGGCTGCTGCGATACGAGCAAAATCACAGTGACCTCACCAACCCCTGGGTCTACTGGGCGGCCGTGCCGATGGTCGTGGTGGGCACTGTCGGACTCCTGTGGTACCTGCCCGTTCCGGCAGAATTCTATGAAATCTCGCCTTTGCTCAACTGGGGCAGCGCTTTTCTGATGGCGGCAACCGTTTACTATTTCATCATTTCCTTGTCGCTGGCGATCGGCATGTTGCCCTTCATGCTGGGCCTCGCCTCGCTGCAATTGTGGTTGACGGCCTCCGAATACCCGGCGCTCGGCGTATCCACCGGCCTGCTGGTCGCGGGTACCGTCGGACTTTGGCTGGGCCGGCGTGGTGCGGGCGGCGTTCGTGCGGTCCTGCAGGACTTGCAGCTGATGATGATCGGCCCGCCCTGGCTGCTGTCGGTGATCTACCGACGATTCGGTATCCCGTACTAGGGTCCTGTCCCGACGGGACAGGACCCTGGACCAGTGTCACGATAAGCTACTTGGTCTAGAATCAACGCCCCACTACCCGCCAGGACGCAAGCCGTGAGCGCGAAACATCTTGACCCACTCGACCTGTACGACGTTCGTTCGGAACTGACCGAAGATGAAGTCATGGTGAAGGAAACCGTCGGACGGTTCGTCGACGACAGGGTGATCCCGTTGATGCGGGAAGCCTTCGAGCAACACGTTTTCCCGCAACAACTGATCGGTGAGGTCGCTGAGCTGGGCCTGCTCGGCACCTCCATTGACGGCTACGATTGCGCCGGATTGAACAACGTCAGCTACGGCTTGATCTGCCAGGAACTCGAGCGCGGCGACAGCGCGCTTCGGAGTTTCGTTTCGGTCCAGAGCAGCCTCGTGATGTTCCCGATTCATGCCTACGGGTCCGAGGAACAGAAGCAGCGCTGGTTGCCGGCGATGGCGCGTGGCGAAGCAATCGGCTGTTTTGGTCTGACCGAACCGCAAGGTGGCTCCGATCCGGGCAACATGAAAACGCACGCAAGACGCGATGGTGATGACTGGATTCTGAACGGCTCCAAGATGTGGATCACCAATGCGACGATCGCCGACGCCGCTGTCGTCTGGGCCATGACCGACGAAGGCGTGAAGGGCTTCATCGTCGAGAAAGACATGTCCGGTTACGAGACCCAGGAAATCGAGAACAAATTCTCTCTGAGAGCATCCGTAACGGGTGCGCAATTCTTCAATGATGTTCGTGTGCCCGCCGCCAACGTGCTGCCGGGCGTTTCGAGCCTCAAGGGACCGCTAAGCTGTCTCACCCAGGCG
>JAOTYY010000022.1 GCA_029861595.1 Gammaproteobacteria bacterium
AGTAAATGGTAGTTGTGCGCGGGTAATGTCGCGAAAAACGGACAGCGGGAGAGACCCGTCGGCGAAATCACTGCGCGAGGCCGAGCGAATCGCCGCGCTGGATACCGATGTACAGCGCCTGCATCCATCCGCAGTGCCTGCCGATGCCGCCAAACTTTCGCATATCAACACCTACGGCACGCTGCCAAAATTCTATATCGACCAGCCTTTTACCTGTCGTGACTGCGGTAAACGCGAGATATGGCAGGCCGTCGACCAGAAGTGGTACTACGAAGAGGCCGGTGGTCATATCGGCGCGACCGCGGTTCGCTGTTACGCCTGCCGTACCGGCAAGAGATAAGCGACCGATGCCACGCTGCCCATCGTGTCAATCCATCGCCACCTGGAGATTGTTGAACAATAACGAGGAGTTCCCCTGCCGTCATTGCAGTTGCCTTCTGGCACGCCGCAAGGAAGCGCATATCTGGTCGTTTGTGATCGGCATAGGCGGCGGTTCCATCATGGGCCTCGGGTTGTACCTGGGTGTCGAGTTCGAGGGCAGGTTCGTATTTTCCTGGTCGTTTCTCGCGGGTAGCGTACTTGGCTACCTGTTCATCTGGTCGCAGATGCGTCTGCGCCAGGTTGCATCTCCCTATCGACGAGCGCTATGACCAGCACTGCATCCTGACCGCGAAGCCGGCAAAGCTCTTTGTGCTGGAGTTCCTGCACGGCTGCTGGGAAAATAGCCGGAGTCGCTTATTTGCGGCACTCTCTCGCAGAAACTTCAAGGACCTGAATACATGAGTCTAACTGTTTATCTCTCTGGAGAAATCCACAGCAACTGGCGCGACGAAATAAAACTTGGCGCCGAACGCAAGGGCCTGGACGTAACCTTCACCTCAGCGGTTACCAACCACGCTGCCAGTGACGCAGCGGGCGATCATCTGGGCAGCGAAGACAAGCCGTTCTGGCGGGACCATAAGTCGTCAAAAGTCAACGCGATCCGCACCAAGACGCTGATCGAAAAGAGCGACGTGGTGGTAGTGCGTTTTGGCGACAAGTACAAGCAGTGGAACGCTGCTTTCGATGCGGGATACTGTGCCGCGCTGGGCAAGCCGTTCATAACCTTGCACGCCGATGACATCGTGCACGCGCTGAAGGAAGTCGATGCTGCGGCCCTGGCGTGGGCAACGGATACCGATCAGATCGTGGACATTCTCAAGTACGTTACCACTGGTTAAAGGTGTCGCCAGCCACCCAAAATCAACCCATGGCCAACGCACTGGTGCCCGACGACTTTGCCGTCCCGGCGTCATTCGTGGGCGACGGGTATCGCCTGGAAATGTTGACGCCCGCGGTCGCCGAGTTGGACTACGACGCGGTGATCAGCAGCAAAGGCAGTCTGCGCACGGTATTTTCCGCCAATGACCCCTGGCCCGCGCATGACCTGACACTGGCGGATAACGTCGCGGACCTGCGAAAACATGAATCCGAATTTCACGCCAGGCAAGCGTTCGCCTACACCGTACTGGCCGTCAGCGGCGACCTGTGCCTGGGTTGCGTGTACATCTACCCATCCACCGTCGCACGCTACGATTGCGAAATGTACCTGTGGGTACGCAGCAGTGCATTGTACCTGGATGAAAAGTTGCACAACGACATGCGTGCCTGGTTGCAGTCACACTGGCCGTTCGAGCAGCCGGCGTTTCCAGGAAGGGAAATCCCATGGACACAGTGGCCCGGCAACAGGCACATATAGGATTTACCCCGACCAACACACCGAAATCATGCACAAAAGCCGTCTGGGTACACTGGTCATCGATTGCGAGAGCGACGATCTCGACAGCGACGCGGACTTCTGGGCGAGTGTATTCGGCGGTGAAGTGACGCGACGCTTCCAGCCTGGCGACATCTACTGTAAATAACCCAAGATGGGCGTGATGACACGGCTTCGCTGGACCTGCGCCCCGAACTGGCGCTGATTGTCCACGGCTGCTGACGGCACGGCCGGGGCCACCGCGCAACGTCACTTTTGCTCGACGACCCTGTATCCGTCCTTCGGCAACACGGCGATCTCGATGCGCCGGTTTTTCGCTCTCGCCTCGGCGGTGTCGTTCGCGGCGACCGGTTGCTGCTCACCGTACCCGACAACGTTCAGGCGCCATGCCTCGACACCGGCGTTCTCCAGGTATCTTACCGCTCGCGCCGCCCGCGCTGCAGACAGTTCCCAGTTGGAAGGGTAGCTCTGCGCCAGCCTCGAACCAATCGGTACGGTGTCGGTATGACCTTCTACATTGACCTTGCGGTCCGGATACTCGTTGAGAATACGGGCCACCAGTGCGAGCGTCTTCTCACCGTCGCTGCTGAGCTCGGCTGAACCCGTTTCGAACAGAATGTCGCTGCCCACTCGGATCAACGTGAGTTTGTTCTCTAGTTGCTCGAGCTGGACGTCGCGATTTTCCAGTTCACTCTGCAGAGACTGGTGCAGCCGCGCAAACCGTTCGCTCTCTTCGGCCGCGTCGCTCTCCAACTCCTCCATGCGCGCTTCCATCTGCGTCAAATCGTTGTTCTTATTGCGCAACTGTGTGCTCAACTGATCCACCATCTGCTCGTGCTCGCCGAGTTTCGCGACCATCGCACGCAGTCGTTCCAATTCACCGCGTGTGGTCCGCTCGGCTCCCTGAGCGGCCGCCAGCTCATGCGTGAGCTGTTTGACGCGCGCATCTGCTGTGCGCCGTTGTGCGTCCAGGTCGGCCTGCAGCCCATCGCGGTTGCGGCGTGACTGGTCGCGCTCCGCATCCCAGGCGGCACGTTCAGCATCCCAGGCGTCACGTTCGCTGTCCCATACCTGCTCTGCTTTACGCGCGCCGGCTTCCAGTTCGTCACGTGCCTGCCGTAACGTTGCATTGTTTTCTTCCAGATCCCGTATCGTCTGTTGCAGTTCGCCGACCTGCGCTAGCACTTTGTCGTTGTCAGCCCGGGCCGCCTGCAGGCGCCCCCTGGCGTCCGCCACTTGTGTATTGGCGTTACGTAGCTGTGCATCGTTATCCTGCAATTGAGCTTCGGCTTTCTGCAGCTGCGATTTGGCGCTCTGTAACTGTGCAACGGTTTCCTGGCGCCGGGCGCCAGCTTCCTTGACCTGGGCGGTGGCAGCTTGCAACTCGCGCTGCGCAGCGTCGTAGTCGGAAGCGAGCTGTCCGGCGCGGTTCGATTCTTCGGAACTGGCACCGCGTTGGTCAAAATACTTGTACCAGCCGCCGGCCGCTGCGGCGGCGACCAGCACCAGTACAATCACGAGGGGTGTATTATTCATCGGTATTCCCTCTCCGGCGGCCGCGCTACATCCACGGTGTGTGGAGCGAACGGGCGCACGATCTCAGTTCAGCAGTCTTGGTGGTAGGCCAAGTCTACCACCTGTACGATTCGATTTGCGGCCTTCAATCCAAGTACAACACCTGAATGTCGTGCACTGACTCGACCACGACGTCGGCAAGTTCGCACAGCTCACCGGCATCGCCCGCACCACTCGTTACCCCTACACAAAAACTACCGGCTGCGTGCCCCGCCAGCATATCGGTCACGGTGTCACCGACCATCAGCGAGCGCTGCGGCGGAACACCGGCAGCGGCGGCGATCCGCAGAATGCCGTCGGGCGCCGGTTTGGCAGGGAGCGGATCGTCTCCGCACACGACGTGCGGCACGGTTTCATCCAGGGCCAGCACAGCGAGGGTGGCGAGCGTTGCTTCGCGATCATCGGTGGTGAGTACGCCCAGGCTCACTCCGGCCGCGTGCAGGTCCGCGAAGAGCCCGGCGAGATCACCGATGGCCAACAACTCATCGGCTTGCGGCGGCGCGCGCATCACTTGCGCAAAACGCTCGTTGAGCAGATCTTCGGCCCATTGCTGCGCAATACCGGCATCCACCATGGTCTGCAGACAATGATCCTGAATCACATGATGGGGAAACTGCGCGAGGATACCACGCCCGTCGACCCGGCCGGATAATCTATCGATACCCAGGGTCAGCAGTAAGGCTTCACGCAGCGCCATGTCTACCGGATCGCCCAACGCCTCGACGGCACGTTGTGCGCGCCCGCCCCACACACCGTGGAAATCGATCAACGTGCCGTCTTTGTCGAATACCGCCAAGTCGGCATCGACCTCGACGCTGGCTATCCGCAGGCGTGCCATCTAGTGTGCTGTCCGGTAAATAACGTGCAATTCTGCGCATCGCCAAGGGTCAGCTGCAAGGCAAGCGTGCCAGGGCATAGCTCGGCCTACGGCTTAAGCGCGTATGACTATTATTACTTGCACGACGAGGCCTTGTCCTGACCCGCGGCACGTGCTCGGAATCGCACGTTATTTATGCGACAGCGCACCAGTTTCTACTAACGTTTCTGCGCAAACATGAACGTAGTCTGGCCGATGGACGGGCGGTGGCGGTCATGTTCGGCCGCGTAGGCTTCGAGCTCACCGGCAGCGTCCAGTTGGCGCACGCGGGCCTGTGCGGCTTCCAGCTCCCGTGGCTCACACAGTGCCCAGAAGGAATCACCCTCGCGCCACTCTGCCTGCAATGGCCCCCGAACATTCCCGTAAGCGGCGCCTTGTATCACACCCGAAGTTGGCACGATACGCGCCTTGATCGTGAAACCGGCGGCGTGCAACAACGATTCGAGTACCTCCAGTGACGGGTGGCGCCGTTGTATTTCCGCGGACGCTTGTGGCGCCAGATGATAGTGCCAGAAGCCACTGGTCAGTTGCTCCTGCGAACAGGTGTTGATGCTGAGCAATCCGCCACTGCGCAACACGCGGGCCAGCTCGTGAAACACGCGCGCGTGCGCTGCCCACCGCGCCTGCACCGGCAGATGGTGGAGCACCTGATTGAGCATGGCGGCATCCGCACTGGCCGACTCGAGCGGCAGCGCATCGATAGATGCAAGCTGAATATTTACGCGCGCGCCGGCAGTGCGGTTCGTGAATTTACCACGCGCGACCGCCAGCATCTGCTCGTTTACGTCAACGGCCTCGATACGTCCAACGAAGGGAGCCAGCGCAGCACTGTAGTTACCTGTGCCGCACCCCGCATCCAGCAACGCCTGCTCGTGCAACGCGCCGGGCGCGGCACACAGCATGCCCAGTATCACTTCGTAGCCGAACGCCTCGCGCGTGCTGTCGTAGTTGTCGGCGGTGGTGGAATAGTTTTCGTAGTTACTCATGCGCTGGTTTGCCGTTCGGCCCGGGCCTGGGTGCCGAGGACTACGCGTATAACATTTCAATCGAACGCCTCGCAACTCGGCAGATGCAATTTCCCGTCGTGCGCGTCTGCTCGAACGCGTTGATTTCTGTATGCAACGTTGACGCAGTCCAACCTGACCAGCGGTGTCGATTTTATTGCGCGCACCGGCGCGCAGGGGCAAACTGCCGGATTTTGCGCCCCCGCTCCGATGCTGCTATGAAAGGATACCCGCGATGACCGGTGAGACACCTCAACTGAGCGTCGTGCAACGCTTGCGTAAATCGCCGTTCTACGATGCCACGGTGCGCTGGGGTGTAAGAACGTTCACCGTTTACAACCACATGCTCATGCCTACCTGCTTCGAGAGCACCGAGGCCGATTACTGGAAACTGGTGACCGGTACGACGCTGTGGGACGTGGCAGCGGAACGGCAGGTGGAGATCATCGGCAAGGATGCCTTCCGACTGGTGCGCCTGCTCACACCCTGCAATCTGAGCGAGATAGCGGTCGGCCAGTGCAAGTATGCCCCGGTGGTCGATCACAACGGTGGGATGATCAACGACCCGCTGATCACGCGCCTGGACGACGACCGGTTCTGGATTTCGCTGGCCGATTCCGATGTGCTGCTGTGGGCCAAAGGCGTGGCGCTGGGCATGCGCCTGGACGTCGAGATCTTTGAGCCCGACGTCTCGCCGCTGGCCCTGCAGGGCCCGCAATCGCGGGCCGTAGCGAGCAGCTTGTTCGGCGATTGGATCGGTACGCTGGGTTTCTTTCGCGTGCGCGAAACCGAACTCGACGGCATCCCGCTGGTAGTCGCCCGGTCCGGATGGAGCAAGCAGGGCGGATTCGAATTTTATCTGTTGGACGGCAGGCGTGGCGAAGAACTCTGGGAACGCGTGATGCATGCCGGCAAACCTTTCGGAATAGCGCCCGCCGCACCCAGTACCATCGAACGCGTAGAGAGCGGTCTGCTGTCGTACGGCAGCGACATGACGCTGGATAACAACCCGCTGGAAATCGGTCTGCAGAAACTCTGTGATCTGGATCAGGAGTTCGATTTCATCGGCAAATCAGCATTGCGGGAAATTCGCCGCGCCGGCGTGCGGCAAAAGCTCGTCGGTTTGACCATGGGCGAGCAGCGCCTGCCGGGCAACCAGCACTGGTGGCCAGTGCTGGATACCGGGGACGCGGTGCTGGGTAAAGTCACCAGCGCGGTCTATTCACCGCGACTGCAGCGTTACATCGGATTTGCAATCATCGAGACCGGGCATGCGGTACCGGGCAAAACCGTGCGCGTCGTATCACCGCACGGGGAGTTTCCGGGCCTCGTCGGGCCCGCGAGTTTCGAGACACCCCCGGCGCACGCTCGGCGTGGATCCGAAAAAATCAGCTGAAACGGTACTGCCGGTAAGCAGCGCTCACAGCATTATGTCGCTCAGGCGCTGCGCTGCCCAGCAATGGAATGTGTGGGTCGGCTGGTCCATCACCGGCGAGAACACGCCGCCATCGAATCCCGGCGAATGCCGCCCGCGCTGTAGACCTTCCACCGCCCACACGTCCTCCTGAAATACCTCGCGCCAGCCCTCCAGCACGGTCTTGCGTGCCGCCGCATGGCTTTCGTCATCAGCAGTATCGTCCACGTAGTAGATCTGCACACGCTCGCGGGTGCAGTCGTGCGCCAGCGGTTCCAGCAGTATGGCGTACAGGTGATCGATCTGCAGGCCCAGCAGGACATTTGGGAACAAGGCGACGTACTCCGCGTGTTTGCGCTTGTCCTGCGGCCAAGCGGAAAACTCCGGCAGCGAAATGCCTGCCCGGCTGGCGAAGTCGTACGCGTAGGTACCCTGGCCAGCGTACTTCCCCGGCACGGAGATGTTGTAATGATCCTCCAGACGCGAGTAAGAGTTCAGGCCCGGGTGCACCCACGGCAAGTGATAGGACTCGCAATAGTTCTCCACCGCCAGCTTCCAGTTTGCCTGCACGTCGAGGCACATATAGCCATCCTGTGCCGGGCGGACGGCTTGCAGCCCCGCGGTGCCGACAAACGTTTCCCAGCGCTCCCGCACGGGTGCCAGATAGTCGTCAAACTCTTCCGCCTGTTCGGACAGATTAACGAAAATCATACCCAGCCACTCCGCCGTGCGAACCGCTTTCAGGCCGTATTGCGATTTGTCGAATCCCTCCACCTCGTGCACGCCGGTACCCCCGATAAACGGCGTACCGCGCAGCGACCCGTCCAGGCGATAAGTCCAGCTGTGGTAAGGGCAACGAATCGCGCTATCGAGCTGGCAGGCCTCGCTTACCAGCACCTGGCCGCGGTGGCTGCACACGTTGTGAAAGACCTGTAACTGGTCCGACTGATCGGAGACGACTACCAGCGGCATACCGAGCAGATCGACTGGTTTGGCCGCCGGCGCTTTCGGCAGGTCACGGCGAAAGCCGATACACGTCCAGGTGTTGGCGAGCAGCGTATCGCGCTCACGCAAGGCAAAGGCCGCATCGGTATACGCGACGTTGGGCAGCCCGCGAGCCTCCGCAGCCGGCTGCTGAACCCGTTCCCATCGTTGCCTGCTCTGGTTGGCTCGATTTTCGTTCATGGAAGACTCTGGCTGACCTTTATAGCGCGAGTATGCGCATGCCGTCGGGTACGGACAATAATCAATCGCGACCTGCGGTTAGCTGTGCGGGACTCCTTACGACGCGCGCCACCGGGTTAAACAACCCGCGTCACCTGCCGATAGCCAGATGCCTGTTCCGGTAGGCGTGGCGCGCCCGTACCAGACAGGCGATTCGTCGGCAACGGGACGGGACAGTGCAGGACATGGCAGCTGAAGTAAGAATGGACGAATGCGTTCGCCATACCGACCGGTGGTATTGGCTGGCAGTGACCGCGTTTCTGGTGACTGGACTACTGTACTGGGAAGCGGCGCTTGCGCTGTGTCACTTGGTCTGCGCCGCCCGCACCGCGCAGCTGGCGATCGCCGCGCGCGGCTTCAGTACCTTCGCAGTGCAGGTCAATGTCGTGTTCGTGGCACTGGTGGTGGCGGGCAATCTGTTTGCGCCTGCAGTGCTCTTTTCAGCTGCGTTGCTGTTTGCAGGTACCCATGCAATCACGGGTTATTGCGCGATTGCGCGATTACTCGCGTTGCTGCCGGGAAATCGGTTCCAGCCCTTGTCGTTTGCACTGGTGAAAAGCACGTTATGCGCGCCGCCAATGTCGGGTAGCATTTTGCGACAGGTCGCAGGTGACAGCGACGTAACGCGCGCCTGATTGCGCCCCTGAATACCCTGTCCCGGTAGCGTCCGCAACCCGTGGCGCATCGAGGCACGGGCAGTGCCCGAAATGAGGAACGAGGCCACTTGACCTGGCCGTCCATATCATCGACAGTCGTTCGACAACAACGGCCAACCGGAGACTCCCCATGCCGTTCAACATCTACCCAAGCCTCGCCGAACGCGTGGTAGTCGTTACCGGCGGTGCGTCGGGAATCGGCGAACAGATCGTGCGGGGTTTCGTCGAGCAGAATGCGAAAGTCGGTTTCGTGGACATCGACGCCGAGCGCGGCGCCAGACTGTGCAAAGAACTTGGCGATGCCGGCGCCAGCATCTGTTTCGCACACTGCGACCTGCGCGAGATCGAGCAACTCAAATCGGCGTTCGCGGAACTCGAAGCCGCTCTCGGCCCGGCCACGGTGCTGGTCAACAACGCCGCCAGGGACGACCGGCACGCCTGGGAAGATGTGACACCCGAGTACTACGACGAACGTATCGCGACCAATCTGCGGCATATGTACTTCGCCACCCAGGCGGTCGCCCCTGGCATGATCGCCGCCGGCGGCGGCAGCATCATCAACTTCGGTTCCAACTCCTGGTGGGAGGCCTCCGGCGGCATGCCGGTGTACACCACTGCAAAGGCGGCGGTGCATGGGATGACGCGCGCGTTTGCACGCGATCTCGGACCGCACCGCATTCGAGTCAACACCGTGGTACCCGGCTGGGTGATGACCGAACGGCAGAAGGACCTGTGGGCGACACCGGAGGCGTTGGAACGCCACCGCCAGCGCCAGTGTTTGCCGGACCTCATCGAACCGGTTTACCTGGCGCGCATGGTACTGTTTCTGGCCTCCGACGACGCGGCCATGTGCACCGCCAATAACTACATGGTGGAAGCCGGTTCGATCTGAATACCAATCAGGCAGCAATGAAACGTGATCATGCCCCTCGCCCAAGCCGAGGCACTATAAGGAGTCAATAATGGGTGTGCTGATTCTCGGGCTGGCGATCTTTTTCGGCGTGCACTCGCTGTCAATCGTCAATCGCGACTTTCGTGACCGCATGCTGGCAAAGTTCGGCGAAATGCCCTGGAAAGGCGGTTATGCAGTAGTCAGCCTGATTGGATTCGCGTTCATCGTCTGGGGCTATGGACTGGCCCGCGCGGAACCTGTGTTGCTGTATCTTCCGCCGTTGTGGTTACGCTATGTCGCGATAGTGTTGCTGATCCCGGTGTTTCCGCTGCTGATTGCCGCGTATCTGCCGAGCCGCATAGGCATCGCGGCCAGGCACCCGATGCTGCTCGCCACCAAGATCTGGGCATTGGCGCATCTGCTCGCCAACGGGATGCTCGCCGATGTGCTGTTGTTCGGCGCGTTTCTCGCGTGGGCGGTTGCCGACCGTATTTCGGTGAAACGAAGGGGCCCGCCCGCCCAGGCGACTGCGCCGGCATCGAATGCAAACGACATGTTCGTGGTAATTGCCGGGGTCGCGATATACTTCGCGTTCATCTTGTGGTTGCATGCCTGGATCTTCGGAGTCGCACCGATCGCATTGTGATCCATGCAGGTTTGTCGCCCGATGGTCGAGCGGCTCAGCGGTCGAAGTCCACCGCTGCCGTATTGCCGCCGCTGATCACCACACCCACCCGTTCGTTCACAGCCGGGCGGTAAGCGCCACTCAGCAGCGCAGCGAAAGCTGTCGCCCCACCGGGTTCGGCGACGATGCGCAAGACGTTCCACAACGCGCGTTGCGCATCACGAATGGCCTCGTCGTCGACCAGCGCAACTTCACTGACGTAACGCTGCGCCACCGGAAACATCTGTTGACCAACCTGCTTCGGCGCCAGTGAATCGGCGGCCACACCTCCAGCCGGTGCATCGACCGGTCGGCCGGCCCGCAGTGCGTCCTGCAGGGTCGGGGCCGCGGTGGGCTCGACACCAACGACCTTCACGCGATTGGCGTACCAGGCTGCGATACCGCCGATCAATCCCCCACCGCCTACCGCTACCAGCAATGTTTCGATACCGGGTGCGTCCTGGTCGATCTCCAGCCCCAGCGTGCCCTGCCCCAGCAGCGTCTCGAACTGGTCAAAAGCATGCACTTCCATTGCGCCCGAATCGTGCAGCCACGCCCTGCTGGCCGCCAGGGCATCGGCGTAGCGCTCGCCTTCCACCACGAGATCGGCCCCGTACTGCTCGATGCGCGCCAGTTTGGCCGGTGAAGAGATTCGCGGTACGAATATTTTCGCGCGCACGCCCAGCTTATGGGCAGCGAACGCCACTGCGGCGCCGTGATTTCCGCCCGACGCCGCCACCACACCCGCTTCGGGCACCTCGCGCATCAGCAGATTGGCAAATGCACCCCGGCACTTGAACGAGCCCGAGTGCTGCAGCAATTCGAGCTTGAATGTGATGGACTCGCAATCCAGGCTGAAGTCGTCGCCCGCGACCGTTACCACGGGTGTGTGTCTGAGGTAGGGATGGATCTCGCGCTCACATGCGCGAATGGCCGCCTGATCGAGGATTGTCGACATACTGAAGTACCTGCCTGAATCGCTGACGGCCAGCGTGCTTACGTGGTACGCTGACCCTTTTGCGACGCCCCCGCATACAGCACATCTTCTTGTGCGGCCCGCGCCAGCCGCGCAATTTGCACATCTGCCGGCGCCATGACCTGTTTCGGCGGCGGCAATAGCTCGAAGTGACCGAAACGGTCCTCACCGGCCACCAGATGGGCGTAGCCCTTGTGCCCCGAAACGTTCTTCATCGCCGGGCTGATATAGCGGATCGCCAGCCCTATGCGCCGGTCACGTGAACGGTTCGGACGCGAGGCGTGAAAAATGCGCCCGTGATGCAGCGAAAATTCTCCTGGTTCCAGCACAATGTCCACTGCCCGGTCCGCGTCGATCTGCACCGCGATTTCCTGACCGCGAGTAAGCAGATTCGCGGCGTCGAATGTGTCCCGGTGAGACACGATCTCGCGGTTGTGGGTGCCCGGTATGAACTGCATGCACCCGCTCTCGCAGGTGGCCGGCGACAACGCGACCCAGGCGGTGACTTCGGCCACGTCGTCGAGACCCCAGTAGGTGAGATCCTGATGCCAGCTGACGAACTCCGGCGAATTCGCCTCCTTGATGAACAAGTTCGTGCCCCACACCAGTAAATCCGGACCGAGGACCGCCTTGACTGGCTCCAGCACGCTCGGCAGGCGAGTGATTTCGTCGACAAACGGCAGCACGAAATCTGCGTGGCCGAAACAAATCGCCTTGAACTCGTCGTCACTGTACTGCGACTGCACGCTTTCCAGATTTGCACGATAGTCCCGTGCCACCTGGCCGGACATTGCCTGCAGGGGGAAATAGTAACCGTCTGTGGCGTACGCAGCGGCTACCTCTGATAAATTTGCGATCACGGTTCGAGTGTACCTCGGCTGGCGTCACGTAACTTTATTACCAATCGCCCGCGAGTGAAAGGCAACGCACGCGAGCAGCCCCTGCACACCGGCGGTGCACCCACGGCACTCAACTTGCACGAACGCCTGCCGCTGTAAGGCTATATCCCAAACTGCGGAACAGTCTGTGCAGTCAGTCTTCCCGGGGCTCCCGCCAGTCCATCTGCAACTCGCACCAGTCGCGACGGCGCATGCTCTGCACACCCTGGTGCCGACAGGCGCAGTTGTCGAGGCACGGGTACTCAGTCTGAGCGCCGTCGCCGCCAGGCAGGCCGCCTACGATGTACTGCTTGCCATCGGCAGCCGCGTCCTGAAAGTGACTTCCGCACGGCCGCTGGAGGTAGGCTCGCAAATTCAGCTTACGAGTAACAACGGATCCCAGCTGCGAATCCTCCCGTCCGCGGCCACCTTGGCGAAGCATCACAGTACCGCGCCCGTGAGAAACGACAATGCCGCCCCGGTGCAACACGATAGCGCCGCCCCGGTGGACAAAACTATTGGCGCGCCTGCGAAGAACGGCATTAGCGCGCCTGCCCCGAACAGTGTTGGCATACCCGCGAAACACGACGTTGCCGTGCAAAGAATCAACGCGCATATCGATCAGGCGCTGCGCAGCGCGCTACCCCGTGAACAACCGGTTCAACCAACCTTGAGAGCAATGCAACGGATGTTGAACACGCCAGACAGACCACTGCCCGAGTCGAGCAAACGGTTGCTCCGCGAAGTGTTCGCCCGCCTGCCGAACCTGGCAACCGTGCAAAACCCGCGGCGCCTGCCCGACGCATTGCGCCTCAGCGGCGCATTCCTGGAAAACGCTTTACTGCAGCTCGCCGGGAACAACGCTCGCAACACCTTAGGCGACGATCTGCGCGTGGCGCTGTTGCGACTGGCGGCCAACCTCAGGGCGCGTGTGCCCGAGGGCAATACCGATGTGCGCTCTGAATCCGGCGGCAGGGAAGCATTGCTGTTGCAGCAGGTGCAAAGCGTGCTCGCGCGATTGAAAGTACAGCAACTCTCCACGCTGAACGCCCATGTACAAAATCAAACCGAGCCGGCGCCGGCGCCGCGCATATCGTTGGAACTGCCTTTTCTGCACGGCGCCCAGATCGAATCCGTGCAATTGACGATCGGTAAAGAGCATGCGCCGCCCCAGACAAGAAAAGTAACGCGCCAATCGGCATGGACCGCAGATCTCGATTTCGAACTCGGCGAACTCGGCCCACTGCACGTGCGTGCCCGCTTGCAGAACATTCAGCTTTCAACCGTGTTCTGGGCACCGCAGGAAGCGACGCTGGCCCTGATCAAACGCAACATCGCGACATTGCACGAGGAACTCGCACGCCACAACGTGCAACTGCGGCATATCGCTTATCAGCAGGGACTGCCACCGGTGCGCCAGTCCCATCCCAGACCGCTTTTACACGTGGCGATATGAGCAACCCCGATACGTTCTCGCAACAAGCCGTTGCACTGTTCTACGACAGTGAATCCGCACCGCGCGTCACCGCGAAAGGCAGCGGCTCACTTGCCGAACAGATCATCTCGCTCGCGCTGGAACACGACGTGCCGCTGCAGGAGAATCCCGAGCTGGTCGGCCTGCTGTCCTTGCTGGAGCTGGGCGAGGAAATTCCCCATGACCTGTACGTCACGGTCGCGCAGCTCATCGCCTTTGCCTACATGTTGAAGGGCAAAGTGCCCGAACAACCGCAAACAGTTTCGTAACCGCGTCGCAACGCGCTAGACTGCACGCTGTGCGTTGCGTGCGTCCCCTTGTGAGGAAGGGTTCGCTGCTCAGGGACAGTCACAAAGGCCCCGATGAATACACTGGATACCTTGAACGCCGCGCTCGCCGATGCCCGGCAGAACTACATAGACAAACGCCCCGCCTCGCTGGCGGCGTTCGACAACGCGACCCGTTTCATGCCGGGTGGAAACACGCGCACGGTGCTGTTTTATGAACCCTTCCCGCTGCGCGCCGCCCGCGGCGAAGGGGCGCAGCTCATCGATGTGGACGGCCACGTTTACATTAACCTGCTGGGTGAGTACACCGCTGGCCTGTTCGGCCACACACACCCGGTGATCCGCTCAGCCGTGGATCGTGCACTGGACGACGGCATCAATCTCGGCGCACACAATGTCTACGAGTCACAGCTCGCGGAACTGGTATGTGCAAGATTTCCCAGCATGCAACGTGTGCGGTTCACCAACTCGGGCACCGAAGCAAATCTCATGGCGATTTCCAGTGCGCGCGTGCACACCAGCCGGGGAAAGGTGCTGGTTTTCGACGGCGGCTACCACGGCGGCCTTCTGTACTTCGCACACGGCGGCGTGCCGATCAATGCCCCCTTTCCCTACCTGCTTGGCGAGTACAATGCCAGCGAGGCTACTCGCGAACTGATCCGCAGCAACGCCGACACTTTGGCCTGCGTGCTGGTCGAGCCGCTGATGGGTGCGGCCGGTTGTATCCCGGGAGATACCGAATTCCTCGGCATGCTGCGCGAGGAAACGGCGCGGGCCGGCGCCGTGTTGATTTTTGACGAGGTGATGACGTCACGGCTCGCGCCTGGGGGCGCGCAACAACTGCTCGGCATAACCCCGGATATGACCACACTTGGCAAGTACGTGGGCGGCGGCATGTCGTTCGGCGCGTTCGGCGGATCACAGTCAATCATGGACCTGTACGATCCTCGCAATCCCGAAGCACTACCGCATGCCGGCACCTTCAACAACAACACGTTGACTATGGCAGCCGGTTGCGCGGCATTGCGCGACATCTACACACCCGAGTCAGCTGAACAACTGAATGCGCGCGGCAATCATTTGCGGGAAAAACTGAACGAAATCGCCAGATCCCGCGGCTTGCCGGTGCAGTTCACCGGACGAGGCTCGCTCATGAACCTGCATACCGTGGCCGGCCGGATTAGCAGTCCCGCCGATCTGCGTGACGAAAACGAGGCGGTCAAGGAACTGCTGTTTCTGGATTTTCTTGATGCCGGCTACTACATGGCGAGGCGTGGATTCATCGCACTCTCGCTGATGGTAGACGATGAGTGTTTACTGGCATTCACTGACGCTTATGCTGACCTGCTGGATGCGCGCGGCGCATTGATCGCCGGGGTGCAACAAACCGCCGACGACTAGTGCCCGGCACCGTCTCAACGCGCTGCGGCGTAAAGCGATTGGCAACTTGCTACCCTCATGTTGCACTCTGCCTGCGTCCCCTCGCGGGCAAGGATTGGCTTACAATACGTCGTCGTATTGCTCGCCGCATCCGGCATCCGGGAGTTGCAGAGGTGCCAGTACAGTTAACCGTTAACGTTTCATCGTCGTCACGTCGATCCGTGTCGATCCTGTTGTCCCTGCTTGCGATAACGCCGTTTTCCGTTAACACGGCCGATTTAGTGCTGGTACGAAAATCACAAGCGCGGCTGTACCTGATAGAGGAAGGACGCGTTCAAACATCCTATCGAATCGCGCTGGGACGAAACTCTACCGGACACAAACAACAGGCAGGCGACAAGCGCACCCCGGAGGGGCGCTATGTCCTCGACTACAAGAAATCCGACAGCGCATTCTACAAATCAATCCACATCTCCTATCCTAATCAGCAGGACAGGCTGCGCGCAGCCGCCAGGGGCGTCGACCCCGGCGGTCTGATCATGATCCACGGACAGAAAAACGGCTTCGGGTGGCTCGCCGAAATCACCCAGCGGCGCAACTGGACAGACGGCTGTATCGCAGTGACGAATGCGCAGATGGACGAGATCTGGGAGGCGGTGACAATCGGTACGCCAATCGAGATAATCCCTTAGTTACAGGCTCCACGCCGGCGTATAAGATGCGACTGATCATTCCGGCATTCAGGCTGAAAGAACGATGGACAAAGAGCGCGATCCGAGACTGGACAAAGAGCGGGACTACGAGCGGCAACACTTCTCGCCCGGGAAGCACAACAAGGGGTTCCGTCGCCAGTGGCCCCGCAGAAAGGCCTCCGCCGAGCGTGCCGCAAGACACACCGTGGCGCAGAAACTGGGCCTGGTGTCGGTTGATTCAGCCGAGGAAGTCGACACCGCCGTTGCCGGTGTGACAAGGAACGAAGTGCGAAAATGGAGCATCCTCAATCTACGCGAATGGATCGCACGAAAAAAGCGCGGGCGCGCTGGCAGTTCTCCTGCCGGCGAAAAACCGTAACACGTTTCCCGAACCGTTCGCTGCCGTGGTGTAAGCGAAGTAAAACCCTGTAGAGAGCGAATCCCGGACTATAGCCCCAGCGCACTGCAATCCAGCGTGCGGCCCGCAACTGGTGGGCACCAGTAGTAAGCGTTGTTAAGCGGGTGCGTAAATCTGAACAGCGCATCGACTATACCGTCCTCCGCTCCGATCATGCGTGCCAATTGCGCCTCGAACGCTGCGAACGAGCTGGCGAACGCAACGAACACCAGGCCCTGACCATGCGCGTCCGCCCACGGCATGGAACGGCGCAGCAGAAAAGCCTCGGGTGCGAAGCTCTCCTGCGCGGTCCGTTTTACATGCGCCGACTCCGGCGCGTCCTCCAGTTCTTCGTTGTCACTGCGCCGCCGTCCGATCGTGTGATCCTGTTCCTCTGGCTGCATGGCCGTGAAGCGATCCAGATCATGGTGCCATTTCTGCACGGCAACGAAACTGGAACCAGCCAGTTCCCCTGCACCGACAAACGCGGTTTGCAGGGCCGCATCGCCAGTGGGATTTTCCGTGCCGTCCTCGTAGCCTGTCAGATCCAGGCCGTTGCGGTAACGAAACGCGTCGACCGATGACTGCAAGGAAAACACACCATCCAGAACGGCGCTGACACCACGCGCGGTATGCAGGATATCGCCGCGGTCCTCGCCGCGCAGCCAACACCAGACGGCTGCCGGCGTAGATGGAATGGCGACACCGGTTGCGACCTGCGCCGGGGCTACCTGCAAACCGTCGATGCCCGCTCCCAGCGCGGTTACCAATGGCGCACCCATACCCACGACCGTATTTTCGCCGTCGGCGATTTCGCTCAGCCCCAGTACGCGCTCGGCCAGTTGTGTGCGCGCCACACTCACATCCGGCAGCGCGAAAGTGAGATAACGCGCGTGGGACGGCACCGGCGCGAAAATTCCTGCCTGATAATTGTTGTTCATTCAGGTCTCCGGCAACAAGGGATTCACGATAACAAGCGCACACCGGCAAGTGCAATCAACGCTCCCAGCAAGCGGCGAAACCACTGTTCGGGGAGGCGTTGAAAAAGGCGGTTGCCGTGACCAGACCGGGAAGCGCCAGCAACACAACAGCATCGCGGCGTCGCGGCCAGCACCGGTCCGGTAATGCCTACCAGGCCCGTCCTCCCAACCGGAAATCCCGGCCGCGAAAAGAACGTTGCCGGAAACGCGCCGAGTCCTCGCCCGGATGTTTGCACCGGCGCTGCGCGTTTGATCCACAAGCAGCATCCAGACCGCCAGCGGCAACGGTGTCGCACCCAAGGCCGGGCGGTACGATAACGAGTTCGACAGGCACGCGTGGAGTCCAGACAGTCGGGGACGACAGAGGCTGGATTAGAACAACCACGCCGGTAAACTACAACATCCTGCTGTGCCGGGTATAGAAAATCAGGCTTGCTCGGGGCAGCGGGGTGCTGCTTAAATTCCGGCTCATCGTTTGGCGATTCCGGACTCAGCAGACTCACGTGAAAAAATTTCCCTTCGAGTTACACGGGCACCGCGGTGCGCGCGGTTACCGGCCTGAAAACACGCTGGCCAGTTTCAAGTACGCGCTAGCACAGGGGGTTAGCGCACTGGAAATCGACGTCGGTATAACCAAAGACGACGTCCCCATCGTACATCACGACTACACGCTGAGCCCGCACCTAGCCCGCCGCAACGGCAAATGGATCGAAACGGAACCGCCGTTGCGCTCGTTGGCACTGGCGGAGCTTGCCGAATACGACATCGGTCGCCTGGACCCCGACAGCGCGTACGCGACGGATTACCCCAGTCAGCGCGCCGTGGACGGCGAGCGCATTCCGACACTGGCCGATGTATTGGAACTGGCTCTCGCGCGCGGCAATGATACGTTACGGTTCAACATCGAAGCCAAGTCCACGCCACTGGTTGCGGATATCACGGCACCGCCTGAATTGATCGCCGAGTGTATGCTGCGGGTCATCGACGACGCCGCGATTCGCGAGCGCTGCATCGTGCAATCGTTCGACTGGCGCGTCGTTCTGGCGGTGCAGAAACTGGCGCCGGGTCTGAACCTCGGACTGACCACGGTAAGCCAGCCCTGGTATGACACATTGTGGCGGGGCAGGCCCGAGAAATCACCTTGGCTGGCGGGTTATGACCTGACTGCGTTCGGCGGTTCGCTGCCGCGCCTGGCCGCCGAGCTCGGTGCCAGCGAGTGGCTGCCGTATTTCGGCGAAGTCACCCCGGACAACCTCGATGAGGCGCACGCCCTCGGGGTACGCGTCATTGTCTGGACGGTTAACGAGACCGACGACATGCAGCGTCTCATCGCCATGGGTGTCGACGGTATAACCACCGACTATCCGGACCGGTTGCGCGCGGTTGCGGCTGCACAGGGAATTTCACTGCCCGCCCCGGCGCCCACGCAGCAATGACGCTTTATGGATTGCGTGGCTGGACCCACCACGGCTGGGAACAAACCTTGACCGTGTTGAGTCCCAGCGGTCGCGCAGAGGCGCTGCTGCACATGCAACGTACCGACGGTCTGCGCACCGTTCAGCGACCCGGCAACCTCACCCGCTACCATGAGATTCGCGCGGGCAGCGTGAATGCGCTGATAGAGCGCTACAGCATACAATTACTTGACCGCGGCGCCTGGGCGACCAAGAAAGCCGAACTGGGCGACGCGGTATACCGATGACCGGCGGCGCTGGCACGGCCGGCACTTGGCCCGGCCTGCCAGATCGGGTAATTTGCACACCTCGCGATAGAACAACGGTTCCGGAGAAGCAATGTACAAATCGCTGGTTTTGGATGCGGACAAGTGCACGAGTTGCCTGCAATGCGAAATGGCCTGCTCGATGCAACATGAAGGCATGTTCAATCCGGCGCGTTCGCGCATCAAGGTGTTCGAATTCGAGCACGGCGCGCGCTCCATACCCTACACCTGCACCCAGTGCGAGGAAGCCTGGTGCCTGCACGCCTGCCCGACCAGCGCCATCGTCATAAACCAGTGCACCGGTGCCAAAGAAGTAATTAACGACAAATGCGTGGGGTGCAAGGTATGTACCATGGCTTGCCCCTACGGAACGATCAATTTCCAGGCGTCGTCAGGCAAGGTGGTGAAGTGTGATTTATGCGGTGGCGATCCGCAGTGCGCGGTCGCCTGCCCCACCGGCGCGATCGTATACCAGTAACCGACAACGTGGAGCAGTAACGATGGGATGGCAGAAACAGATTCTTCGCGTTGACCTGACAAACGGTTCCGTACACAAGGAACCGCTCAACATGGACTGGGCGCAGCAGTACCTCGGCGAGCGGGGACTGGCGACCAAGTACCTGTGGGAACTGATGGACCCCGAGACCGACCCGATGAGCCCCGACAATGTACTGATTTTCGCTACCGGCCCCCTGACCGGCACGATGGCGTCGACCAGCGGCCGCTACGCGGTGGTGACCAAGGGCCCTCTCACCGGTGCCATCGCGTGTTCGAATTCCGGCGGTAAATTCGGCGCGGAACTGAAGTACGCGGGTTACGACCTGTTGATCCTGCAGGGCAAGGCGCCGCAACCATCGTATCTGTATATCGCCGACGACGACGTGCAGATCATCCCTGCGGGCGACCTGTGGGGCGCCACGGTGTGGCGCACGGAGGAAACGCTTAAGAAGATACATCACGACCCGCAGATCAAAGTCGCCTCGATTGGCGTCGCAGGCGAAAAGGGCGTGATGTACGCGTGCGTCATCAACGATCTGCACCGCGCGGCTGGCCGCTCCGGGGTGGGCACGGTGATGGGCTCGAAAAACCTCAAAGCAGTTGCCGCGCGCGGCACCAAGGGTGTGCGCGTCGAGGATCCGCAACGTTTTATGGAACTCGTCAAAGAGACCCACCAGCTGCTGAAAGAGAACGCCGGTGTCCGGGAAATGACCGAACTCGGCACCAACGCCATGATCGACGCGATGCAGGACTTCGGCGGACTGCCGACCCGTAACTTCCAGGAAGTACAGTTCGAGGGCACCGAAAAGATCGACCCGGCCGCTATGATGGAAACCAGACCCAACGGGCACCGCAACCTGGTCACCAACAAGGCGTGTTTCGGCTGCACCATCGCCTGCGGGCGCATCGCGCACATCGACAAAGAACATTTCACTATCGTCAACCGCAAAGAGTACTGGCATGCCTCCGGTGGTCTGGAATACGAAACAGCGTATGCGTTCGGCCCCGTAGTGGGCGTCGATGATATTGACGCGCTGACTTTCGCCAGCTTCCTGATGAACGAGCACGGCATGGACCCGATCTCGTTCGGTGTGACCCTGGCGGCGGCCATGGAACTCTACGAGACGGGTGTGATCAGCAAGCAGGACACCGACGGCGTCGAACTCAATTTCGGCAATGCCGAGGCACTGACGGTGATGGCTGAGAAAACCGGCAAGTTCGAGGGATTCGGCCAGGTCCTGGGGCTCGGCTCGAAGCGCATGTGCGAAAAATACGGCCATCCAGAACTGTTCATGGGCGTGAAAGGCCAGGAGTTTGCCGGGTACGATTCGCGCGCACTGCAGGGTATGGGCCTTGGTTACGCCACCAGTAACCGCGGTGCGTGTCACCTCAAACACGATACCTTCGCCGAGGATATGGAAGATCAGACCGGAAAAGGCAAAGCATTGCCTTGCAAAGAGACGCAGGATGCCACCGCGGCGCTGGATTCCACCGGCATCTGCCTGTTCACTGCGGGTGCCTGGGGTTCGGATAACCTGGCCCGTCAGGTGGACGCCGCTTGCGAAGGCGATTGGAGCACCGAGCGTTTCGTGGAGACGGGCGAACGGGTCTGGACCCTGGAGCGCATGTTCAACCTAAAGGCAGGTTTCACCGCCAAAGACGACACGCTGCCCGAGCGGATGCTGAACACGCCTGCCCGGTCGGGCACGGCCAAGGGTAAAATCAGCGAACTGGACAAAATGCTGCCCGAGTACTACACGGTCCGTGGCTGGAACCAGGACGGCGAGCCCACGGAGCAGACACTGCACCGGCTGGGCTTGTGATGAGCCACACCTCACCGAACGGGATGTAGAGGCGGCATGAAAATCACCGTCAAAGCGGGCGGTCTGTTGTACGAGTATCTGCCGCCTGAGCGTACTGCAAACCGCGCGACACTGGAGGTCGCGGAGGCCGCCACACCCGCGCAGATCATGCGGGATCTGGGTTTCCCCGCCGACGCCAGCTATCTGGTTATCGTCAACGGCGAACTGGTGCCCGCCGAGCAACGCGCCAAGTTACAGCTAGCCGACGGCGATCAGTTGTCGATAAACCCGCCGCTTAAAGGCGGTTGACCCACGGTGAGGATGATAAGCGTTTGATCTAACTCCCCCTCACCCCTTGCCTTCTCCCCCATGGGAGGACGATAACTGATTACGCAAAGGTCACCAGAAGGAGAGTGGCAAAGACGGGTGGGCAACAGCCCGACCGGGCCGTTAATAAGTCACAGATTCGAGGCTGACCAGTTCACCGGCACGAATACACGCATCAGGCACACTGTAATCAACGTCACAGATGTGATAACAGAGCGCAGCAAGCGCCGGAGGACTTGGCAGATGTCTTCAAACCCTCGAGCACTGATGCATTTCGGCCGCATCCTCAGTTCCTGGATAGTTCTGGCGATTGCGGCAACCGGCGGCGCCTATTTCGGTTCGCACCTGCTTGCCGACATCGACAGTTTTGACGCGGGACGGGGCGATCGTTTCATCTATCCACACGATCACTACCTGCAGTTGCTGGTCGCCACCGGCAGCGGCAACCTGCAGCGCGTTGCTTACTCAGAGCTGGGGAAAATCCGCAGCAGGCATCCCCGGGCGTCGTTACGGATCGCCGATTCGTCCCTGGCGGTCGAACTGAACACCCCGCGCCCGGAAGCTCATCTGGACTACCGGGTCGTCTCGCAAGATGCAGACGCACTGCTGATCGAGACCCGTTACAGTGACAGCGAGTTCAAGATCACCAGCCGTTATCGCGTTGACGGTGAGCGCGTGACGCCGCTTTATTGCCATGTGTGGAATCCGTGGCTTATCGCACAGGCGCTGTTGTATATGGGGTTGCCGCTGGCACTGGCGATCTGGCTGCTGGGCCGCCTGCTGCAGAAACACGAGGAGCGCGTGCTGCTGGCACGCGGCGAGCGTCCGTACATGCAGCATCGTTACCGATTGACCTGAGCGCCCGGCAACCCAGCACGAGCGGCCGTGGCAGCGGATGAATAAGCGAGCCTGACAACAACCTCCGGCGTCACGCCGCCAACCGCTCCGCGGCATGTACAATACCCGCCTCGTTCCCGCAGAGACAGTGGCATGACCACCACATCCCGAACTGAGCTGTCCATCGCGTACGGCATTGTCGCGATGACGGTGATCGTTACCGCGTCCAATTTCCTGGTGCAATATCCAATCAACGATTGGATCACCTGGGGTGCACTTACCTACCCCGTGGCGTTTCTGGTTACCGACCTGACCAACCGCCGGCTGGGCGCGCAATCGGCACGGCGTGTAGTGTATGTAGGCTTCGCTCTGGCGGTCATCCTGTCCATCGTGCTGGCAACACCGCGTATCGCGATCGCTTCGGGCAGCGCGTTCTTGATTGCCCAGTTGCTGGACGTTTACGTGTTCAATCGCTTGCGCGAGGCCCGCTGGTGGTTGGCGCCGCTGGTCTCATCGGCACTGGGTTCGGTGGTGGACACCGCGCTGTTCTTCACCCTTGCGTTCGCCGGTAGCGGCGATCCGTGGATTACCTGGGCGCTCGGCGATCTCGGTGTCAAACTGGCAGTGGCGCTGATAATGCTGGTTCCGTTTCGATTGCTGATCGCGGCCAGTGTACCGTTGGCGCAAGGCGATGCTACTTCCTGAAGGACTCGATGGCTAAGGTTTCGCCGATTGCAACGGCAACGAAATCCGAATCGTCAAGCGCCGCAGCAGCAGCCGCCAGACGTTTCGGTGGTTCGTCGATCGGTTCGGCGGTAAGCGGGAACGTTCCCCAATGCACGCCTATTGAGTAGCGCGCCCGCACCTCGCGATGGATCCGCACCGCCTCTTCCGGATTGACGTGCATGTCACGCATGAACCAGCGCGGTTCATAACCACCGATCGGTATGATACCCAGATCGAACGGTCCCAGGCGTGCGCCGATTTCCTTGAACTGCGTGTCGTTGTAGCCTGTATCGCCGCCAAACCACACGCTGAAGTCCCGAATACGCAACGCCCAGCCACTCCACAGTGCCCGGTAACGATCAAACAGGCTGCGACCGCTCCAGTGTTGAACCGGTGTCGCAGTAACTTCGAGCAATGGCAGCTGGTGACTTTGCCACCAGTCGAGTTCCACTACATTGTGCACGCCCTGCTCCGCAAACCAGGACACGTGCCCCGGCGGGACAAACCAGGTCGCGCGATTCCCGATCGCGCGAACCGTCGCCACGTCCAGCGAATCATAGTGGTTATGCGAAATCAGGACGTAGTCGACGGCGGGCAGCTCGCTCAGCGCCAGCGCGGGCTGCGTTGCCCGCTTGGGACCCGCGAAGCTCAGTGGCGACGCACGCGGCGACAAAATCGGATCGGTCAGCACGTTGATCCCGCTGTATTGAACCAAGACCGTGGCATGGCCGATCCAGGTAACCTGAGGTGCGGCACCCGGCGTCGTAATGCGCCGCAAATCCGTCGCTCGCTGCGGCACAAGATGCCCCCGATTCTTGTAACTCTCCCACTTGTCGTCACCGAAGTGTTTCATCCGCATGAAACCGAAAAAACCGATGTCCTTGGGTTGCACGTAGAGGTTGCGAAAGCCGCTTGCCGTATGGTGTTGAGGCTTACCCGGCACCGGTTGTGTGTCGGGTGTCGCACAAGCACTCAGCGCTGCAGACAAACACACACCCCACAGTACTTTCGCGCGCACCGCCGACGCCCGGAAACCCGTGACATCACGACGTGTCTCTCTCACGTCGAACCGGAACGCAAAGTGGCGTCCGCGTCGGTGTATTCGATTGCGCCACCCGGCAGGAAGAACATCACCCGCAGTCGCCCGCCAGTGGCCGACGGGTAATGTGCCGAACCGGGGGGATAGACGCACCAACCCTCCGGATTACCGTCGAAGCAGGCGCCCACGGTGACCGGTAACACCGCGCACACCTCGCCGCCGGGGTGGCGGTGGTGGGGGCCGGTGATGTCCGCGATCTCCACCACGTCCACACTGAGGTTGTGTGTCGCCGGGGCCGGTTCGAGGACACGACCGCCCTTGCGGCGCTCGTCACCTGCAACCCCCATCCAGCCCTCCTCGACACCGGACCGGCACGCCTCGGCTATCTCCGAGAACGTCTCGCTCCCGGGTCCGAACGTTGCGTTCAGTTTCACCGAAAGGGCGCTGCCCCAGGATTCTTCGTGCACGATCTCAATCACCGGCTTCAGCACTTCGAGGAAGCGTTGCAGGTTCCAGGTCACGTTCTATCCCTCACGTGGATTGCCGCCAACAATAGTCTCGCAAAGCTCACTGCATGGTCTCCCGAGCGTAGTCCAAGACAGGAAGTCTACCGAAAACAGTGGCCGATCTCTGCGACGGTCCGACTAAGCAGACTGCTGGCAAGCGGCCGAAGTCGCGGTGCTTCGTTGTATTATCATTGTAAGTTACAACAACAAGTGGGTAACCGAGGAAACGTGACATGTCAGATTGTTATGATCGGGGAACCTACACGCGCAGTATCACTGCCACCTCTGACGATGCCCAGCGCTGGTTCGGCCGCGGTTTGAACTGGTGTTACGGATTCAATCACGAAGAGGCTATCGTCTGCTTCGAGAAGGCGCTGGCCCACGATCCGTCCTGCGCCATGGGCATTGTGGGATCTGTCCACGGGCGAGGTAGCCGAGGGAGCCGATACCCTGGAAGCCTTGGACGTTCTGGAGACAGCGTTCAGCGATTTCGACCCGCAAGGTGTAAACGTGCACCCGGGACTGCTGCACATGTATCTTCACCTCATGGAGATGTCACCGCATCCCGAGCGCGCGTCGAAAGCTGGCGATGCGCTGCGCGATCTGGTGCCGGATGCCGGTCACCTGCGGCATATGCCTACCCGCATCGACGTGCTATGCGGTCACTACAAGGCGGGACGCGAGGTTGCGATATACCGTACGGCCCGGCACACCCTTTTTGGCAGATCTGACTGGAAACATGATCAATCCGATTGTGACCACTGACTGGCTTGCCGGGCGCCTGGACGATCCGCGGGTTCGGGTGCTGGAAATATCGTCGGAACTCGAAGATACCACGTATCGTCAAGGTCATATTCCTGGTGCACTGCGCTGGTTCTGGAAGGACTTGTGCTGGCATGCGACGGATCGGGAATTTGTGACTCCTGATATGCTTGCTGAACGTCTCGGACCACAAGGAATAAGTGCCAATTCCACGTTGGTACTCTACGGCCACCCCGTGCAATACGGTACGTATGCGTTGTGGTCTCTCACCATGGCTGGTCATGAGGACTTGCGCGTGCTGGACGGCGGCCGCACCAAATGGATTGCCGAGGGCCGCCCCCTGACAACCGAGGTAGCGGAATTTTCCGTAGCGGACTACAAACCGAAACCGGGCAATACAAAGATGCGTCTCGGTCGCGAAAATTTACGCGAGCATCTCGGTGATCCGGATCGTGTGCTGCTGGACGTTCGCTCGCCGGAGGAATACAGCGGCGAGCGGGTAATGGAGTACGGCACATTCGACCACGGCGCCGAGCGCGGCGGACGTATCCCCGGCGCTGTGCATCTCTATTTCCGGGAGTTGCTCAACTCAGATGACAGCTTCAAACCGCCGGAGCAACTGCGCGAGATGTTGAACCGGGCAGGGGCGAACCCGGCACAGGTAAAGGAAATCGTGTGCTACTGTCGGCTCAGCCATCGTGCGTCCCTGGCCTGGACGGCCATGACCCATGTACTGGGCTACTCCGACGTCAAAATCTACGACGGTTCCTGGACCGAATGGGGAAGTATCGTGGGTTATCCGGTGGAAAAATAGGCGTTCGACAGCGGCGGGAAGCGTTCGAATAGCCATTGCGCGAATTCACATCACGAGGAGTAATGACGAAATACGACTACATCATCGTGGGAGCCGGCTCCGCCGGCTGTGTGCTGGCCAACCGCCTGAGCGAGGATCCGGAAATGCGGGTGCTGCTGATCGAGGCCGGTGGCAGCGACGACAGTATTTTCGTGCAGATGCCTACGGCGCTGTCGATCCCCATGAACATGCCGCGCTTCAATTGGGAATTCGTCTCGGAGCCGGAGCCCTGTATGGACGACCGGCGACTGGATTGTCCGCGCGGCAAAGTGCTGGGCGGTTCGTCCTCGATCAACGGCATGGTTTACGTGCGCGGCCACGCCTGCGATTTCGAGGAATGGGAACAAAGCGGCGCAACGAACTGGGGCTACCGCCATTGTCTTCCGTACTTCAAACGCGCGGAAACCTGGCAAGGTATCAGCGACGAATACCGCGGCGGTGACGGGCCCCTGGGGACTTGTAACGGCAATCAAATGCGCAATCCACTATATCGAGCTTTCATAGAAGCCGGCCAACAGGCCGGTTACCTGCACACCGAGGACTACAATGGTCACCAGCAGGAAGGATTCGGGCCGATGCACATGACGGTAAAAAGCGGCGTGCGCTGGTCTACGGCAAACGCCTACCTGAAACCGGCCCTGCCGCGCCCCAATCTGACCCTCGTGCAAAACGCCCTGAACGAAAACGTGACGCTCGACAACGGCCGCGCTACTGGCGTTGTCTATCGTCATCGTGGGCAACGCGTGCGCGCGCAGGCGGCGCGCGAAGTGATTCTGGCGGCCGGCTCGATCGGCTCGCCGAGCCTCTTACAGCTGTCCGGCATCGGTGCAGCGGCCACTCTGAAAGACGCCGGGATTACCGTGCAGCACGAACTCGCGGGAGTCGGCGAGAATCTGCAGGACCACCTGGAGGTGTATTTTCAGTACGAATGCACACAAGCTTTGTCGCTGAACAGCAAGCTCAATCCGATCGCCAAGTTCCTCATCGGCGCACGCTGGATTCTGTTCAAGGACGGTCTGGGCGCGACCAACCACTTCGAGAGTTGCGCCTTTATCCGCTCCAGGGCGGGCATCAAGTGGCCCGATATCCAGTACCATTTCCTGCCGGCGGCGATGCGCTACGACGGCAATGCGGCCTTTTCCGGACACGGCTTCCAGGTGCATGTCGGTCCGAACAAACCGAAAAGCCGCGGCCGTTTGTGGGTAACTTCCGCAGATCCCGCGCAGCCGCCCAGAATACTTTTCAACTACCTGCAACACCGCGACGATGTGGAAGCGTTTCGTGCCTGTATTCGCCTGTCGCGGGAAATACTTTCGCAATCCGCCATGGACCCGTACCGCGGACGCGAGATCCAACCCGGCAAGGATTGCGTCAGCGACGCCGCGATCGACGCCTGGGTGCGTGCCAATGCGGAGAGCGCTTATCACCCGTCGTGCACCTGTAAGATGGGCGCTGCCGACGACCCGCTGGCCGTCGTGGATGCCGAGTGTCGGGTGCTGGGTATACAGGGTCTGCGCGTGGTCGACAGCTCGATTTTTCCGACCATTACCAACGGCAATCTGAACGCGCCGACGATCATGGTCGCCGAGAAAGCCGCGGACCTGATTCGCAGCCGCCCACCGCTGCCGGCATCCAACGCGCCTTACTGGATCGACGGCGAATGGCAGACACGGCAACGTCAAGGTAAGCCGCAGCGAGCAATTTGAACCACCAACCGATAACCGATGGCGATGACTGAAGTCGCACTGAATTTTCGCCGCTACGGTGACACGGGCCCCGCGGTACTGATGCTGCACGGCCTGTTCGGCTCAGCGAAAAACTGGCACAGTCAGGCTACATCACTGGCCGGCGACTTCAGCGTGTATGCGGTGGACTTGCGCAACCACGGTGCTTCACCGCATTGTGACCAAATCGATTACCCGAGCATGGCTGCCGACGTGCTGGCGTTGATAGATGCGCAAGGTATCGAGCAGGCGAACATTCTGGGCCACTCGATGGGCGGTAAAGTGGCAATGCAGATCGCCCTGCAGGCGGCGCCACGGGTGCAGAAACTGATCGTGGTCGACATCGCGCCAAAACATTACCCCGGCCATCACGATGGTGTGCTCGAGGCAATGCAAGCGGTGGACTTTGACGCGCATCGTACTCGTCAGGACTTGGATCGCGCGCTGAGCGGGAGCATCCCGGACCCCAGCATCCGCCAGTTCATACTTACCAACCTGGTGCGCGACGCAGATACAGGCACGTTCACCTGGCAGTTGAACCTCCGGGCAATCGTCGCGAACTACGCTCGGCTCGCCACGGCGCCGCAGGGTCAGCCCTTCCAAAGGCCGGCGCTATTTATCAAAGGTGCCGATTCCAACTACATCCAGGCCGCGGACCGGGAAACCATCGAGATGCTGTTTCCCCAGGCGCGGGCCAAAGTCATCGCCAACGCCGGGCACTGGCCGCACGCGGAGAAACCGCGGGTGTTCGCGAAACTGGTGGGCGATTTTCTGCGCGGCGGCTGACTGACCGGCGTTTACAGCGAGCCGATTCGTTCCGCCAGGTTGGCGGAAACGTCGTGCAGCAGATCGCGCAGACTCACATTGTCCAGCAGGCGCGCTTTACCCAGCCACACCGAGGCCAGGACGATCAGTTCGCTCGGCTCTCGCTGCTCCGGCCTGCCGAGATCTCTGGCCAGAATACTTACGTACTCGGGCGTAAAGCCGCAGCCGCGCAGTTTCAGCATCCCGGCCTGTTCCAGACGCGCGAAATCACGCTCCCCCGCGATCACTGTCTCGGCCGTCTCCAGCAACGTCTGGCGCAGCATAGGTGCCTGGT
>JAOTYY010000023.1 GCA_029861595.1 Gammaproteobacteria bacterium
TGCAACGTGGCAAGCACCTCGCAATCGCCGCGTACGTAGAGAACCGGCGGTGGGTCGTTGAGTTCGCGTAACAGCTTCGGGAAGTCGGGATCATCCAGAGCGAGGATGCGGTTACCCGGCTGTCGTGCCCATTCCAGGTCCGCATCGATCGCCGCGGAACTTTCGGCGCGCAGCGCGGCGATACTGTCGTTGGCAAGACCCGCGTCGCGCAACGCCGTATGGCCGGCGAGACAGACCGCCTGCGGCCCGCCGAACGTAGCCACCAGCGAGCGCGCATGCGCCGCGCTTATGCGCGGCGCATGCACCAGTTTCAACCAGGGTAATAAATCTTGCGCTGCATCCATGCCGCTCATTCTGCCGGCTGCTATCTGGCCCGGCAAACCCTCATGTTTGCTCCCTGGCTACGGATTGGTCACCGTATCGTTGATGTGAATCGGACGCGACGACTCCATGATCAAACCGTAACTGACACGATCGAAGCTGCGCACGATCATGATCATGCCCGTGCGTTCGTCCGGCAGCGGAATCTTTTCACGCTTGCCTTGCACGCGATCGACAATCTCCCCGCCGGGACTAAATATAGCCAGCATATCACCTATTTCGATACCGTCGCGCTGGCCGATGTTCACCGCGACCGTCTGATTCTGTCCGGTTTGCGAAATCGCATCGAACAGCGAGATGATCTTGCCCTCGAAGCCGATCGCCGGATTGCGCGGGATATAGTCGTGCGCCACCTTGCCGCGGTCCAGCGGCAATAGGATGTCCCCGTTCAGTGATTCACGGTTATTCTCGGTGATCACCATGCGCGACGGATCGCCGAAGCTGATGACCTTTGCATCGCCGATATAAATCACCTCGATGCCGAGAACCTCGCCGGTCTCCGGGTCCGAGAATTGCTTGCCGGCGCGATAGATGCTGTACAGCGACTCGTCGACGTTTTCCAGGCCGCGCACGTAGACCTGGTTGCCGCTTGCACTGATCAGCCGGCCTTCATAGTTGCCGACAATATAGGGGGCAGCGTTGAGTTCCTCTTCCGTGAGCACGCGCGGTTTGACCGTGAACTGGCGAATAGAACTGGCTGAAATTGCCGGTATCGCGCTGCCCAACGGTTCCACGCGAATGCTCGGCGCCAGGCGCACGGTGCCCCCTTGCGCGGGTGCTGAGGTTACCACCGGCTCGGTGGTGGGCGCTGGTACGCCGGGTTCAGGCGGTTGGGCACCCGGGCGCTCGACGACCAGGCGCGGTTGCCCATCGACGAAAATCAACGAAATGATGTCGCCCGGGTAGATCAGATGGGGATTGGCGATCTGCGGATTGACGTCCCAGATCTGTGGCCATATCCAGGGATCCTCGAGAAAACGTGCCGCAATGTCCCACAACGTGTCGCCGTCGACCACGGTGTAGGAGTCCGGGTGCGTCGCTCTGAGCGCCGGGCTGACCGGCTGCTCCGGCATCGGTTCGGGCAGTGCTTCCGCCTCGGCGGTGACTACCACGGGTTCAGCGGGTTGGGCCGGCTCCATGGGTTCCTCTTGAACGCTCGCCATGGGTGCCGGGGCCGGTTGCGCGGGCGCCGCTTCGGCTTCTGCCTCTTGGCCGAACGGCATCTGAGAACAACCCGTGCTAAACAAAGCCGTTGCGGCTACCAGGGAAGTTGCCGCGGCCAGGTACAGGTATCGTTTCAAGATCATCTCCCCAAATTCACGATAATTCCGGCATCGCTGGCGTAGCGATGCCGGGTGCATGCCGGCAAGATAGCGTCAAGATTCATGGCATACCGTGAAAACCACTGCAAACTGCACGCCTGATCGCTACCTTTTTGCGCGGAGTTTAGTCAGAATATCCGCCACGACGAGCGCGGCCCTTTCAGCCGCAAATGTTGAAGTATCATAGCGTTAGCGGATATTTTTGTAAAACTACACGAAATATACTGACAAACTGATGGCACAGCTAGAAATTCTGCACTTTCCCGATCCCCGCCTGCGCACGCGCGCGAAGCCGCTGGCACAGGTCGACGACGGCGTCAGAACCCTGATCGACAACATGTTCGAAACCATGTACGAAGCGCCTGGAATCGGCTTGGCGGCCACTCAGGTTAACGTGCACCAGCGAATCATCGTGATCGATGTTTCGGAGGAAAAGGACCAACCGCTGGTGTTCATCAATCCAGTCATTACCCAGACCAGCGGCAGTGAGGAGATGGAAGAGGGCTGTCTGTCGGTGCCGGGCGTTTATGAAACCGTGTCGCGCGCGGAGGCGGTCAAGGTGACTGCGCTGAATCGCGATGGGAATGAATTCGAGATGCAGGCCGAAGGCCTGTTGGCCGTGTGCATCCAACACGAGGTAGATCACCTGGACGGAAAACTGTTCGTGGATTATCTGTCCACGCTGAAGCGGCAGCGCATTCGCAAACGCGTCGAAAAAGGCAAGCGCGACCAAGCCGTTGAGGCATCTTCGTCTCGCGCAGTCATTTGAGACTGGTATTTGCCGGAACACCCGAGTTCGCGGTTCCGAGTCTGCGCGCGCTCATCGACGACACCTGGCAGGTGGTGGCCGTGTATACGCAGCCCGACCGCCGCGCCGGGCGCGGGCGCAAGACCCGATACAGTGCGGTAAAACGTTTTGCTCTGGCGCACGACATTGATGTGCATCAGCCGCCCAGCCTCAGGCCTCCCGACGTACAAAGTGAGTTGGCCGCATTGAGACCGGACGCAATCGTGGTTGCCGCTTACGGACTGCTGCTGCCCCAGCCGGTACTGGATATACCGCAACATGGTTGCATTAACGTGCACGCGTCGCTGCTGCCCCGGTGGCGGGGCGCAGCGCCGATCCAGCGCTCAATACTCGCGGGTGACCAGCACACTGGCATCACCATCATGCATATGGCGGCAGGCCTGGATACCGGTGACATCCTGTGTCAGCAAGCCTGCGCCATAGCCGCCGGCGACACCGCGGGTTCACTGAGCGACAAGCTGGCGGAGCTGGGCGCGCAGACTTTACCGCCGTGCCTGCACGAATGGACGCAGGGGCGCATCGAGGCGACCGCGCAGGAGCCATCCGGTGTCACCTATGCCGAGAAGATAACGCGCGAGGAGGCACGCATTGACTGGCGTCTGGATGCAGCGCAACTGGCACGCGCCGTGTGCGCCTTCAATCCCTGGCCGGTTTCGCATACCAGCTGGCGGGGCGAGCTGCTGAAGATCTGGCAGGCTCATGAGATTGCCGGTGCCGGAGACATCCCCGGACAGGTCGTTGCCGCCGGCGCGGCTGGCATAGACGTCGTGACCGGCGACGGCTTGCTGCGCGTTACACAACTGCAGGTGCCCGGTAAGCGCGTGACCGGCGCGGCGGATTTCTGCAATGCACACGATGTGCGCCACGTCCAGTTCGGCGAATGAAAGCTGCGTCCGCGGCACAACTGGCGGCGATCCGTGTATTGCACGAAGTGATGCATCGTCGCCATTCGTTGAACGCGGTCCTGGAGAGTGCGCTCGCAACGATCGGCGACCGCGACCGGCCGCTGGCGGCGCAGCTATGCTATGGCACGGTGCGCTGGTACCTGCGTCTATACGCCGTGCTCGGTCGCCTGCTGAACGCGCCGTTACGCTCCCGCGACGGCGATGTGGAAAGTCTGTTGCTGCTGGGCTTGTACGAACTGGAGAGTCTGGCAACGCCCGAATACGCCGTCGTGGATCGCAGTGTCGAGACGGTGCGCGCTTTAGGCAAACCCTGGGCGGCACGTCTGGTGAATGCGGTATTGCGGCGTTTCTCGCGAGAGCGCGAAGCGCTGCTCAACGAGGTCGACAAGATCGACAGCCAGCGACTGGCGACACCGTCCTGGCTGTTGCAGACCTGGCAACAGGAGTGGCCGGACGACTGGCTGGCGTTGGCCGAGGCCGGTAACCGGCAGGCCCCGATGGCATTGCGGGTCAACCGCAATTTGACGTCGCTGCAGCAATACACAGCGCGCCTCAAGCAGTTGGGTATCGTTGCCCATGCGCATGCGTTCGCCGGCGACGCGCTGGTCCTGGAAAGAGCCTGCGACGTACAGACGTTGCCGGATTTTGACCTGGGGCTGGTCTCGGTGCAGGACCCCGCCGCGCAGCTGGCGGCAGATCTGTTGCAACTGAAACCGCAGCAGCGGGTGCTCGACGCGTGCGCCGCGCCCGGTGGCAAGACCTGTCACATCGGTGAGCGCGAGCCGCACCTCGCCGAGTTGCTCGCGCTGGAAATCGAACCGCGACGCGCCCGGCCGTTGCGCGACAATATCGCCCGTTGCGGCGTCGCGGCCAGGGTGCTGGAAGCAGATGCGCTGCACACACGGGAATGGTGGGATGGCAACCCATTTCAGCGCATTCTGCTCGACGCGCCTTGCACCGGTACCGGAGTGATCCGTCGCCATCCGGACATCAAGCACTTGCGGCGCCCACAGGACATGGCACAAATGGCACAGCAGCAAGGTGCGCTGCTGGACGCACTCTGGCCCGCGCTGGCACAGGACGGTATGCTCCTCTACGCGACCTGCTCCGTGTCGCATGCGGAGAACCAGGCGGTAATTGCCGGGTTTCTGGAACGGCGGCCGGATGCGCGCGAAGATCGCCTCACCGACACCTGGGGTGTCAAGTGTGACGCCGGACGGCAACTGTTACCCGGTACCGAAGGGATGGACGGCTTTTATTATGCGAGGCTGCGCAAAACAACGGCTCGAGTGTCAGCTGGCTGACGCTGTGCGATGCAGCGCGTTCGCATTGGGTGTGGCTGTCGCGGTTTACGGTACCGTGCTGCCCGTCAGCGCCGAGACCGATGCCGGATTCAGTGTGCAGCATGCCAGCACCACGTTGCAGAACGGGGTTTACCGGTTGGACGCAGAATTCGACCTGGCGCTGGCCGACGCGCCGCGTGAAGCGCTCGCCAGCGGTGTGCCGCTGTATCTGAGCATCGATATGCACGTGTCCAGGGAACGCAACTGGTGGTGGGATGAAACGGTCGCCGAGTTGACCCAGCGATACCGGCTCGAATTTCACGCACTGAGCAGTCGTTATCTGGTGATCAATTTGAACACCGGCGAGCGGCACAGCTTCCGCTCGGTCGGGCAGGCACTGGAGTATGTGGGCAGCCTGCGGGATTTTCCCCTGCTCGATCGTGTGCTGGTAAGCGAGCAGTGGCGCTACACGGGGTCGGTGCACGTGAGCCTGGATATTGGCAAGTTACCGTTACTGCTGGCCCCGGGTGCGTATTTTTCCAGCCAATGGCGGCTCGCCAGCGAGGACTATCGATGGTTACTCAAGTAATCCGTCGCCTGGCCACCGGTTTCACGCCGATGGTGGCGCTGTTTCTGTTGCTGCTGGTGTCTCTGTATGCCCTGGGCAATACTGCGGAAAGCCTTGAACGCTTCGGCCGCCTGTACGTATGGTTGCTGGCGATCAATGCCATGGGGCTGGTATTCATCGCAGTTCTGATAGGTGTCAACACTTGGAACCTGATATCTGAATTTCGCCGCAATGCGGCGGGTTCAAGGTTGACCGCGCGCCTGGTGGTCATGTTCGTGGTTCTGACGCTGGTGCCGGTGACCATTGTGTTTTCGTTTTCCGTGAAGTTCCTGCAGTCCGGTATCGACAGCTGGTTCGATGTGCGGGTCGAAGAGGCGCTGGACAACGCTCTGGAGCTTAGCCGTGACTCGCTGGGGGCGAAAATGCGCAATCTGCAGCGACTCACCCAGAACATGACCGAGCGCCTGGTCGATGTAGGGCCGGACTCCGCAGTCGTCGCTTTGAACGATCTGCGTGTCACCAGTGGCGCGTCCGAACTGACCTTGCTGACCATGAGCAATCGTGTGATCGCCTCCAGCAGTGAGGATGCCGCGGACGTGGTGCCTGCGCGTCCCGGCGAAGGCATTCTCGCGCAGGTGCGCAATGGGCAGCCTTACGTGGGCCTGGACCCGATCGAAGACAGCGGACTGCACATGCGCGTGGTCGTAACCGTGCTTTCCGCCGACCCCAGCGCCGAGAATCGCATCCTGCAGGCGTTGTATCCGGTAGCCGACCGGATCAATGAACTCGCCGACGTGGTACAGGTTGCATTTCAGAAATACCGGCAGCTCACCTATTTACGCGAGCCGTTGAAAGTCAGTTTCATTCTCACCTTGTCGCTGGTGCTGTTGCTGAGTGTGCTCAGCGCGGTGTGGGTAGCTTTTCAGCTGGCCCGTCGCCTGATGTCGCCGATTCACGAACTTGCAGAGGGCACACAGGCGGTGGCGGCGGGCAACTACTCGACTCGCTTGTCACCCTCCGGCCGCGATGAGTTGGGTTTCGTGGTGCGTTCGTTCAACGACATGACCGGGCGGCTGGCGCACGCCCGCGATGCCGCCAGAACCAGCCAGCAGCTGGTCGAGAGCCAGCGTACCTACCTCGAAGCGGTGCTGGGGCGTATTTCCAACGGCGTTATCTCGCTGGATATGCGCGGCAAACTGCGCACCGCGAACCAGGCCGCGATAAACGTCCTCGGTGTGGATCTGCAGGCGCACATCGGCCAGACGCTGCCGGTGCTCTCGGCGCAGCGGCCCGCGCTCGAGCGCTTTACAGAGGAGGTGCTGCCGCATATCAAGGAGGGCGCCGCAGAGTGGAGTGAGCAGATCGAGCTGTTTGGTGCCCAGGGTCGGCGCATTCTGGTGTGCCGCGGTGCGCGGCTGCCGGGCCAGGACGCGGACACCGAGGGTTATGTGCTGGTGTTCGACGACGTCACGGCGCTGATTCGCGCACAGCGCGATGCTGCCTGGAGCGAAGTGGCGCGGCGCCTGGCACACGAGATCAAAAATCCGCTTACCCCCATACAGCTTTCTGCCGAGCGATTGCGACAGAAATACCTGGGCAGCATGCCGCCGGACGAGGCGCGGCTGCTGGATCGCTCAACGCATACCATAGTGCAGCAGGTGGAGACCATGAAATCCATGGTCAAGGCATTCGCGGAATACGCCAACGCGCCGGAGGTAAAGTTGCAGGAGTTGAACGTCAACGAGATCGTCGGCGAAGTGAGCGATCTTTACCGAGGCATGGACGGGCATCTTAAAATCAACCTGACGCTCGACCGCTTGTTGCCGACTATTCACGGCGATGAGGCTCGCGTGCGGCAGGTACTGGTGAATCTGATAAGTAACGCCATGGAGGCGCAGCGCGAACAGAAAAAATCCGTGATAGATATCGGCACGCGCCACGTCAGTCATCACGGCTACGATTATGTAGAGTTGCGCATCGAAGACCAGGGTCCCGGTATTGACGCAGAAGTGCTGGAACACTTGTACGAGCCGTACGTCAGCACCAAGCCCAAAGGCGGTGGGCTGGGGCTCGCGATCGTCAAGAAAATCATCGAAGAACATGGCGGGATGGTGAGGGTAAGTAACAAAGCCGAGCGGGGCGCGCGGGTTGTCATCCAGTTTCCGCTTCCCGAAGGCGTCGTGCGCGGTACCGTCACCGGCGAATTCGACGCGGTGAGCAAAGCAGTATGAGCAACGAAAGCATCCTGGTCGTGGACGACGAACCGGATATCCGCAATCTCGTAAAGGAGATCCTGGAAGACGAGGGGTATCGCGTCGACGTTGCGGAAGACGCGCACAGTGCGCGTGCGGTACGCGAACGCGGCGAGCCCGACCTGGTGTTGCTGGATATCTGGATGCCCGACGAGGACGGCGTGTCACTGCTCAAGGAGTGGAAAGAGAAAGATCAGTTGCATTGCCCGGTGGTGATGATGTCCGGGCACGGAACGGTGGAAACAGCGGTTGAAGCGACCCGTCTGGGCGCTTTCGATTTCGTGGAAAAACCCCTGTCGCTGGCCAAATTGCTGTTGACAGTGGAACAGGCGCTGACCATGGGCGAGCGCGGTGCCGGGACCGTGAGAGGCGTGGTTTCGATGCAGGAACTGGTCGGTAGCAGCCGCACTATGATCGCGTTACGCGAGCAGGCGCAGCGCATTGCGGCGCACGACACACCGGTGCTGATCAGTGGCGAAACCGGCTCCGGTAAACACGCCCTGGCGGGCTACATACATGCGTGCGGCGGCAACGCTCGTGGACCGTTCGTCGAAGTAGCGGGAGGTGGCAAAAAAGCCCCACAGGCAGACACCTTCGCCGGCGGCGCCCTGGATGCTTTTATCGCGGCGGCGCAAGGCGGGACCTTATACGTGCCCGAGGTAACTTCCCTGGCTGCTGAGGCGCAGCGGCAGTTGTTGCAGCTCACCAAACGCACCCCGGCAGACGCAGGCAACGTGCGGCTCATCGTTGCGACCCGAGAGAGACCGGAAGCGAGCGTGCAAAGCGGCGGCTTGATCGAGGATTTGTACCATGCGATCAGTGCCCTGCAATTGCGCGTATTGCCGTTGCGCGAGCACCTCGAAGACGTGTCTGCGCTGCTCGAACACTTCGTCAATTATTTTGCCCAGCATGAAGGATTGAGCTATCGGCATTTTAACGTCGCCGCGCAGAATCGTCTGCGCAACTATGCCTGGCCGGGTAACGTCAGCGAGTTACGCAACCTCGTGCAGCGCGCGATGATACTCGGTGGCAACGTGGAGATCGGGGTGGATGAGGTCGAGCAGGGTCTGCAGCGGAGCGACGCGCGCGAAACGGCACCCGGGCTGATGCCGCTGCCGCTGGATCTGCCGCTGCGCCAGGCACGCGAGGTGTTCGAGCGCGCTTATCTGGAGCAGCAGTTGGCGGCGGTGCGCGGTAACATCAGCGAACTGGCCAAGCGTGCCGGCGTGGAGCGTACACACTTGTATCGAAAAATGCGCAGTCTGGGTATTTCACCGAAAAAGAAGCGCAATCCGTGATCCGCACTGCTCGAATCCCTGCCGGCGAACATCGTACGCCAGTCGCAGAGCAGGCTGACGTGCCCTGTTCGCCCGTCAACACGGACGGCGAGGCGTTGACGCCATGAAAATAATCGTTCTGGGTGCCGGCCAGGTCGGGTCCTCGGTGGCGCAGAATCTCGCGAAAGAAGCCAACGACATTACCGTCGTCGACGTCGACAGCAACCGCCTGCAGGAACTGCAGGACCGCCTCGATATCCGTACCGTGACCGGCAGCGCCTCTTTTCCGGAAACCCTGCGCCAGGCGGGCGCCGAAGACGCAGATATGGTGCTGGCGGTTACCGGACGCGACGAAATAAACATGGTCGCCTGTCAGGTGTGTTATACCTTGTTTCACACACCCACCAAGATTGCGCGGGTGCGTGAGGCCGCTTATCTGGCCGAGCGCAGCCTGTTCGCACGCGAGGCCACGCCGATCGACGTGTTGATCAGCCCCGAGCAGATCGTCACCGATTTCGTCAGGCGTCTGCTGGACAATTTCGGTGCCCTGCAGGTGTTGGATTTTGCCGACGGGCGCGTGCGTCTGGTCGCCGTGACAGCGGTGCCGGGCGAGCCGATGGTGGGGCACCCGCTGCGGGAGATCCGTAAGCACATGCCGTCCGTCGATACGCGGGTCGCGGCGATCTATCGCGGCGACGGTGCGATCATCCCCAGCGGCTCAACTGTTATCGAGCCGGGTGACGAAGTATTTTTCGTCGCTGCCCGGGAAGATATCCGCGCCGTCATGGGCGAATTCTGCGCACTCGATAAACCGGTCAAACGGGTGATGATCGCCGGCGGCGGTAACATCGGAACGCGCCTGGCACAGGCCCTGGAACACCGCTACCGAGTCAAGCTGATAGAGGCCATCCCACGGCGGGCACACCAGCTGTCGGAATTGCTCGATAAGACCATCGTGCTGTTGGGCGATGCGGCAGACCAGGAGTTGCTGCTGGAGGAGAATATCGAGGACATGGACGTGTTTTGCGCGCTCACCAACGACGACGAAGCGAATATCCTTTCGTCGATGCTGGCAAAACGCATGGGCGCGCGCAAGACCATGTCGCTGATAAACCGGCCAGCCTACGTAGACCTCGTCGAACGGGACATTATCGACATGGCGATTTCACCCCATCAAGTGACCATCGGCGCACTGCTCACACACATTCGCCGCGGCGATGTGGTGGCGGTGCACTCACTGCGACGTGGCGCCGCCGAGGCGATCGAAGCGGTTGCGCACGGCGACAGCGAAACTTCGCGCGTGGTGGGCCGCCGTATCGATCAGCTGCAATTGCCACCCAGCGCCACCATCGGCGCCCTGGTGCGCGGCGAGGACGTGCTGATCGCCCACGACGACGTGATAATCGAGCCGGAGGATCATCTGATCCTGTTCCTGATCGATAAATCGCATATTGCCGATGTGGAGCGCTTGTTCCAGGTCGCGATTACCTTTGTATGACAGGATTCGTCGCGGAGTGCTGACGGGTGCAGCGTAAGGTCATTCAGCGGGTGCTCGGTTTGCTGCTGATGCTGTTCAGCGTGACCCTGGTGCCGCCTGTGCTCGTGTCGTTACTGTATGCTGACGGCGCTGCGCTGGCTTTCGTCAATGCATTCGCAGCCACCGTGATCGCCGGGCTGGTGGTGTGGTTGCCGGTACGGAATTCGCGGCGCGAACTGCGCTTGCGAGACGGTTTCATTGTGGTGGTTCTGTTCTGGTCGGTGCTTGGCATGGTCGGAGCGTTGCCATTGTATTTTTCTCAGGCGGCGCAACTCGAACTGGTGGATGCGATCTTTGAGTCGCTGTCCGGCCTGACGACCACCGGCGCCACGGTGATTGTCGGCATCGATCTGTTGCCCGCATCGATCAAGTTCTACCGTCAGGAACTGCAGTGGTTGGGCGGCATGGGCATCATCGTGCTGGCCGTGGCGATCTTGCCCATGCTGGGTGTGGGTGGCATGCAGTTGTATCGTGCCGAAACCCCCGGCCCGATGAAAGATGCGAAGCTCACACCGAGGGTCACCGAAACTGCCAAGGCGCTCTGGTATATCTATTTGGGTCTCACCGTGGCTTGTGCGCTGGCATACTGGTTTGCGGGCATGGGTGTGTTCGACGCCATTGCGCACAGTTTCTCCACCGTGGCGATCGGCGGTTTTTCTACCCACGATGCGAGTATCGGCTATTTTGAGAACGCGCTGATCGAAATGATCGCGGTGGTATTCATGCTCATTTCCGGTGTCAACTTCGCGTTGCACTTTGTCGCGGTGCGCTCAGCCAGTCTGCACGCCTATGCGCAAGATACCGAATTCAAAGCGTACGTGGCTATTCTGTTCGGCGTGGCCGGGGTCACGGTAGCCTATCTGTATCTGACCGCTACCTTTACTTCGTTGCAGGACGCACTCCATCATGGATTGTTCCAGGCGGTTTCGATAGGCACCACTACCGGTTTCACCACCTCTGAATACTTCAACTGGCCGGGGTTTCTGCCGGTATTGCTGTTGTTCAGCAGCTTCATCGGCGGATGTGCGGGGTCTACCGGCGGTGGTATCAAAGTGATTCGTGTTCTGCTGCTGGTCAAGCAGGGCGCCCGCGAAGTCGTGCGTCTGGTGCATCCAAGTGCGCAATTGAGCGTGAAGATCGGTAAGAAAGCGCTGTCGGATAAGGTTATTCAGGCGGTGTGGGGGTTTTTTGCCGCCTACGTGGCGTTGTTCAGTTTGATGCTGCTGCTGCTCATGGCTGCGGGTTGGGACCAGGTCACCGCGTTCTCCGCTGTGGCCGCCAGCATTAACAACCTGGGTCCGGGACTCGGCGAGGTCGGTGCCAACTATTCCGCGTTAGGCTCTTTCGAAAAGCTTGTGCTGTGTTTCGCCATGCTGCTGGGGCGCCTGGAGATATTCACCCTGCTCGTGTTACTTACCCCGACTTTCTGGCAGAAATGAGTGCGCGACGGGAAACCTGGGAAGCGCGCTATCGTGACGCTGCCGGTGCCGAACCTCAAGCCGCGCCGGTGCTGCGGGAATACTCGTACCTGTTGCCGTCTCACGGCGCTGCGTTGGACGTGGCCTGTGGTCTGGGAGGTAACGCCCTGTTGCTGGCTGAACGGGGCCTGCGGGTTACGGCGTGGGATATTTCCACACGCGCGATCGCGGCCCTGCGCGCTGCTGGAGAGCGCCGCGGGCTCGAGTTGCAGGCGCAAGTGCGCGATGTCGAAGCGCGGCCGCCGCCGCCGGCCAGCTTCGACGTCATAGTCGTGACCCGGTTTCTTGCGCGGCCGCTGTGTGCGTATCTGCGCGACGCCCTGCGGCCCGACGGTGTGCTTTTCTATCAGACTTTCGTGCGCGCGAAAGTCTCGCAGACCGGTCCGGACAACCTTGCCTATTTGCTCGACGACAACGAATTGCTGTCGCTTTTTACCGGTCTGCGGGTGCTTGTATATCGTGACGAAGGAATTCAAGGTGACGCCCGGCAAGGAGTGCGCAACGAGGCTTGGCTGGTTGCGCAACAGCGGGATTAGTGTGCTGACCCTTGGCAGCGCGCCCGACTGGTTGATTAGTAATGACAGGAACGTTTGTTGCGGGCCATGACAGCGTTGTGCCGCTTGGCAATAGCGAACCGCTCACTCGCACGACGACGCCTTGTCCCGACCCGCGACCCGCGCTCAAAATTGCACGTTATTTACCGGACAGCATACCAGGAGCGTTCATGAGCGACATCGAAGGTTTCGAGGCGCTGCTGGACAAGGGCCAGGACAACGCGTTGCTGCGTTACACGCTCGGTGCGCTGCATTTGCAGAAAGGCGCTCCGCAACTCGCGTTGCCGCATCTGCGCGCGGCACTGGATCACGATCCGGATTATTCGGCGGCCTGGAGAGCATTGGGCAAGGCGTTAACCGAAACGGGCGAGATACAGGAGGCGATCAATGCTTACTCACGTGGCATCGAGGTAGCCGAAGCGCGGGGAGACAAGCAGGCGGCAAAGGAAATGCGGGTGTTCCTCAAGCGCCTGCACAAATCCTGATCTGCCGCCGTGTCTGTTCAGCAGGGGGATGTGGGAAAGTCCGAACAGCCGGACGGCGATTCACGGCAGTCTGCCGGGGATGAGCCGCCGCGCGATGCAACGATCAGGATGGATCGCCCGCCAGCGCTGGTCGGTGCGCCGCCCGGTTTCCGGCGCGAATTCCTCCACCCTCGGCACTGGCCTTTTTGGTTGCTGCTTGGCGGGCTGTTGCTTCTGGCCCTGGTTCCGCGTCGCCTGCGCGATGCACTGACGGACGGTGTTGGGTACCTCACCTATCGCTACAATACAAAACGCGCGTATTGTGCGTCGGTCAACCTGGCCTGGTGTTTGCCGCGACTGTCCGAGGCTGAGCGCGAGCGGCTCGCGCTTCGGCATTTCCAGGCGCAGGCCCGGGCCATGTTCGATATACCCCTGCTCCGGTTTGCCAGTATCGGCAGGCTGCGGCGATTGAACGATGTCGAAGGCATCGAGCACGTCGAACAAGCGCACCGCCAGGGACGTTCGGTAATCCTGCTGTGCGGCCACAGCAGTGCCCTGGATGTGGGCGGCATGGCTTTGAGCATTCGACTTCGCACGATCAGCGTATTCAACCCGTTCAAAAGCGCCATTGCCGATTGGTTTATGTTCAGCGCACGCACGCGCTTCGACATGCAGCTTGCGCGGCGCGACGACGGATTGCGATCCTTGATACGCGCGGTGCGCGACGGTGCGGTTCTGGTGCACATAGCGGATGAAGATCTGGGTGCGGAGCGCACTGTGTTTGCGGAGTTTTTCGGGCAGCAGAAAGCCACTGTGCCGGTACTGGGACGGCTGGCGAAAATGTGTAACGCGGTGGTAATTCCCTGTTACACGTGGTACGACCGACGGGCGCGGCACTATCGAGGGAAACTGTTACCAGCTCTCGACCACACGTGGGGCGAGGATATCGCCGTGGACGCACGCATCATGAATCGCGCACTGCAACAGACGATTGAGCTTTGCCCAGAGCAGTACATGTGGTCGATGCACATTTTCAAAACCCGGCCGGACGGAGAACCCTCTCCTTACGATCGTCGATAACCCCGGGTCTGCCCCTCGGGTTTGCGACGAAAGCGTTTGTAACTCCATATGTACTGCGCCGGATTGAGTGCGATGATCTCTTCGACTCCGCGGTTGGCAGCGCTTGCCGAGACGACGGGGTCCTCGTCGTAGATGGTCGCGTCCAACGGCAGCAGATGCAGGTGATAGCCGCGCCCGTCCGGTAGCCTTTCCATGCACGAAATCACTACCGCAGCGGACGTTTTGTGAGCCAGGCGGCTGGGCAGCACCATGGTGTAGGCTTGCATGCCAAAAAATGGCGCGAAAATCCCCGCACCGTAACGCGGCTCCTGATCCGGAAGCAATCCGATCGCCTGTCCGGCGCTCAGCGCTTTGTACATTGCGCGAACGCCTTGTCTGTTGGTGGGAACCATCTTGGCGCCCGCCCGTGAGCGCATTTCGTGCAGCAACGGGTCCACCGCGGGCTCTCGTGACGGGCGGTACATGAACGTAATGGGCATGCGCTGTGAAACATACAATCCCCACAGTTCCCAGCAACCCGCGTGCGGCAACAATACCATCAAGCCGCGCTTTTCCTGCAGCGCCTGCTCGACGTACTCCCAGCCGCTGCATTCGACTACCAACCCGTCGAGGCGTTCCAGCGGCCAACGCCAAAGCGGCCCGAGTTCGCAGAACAACTTGCCCGTTTCGATCAAGCTCGCGCGCCCCATCTCGCGACGCCATTCGGCGGATTTGTCCGGGTAGCAAAGTGCCAGGTTGATTTCCGTGACAGTGCGCAGGCGATTGGGGAACAACCACAAGGCTTTGCCCAGCACACTGCCGAGCACATGGAGTGCCCGCAACGACCACCAGGCCAGGATGCGCAGCACGGTACGCATTAACAGGATACGCATGTGAGATTATTGCAGACTGGATTCGCGGGACGCGTGTGGTACGGTCATTGTCGAACCTTACCGGGAGATCACCGGGCGTGACAAGCATGACTGTCCCGCGGTGCAGCAGCCGGTGTGTATACTTGACGTGCGTGTTGTAAGTATAAGAAGTTCTGACACGACCTTTCTGCGCTATGCAGGCGAGCAGCGCGTTGGGATCGGAAGCCGTAAAGTGCCTGATCAAAGCTACAAAATGATTCCAGCGAAACAGGCCTTCGAGATGCTCGAGGGCAATCCGTCGGCGGTGCTGATCGATGTGCGTTCGGATATGGAATATCTGATGGTGGGACACCCTGCGCATGCGGTGCACATCGCGTGGATCGATGCGCCGGACTGGACGGTCAATCCTGGCTTCGTTGCCGAAGTGCGCAAAGTGCTGCTGGGCCGCGCTGCGGCGCACGAGAAGAACGCGCCGGTCGTATTGTTGTGCCGCAGCGCCAACCGTTCACAGGACGCCGCGGACGTGTTGATAGCCCAGGGCTTCGAAAACGTGTATGTGGTGGAGGGCGGTTTCGAAGGTCCGCTGGATGAAAACCATCATCGCAGCAAGATTTCCGGCTGGCGTTACGAGGGATTGCCATGGGAACAGTGTTGAGAGGCCGTGCGAATCAAATTGCAGCGATTGTGCGCCAATGCGCAGAAAAAAACTCCCGGTCATCCGGCACCGGGAGCGAGAACACGCCATGCTGGCGAGAGGAGATAACTCAGGCCTTTCCTGGGTCTGGAACGCAATCCCCGAACTGCTGTACCCGTCGCGGGTTTCGCTGTGGCTGGACGCCTGTCGACCGTTCCTTTAAGCCCCCGATTAAACTACGCTCCCGAGCATTCGTCGCAAAGCGGCGAATTCGGCAATCGATGTAGGAATTCGCTGACTCGTGGATCCTCGTGACCCAATCTGACGAACTGCTGCCGCTGTATCCGAGCGGCCCGCCGCTTTGTCAGCACAGTCTGCCGGTGGGCGACGGTCATATCCTGAGAATTCAAGAGCACGGTACGGCGAAGGGCTTGCCCGCGGTATTCTTACACGGTGGCCCGGGCGCCGGTTGTTCGCCGTTCCAGCCCCGCTTTTTCGATCCGCAGAAGTATCGTGTGATCACGTTCGATCAGCGTGGCTGTGGCGAGTCGACACCGCACGCCGAACTGCATGCGAATACCACCACACATCTGCTCGACGATATCGAGCGCATTCGCGAATTCCTCGGCATCGAGCAATGGCTGGTATTCGGTGGTTCATGGGGTTCGGCGCTGGGGCTCGCGTACACGCAGCGCCATCCCGAGCGAGTCTCGGGGCTGGTTGTGCGGGGTGTTTTCCTGTGCCGCGAGCAGGATGTGGCATGGTTCTATCAGCGCGGTGCCGGGCGGATATTCGCGGATTACTGGCAGGAATTTCTGGCGCCGATACCGCCCGCGGAGCATGGCAATCTGGTTGCCGCCTACTATGAGCGTCTAACCGGTGACGACGAACTGGCGAGGATGGCGGCGGCCAAAGCCTGGTCGATATGGGAAGGGCGCACCGCCGCGCTGCGACCGAATCCGAACTTAGTCAATCACTTCGCCGATCCCTATGTCGCGCTGAGTCTCGCGCGTATCGAGTGCCACTATTTCATGCACAATTGTTTTCTCGAACCCGATCAGTTGCTACGTGATGCACATCTGCTCGCTGACATTCCCGGCGTTATCGTGCAAGGTCGCTACGACATCGTTTGCCCGATGGATCAGGCGTACGCACTGCACCTGGCTTGGCCCAAAGCCGATTACGTTATTGTCGCTGACGCCGGGCATTCGGCGCTCGAACCGGGCATCATCGATGGCCTGGTACGTGCCACCAACAATATGGCTGTGCAAAGCGGCTGGCGGGGGTCGTGATAGGCCTGCTGCAACGGGTAAGTGGCGCCAGCGTCGATGTAGACGGCCAGCGTATAGCCGAGATCGGCACCGGGCTGCTGGTATTGATCGGGGTTGAACGGGGCGACGGACGACCACAGGCGGACCGCTTGCTGGAGCGTTTGCTTAATTACCGCGTGTTCACCGACTCGCGTGGCCACATGAACGAAAGCCTGCGGGATATCGGCGGCGGCTTGCTGCTGGTGCCGCAGTTCACGTTGCCAGCCGATACACGCAAGGGCAATCGTCCGGGTTTCTCCAAGGCGGCATCGCCGGCGCTGGGGAACGAGCTGTTCGAGTATTTCACCGCCCAGGCCGACGCGCAGCACGCACGTGTCGCCTGTGGCCGGTTCGGCGCCGATATGCGTGTGTCGCTGGTGAACGAAGGGCCGGTTACGTTCTGGCTGCAGGTTGCTCCTGCGCGGTAGTTGCCTGAGAGAGAGGGAACCACGAAAAGGTCTCCACGAGGAGAGAGGACACAAACAGCCCGTTTGATCGGTCAGCGTACGCGGTGGTAATAATCGTACTTTGACAGCAGGTCCTGGGTGAACTCCCAGGCTTCCGCGTACGACAGACCGCTTTCCTCCGGGAAGATGATGCGGATGTAGAGCTGCTCGGGCAGGCGCTCGCGCAAGCTGGTCAAGGTCTGATGCAGTTCCGCCAGATCGAGCGAACGGAAATCCTTGTCGTCGGGTTCCCGCATGGACAATTGGTATTGTCCGTCGGTTTGTGTGTAACGCACTTCCACCACGTACTTTCCGCGTGCGCTGCGTGCCGGTTTGACCAATTTGTCGTATTTGACCTTCAACTCGCCGTACTCGCCCACCAGCGAGGCGTAACGCGCATCCACCAGGGTCGCCGATTCCCGCAGTTGCGCGACCCGCGCTTCCTGATCGCTGTAATCGTTGCGCAGCGCGGATAACTCACTCGACGTGGTTTCGGCCTGGGTCCGTAATTGCGCGTAGCGGTCGCGCTCACTGCTCAGCTGAGCCTGGGATTGCGTCAGCTGTTGACGGTTCGCTTCGTAGAGCGATTGCAGTTCCGAAAGTTCCGCGGCGAGTCTTTGCAGACTTTCGCTCAATGTTTCCTTGCTGCGTGCTTCCTGCTCCAACTGTACGCGCAACACCGTTTGCGCCGCAGCCAGCTGTTGAAGCTCCGCATCGATTTTCTCCTTGCTGCGCGTCTCCTCAACCAGCCGTTGCTCGAGCCCGCTAAGCGATGCGCTCAGCCGGGTACTCTGTTCGCGTTCTCTCGCGAGCTCTTTCTGCCGCCGTTGCCGCTCGCGCTCTGAGCGCAACAATTCGAGGCGCAATATGGTGATGCGATATTTCGCATCGGCGAGCTGTTCCTCCGCGGTCGCTTTTTCCTTGCTCGTTTCGAGCGCCATCTCCACGGCGCGCTGTTCCGCTTCGGCGGTGCGCGAGATCTGCTGAATAAGTTCCCAGTTGCGCAGAATCAGCACGCTGGTGGTGATCAGGAAAATCATCACTACCACGGCCATGATGTCGGTGAACGAAGGCCAAAAGCTCTCCGCTTGCGCGCCGCCCTGGTTGAGCCTTAGATCAGCGAAGCCACTCACTGCGAATCATCGTCCGGCAGGCGGAAGCCTTCGCGCAGTATCTTGCGCATCGATGTCAGGCGGCTGGCGATAGTAGCGAGATAGTAGGCCTGTCCTTCCACGAGTTCACCGACCTGTTCTTCCAACTGCTGCTGGTTGCGTTGTGCAAGCTGCATGTTTTCAGTTACCTGGCGCAGCGCGTACACCAGGTCGGTGAGGTCGTTCACCATGTTTTCAGGTTGGATCTGAAAGCGCGGGATCAGATGCAGCGTGGAGACCTCCTCGATGGTGCCGATGAGTTTGGTCTGCACGTCGCAGAGTTTGAGGAAGAAGTACCCAAACAAGATGTAGGCAACGATAGCCGTGATCGTGGTCGACAATGCGGTGGACATGCCGTGCACGATCAGGCCCATGCTGCTGAAATCCGCGCTGTCCTGTAATAGATTCGACGCGCCCAGCAGTGCTATTGACAGCGAAATGATGGTGCCGAACACACCCGTCAGAATGAGAATGTTGTTGATGTACCGTGGCACGCCGAGGCGAGTGCTCTCGTCGGCCACTAACGTCGCTGCCAGTGCGCCGTGGTCGATCGGAGCGCGTTGGTAGTTCATTAAAAGCAGCGCGTCGTAGCGTTCGTGGATCAACGATTCCTTCGCGACTCCGTCGGTCAGTTCCGGGTGACGTGTCTGAATGTTGGCCATGAATACACCGAGCGCACGTTCTTCCCGGGTGAACGTCAGCAATATCGAGGATATCTTGAACATACCCAGCAAAAACAATCCGATGATCACGCCGTTCACCGCATAGCCGGTCGAGGTTACCTGGTTGGTGAAATAGATGCTCTCGATCAAATCGAGGTTCAGGATCATCAATACCGCAAGCGCAATTCCGGCAACCAGCATACGCATCAGCACCCGTTGACTGGTTTTGATGTCCACAGTCACCACTGGGTGCACTTGCTGTTCGGATATGGTTCTAACGGCCATGGTATTACCTGTCGTGTGATGATCGCAGTGGCTCTGTCCGTGATCCGCGGCTGGTGTTCGTCCGGTCTGCTTGGCAATGATTCCCTGAAAAGCAAGTCCGCCATGCAAGATACGGGCTAACGCCGCAAGGGGGATGCGGGCAGCGTGAAATATACAGGCGTCCTGGCGGACGCGAAGCAAGTATATACGACCAATCCGCAAGATTTTCCCGTTAAGGGTGGATCTGAAGGGCTGCTGAGCAGCCGGGTGCTGCGTGCGGTGCGGCCCTCGTTTACTGGCTGGCGTATTGCAGTAACAGCTGTTCGCAGCCCGGCGGTGTCACACTTAGGTTGGGATCGGCGGACGCCGACGTCTCAGCGTCGCGTGCGGCCAGGCCCTTGACCCGTGCCCAGGCCCGTACCTCGCCCAGTGTCCAGGCGACCTGATACCAGCACCGAGCAAGTTCGCGGTTGGCTTTGCTGAAGGGTGTTCGGCCACGGGTGTCGGATTCGAACAATAAAGGATCGTACATCGCGCCGACCGCCAGCGCCGACCGCCCGTCCCCCTTGCGCGCCGCTTCCCTGAACAACAACAATGCCGTATCCGGATCCCGGGCATCCACGAACGCAAGCGCGTAGCGGTGGATCTCCGCGGCGCGCAGGTCATGCAATTTGTCGCGGAGCTGCGGCCACGTCGGCAAATCCGTGACCGGTGTGTCGCGCGCAAATTCCGGAAAATCGGGCAATGGCCGTTGCCCCATGACGACCTCGCAACGTTTCAGCTGTTGCCTGGCCGACACTGCCCCGGGAGTTGCCGCGGCGGCCGTATCGCGGCACAGCCGTGCGCCCGAGGCCTCCGTCCTGGGCCACTTCGCCCATTCCTTTTGGATGGCTTCTACGCGTTGTACCGAGGTCAGCACTGGCGCCGCAATAGCCACACGGAATCCGACCGTATCCAGACGGGTCTCAGCGCCCGTGTCGGCATTGAAATGGGGATGTTCCTGGCGCATGGAAGTAGTCAGCCCCTTGCGCGGGGTGCGAAAGTGTCCGCCCTTGACCGTGAAACCGCCCGGCTGGGCGTGCAGGCGGCCGCCGGCGCTGAGCCGGTACAGGTCGAACACCAGCTCGGCGGCGTTACCCAGCATATCGTGCAGGCCCAGCGGATTCGGCTGCAGCAGCCCGATGGGGCGCGTCCGGAAAGTGGGCGAAACGGATTCGCGGAACCAGGCATGCGCTGCCAGGGCGAGCTCCCCGAGGGGATACAGGGGTTGTTGAAACACGTTGGCGTCGACCTGCCGGCCGCCACGCGCGGCATACTCCCATTCGATTTCGGTGGGCAGGCGCAGGAAACCGGGTACGCCGTCCGCGCTGGGCAGCTGGGCACGCGCGTTTGCGTACAACCACTCGGTGTAACGCCGGGTGAATTCCATCGCGTCGTACCATGACACCGCGACCGCTGGCTGGCGCCCGCGCAGCCGATCAGGGCAGGGCTCCTCGACCACCACGCGCAGCTGCAGCTGGGTGACTTCGTACTTGCCGAGCAGGTAGTAGCTCCCGCCTGCCTTGCCCGTTTCGCGGCCGTTGAATGCGCCTGCGACATACGTTGCCCGCAGCTGATCCAGCGGCGCATCAAAAAGATCACGACTGCCCAGCTCGACGGCACGCTCGCCCAGCCAGCCTGAGCCGTCGGTTGCTACGCGCAGGAATACCATGGCACCACCGCACGGCATAGGCAGCATCAGCTCGTTCTCGAGCGCTTCCGCGGCCGGACTCGGATCGTATTGCTTGCGCGGCCAGTCGATTTCCGTGGCTGACTCCTGAGCGACCGAAGCTGCGCCCGTTGCCAGCAGCGACAGCAACCCGTATGCCGCGGCAGGCAGAGTCGACCTGGTTCGTCCGCGGGCGGTCATCTGGCCGTGGGCCTTCCGGTGTCCTGTACGACTGATTCATGCCATTTCAGCCAATTCGGCGTCGCCGTCCCTGACCAGGGCATGCCACTGCCAGCGAATGGCGCCTTGCCTTGACGCCCGTGCGGGGCTCTGAAATGGCACGAATCAGTCGTACAGGACACTAGAGTTCTCGCAAGCCTTTCGAAGGTTCGATGCGCGTTGACCGGTAGGCGGCTAGCGCGGCGGCCACCATGGCACAGACCAGTGTCGCGGCGAGGCTGATGGCCAGGTGTGACGGCAACAACCGGCACAGGCCCTCGAACTGCCCGGCTTCGCGGGCGAAATAATCGTTTATCACGACGCTTATCCAGAAGAACAGAGCGATTGCCAGCAGCGCGCCGCTGAGTGCAATGAGTCCGGATTGCACGATGGGAAACAACATGATGACCGGCGAGCGGAAGCCCAGCAGCTGCAGCACGCTGAGTTCCCGCTGCTTGCGCTCTACGTTTACCCACATGCTGGCACCGAACGACAGCAGGAATCCCGCCACGCCAATGAAAGCAATCATCAGGAACGTTGCCGTCAGGTAACGATCGAACAGCCTGACCTCTTCGATGGCGCGAGCCTTGGTGCTCACCTCGAAACCTTCCCCCTGGGCACCCAGCATGTCACGCACGGCTGCGACGTCGTCCAGCTCGCGCACGTAGAGGCGAAACCCCGAGTAGTGGCGCGCCCCGGTAAACGCTTCTCCTTCGCCCCAGCCGTACTCCGGAACCGCGTAGCCGTCGCGGTAATCCTCGATGGCGGTGAGCAGGGACGGCATGACAAACGCGCCTTTACGCGCGAACACGCTGTCAGGAACGACAGCCGAAACGTTCAGCAGCGCATGCACTCGCGACCAGCGGCCGTCGACCTTGCGCCGCACGCTCGCTCTGACACGGGTTCCTGGCTGCGCGCCGATCGCCCTCGCACTGGCGGCCGAAAGTACCACCGAGCCAGGATGATCCGGCGGTATGGCATGACCCTTCAGCAGCGGATCCCCCAGATCCGTGGGAATCAACTCCACTGCCACCCGCTGCTGCTCCGCGTCCTCCGGGCGCAGATCGATGGTGGTCGCGGCGCCCCGCGTGCGCGGGACTACAAAAGCGACCTGCTCGAGCGAGCGCATGTCCGCGAACCATTCGTCATCGAAGCGTCCGTGACCGATCAGCCGTATCTCGCGATTGCGCGGGTCCTGCACCAGCTCGCGCAACAGATTGTCGACCACCCCGAATTTCAAGCCGAACAGCACCAGCAGCGGGGTCAGCACGGCAGCCAGCGCCAATACCAGGACCGCGGAAGACAGGCGCTGATGAACCAGATCCCGGGTCGCGAGCCGGACAATCTGCGTGAGCGTCGTCCAGCGCAGCCCCGCGGCCACGCTCACGTGTGGAACACCGAACGCAGTTTGCCGGTACCTTCGACCTGTTCGTGCTGCAGTCTTACCATGCCGAGATCCGTCATTCCCTGCCAGTCGTGGCTGGCCACGACCAGCGTGATGTTGCGTTGCGCCGCCAGCTTCGCCACCAGTTCCATGACCTCGCCCGCGGTATGTGGATCGAGTGACGCCGTGGGCTCGTCGGCCAGTATCACGCTGGGCTCGTGCGCCAGCGCACGTGCCACTGCAACCCGCTGGCGCTGACCCACCGACAGAGCAGCCGGCAGCTTGTCGAGTTGATCCGAGATGTTCAGCCGTTCGGCCAGCATCTCGGTGGCGTCGTTTCTCGGCATGCCGCACACCTGCCGGGGCAGCTCGATGTTGTCGCGCACGCTCAGGAATGGCAGCAGTCCGCCGGTCTGCAGGACATAGCCGATGTGGCGGCCACGCAATCCGGACAGCCGATTCAGCCGTCGCTTGCCCCACACCTTGCCGATATCGACTCCCTCGTGCTCTTGCGGCGTGAAGCTGAAGCTCTCGCAGGCGTCGGGTTCCAGCGTCATTGCCAGGATGTCGAGCAGCGTGCTCTTGCCGCAGCCGCTGCGCCCGAGCACTGCGATCTGCGCGCCGGCGCGGATGTTCAACCGCGGCACCCACAACTGAAAGGCCTTATCGGGTGCCGACCAGGTCTTGCCCACGCCCTTGAGACGAAATACCCAGTGTGCAGCCACGGTTTCAGCCCGGGCGGACCCGTTGAGGCACTAGGGAAGATCGAGCAGCGAGATCGGGTAAACGAGGTCTCCCTTGACGTTGCCGTCATCGAGCTCCACCCACAAGTCCTGGTCGTCGTGGATATCCTGGAACAGCTGGATTTTAGCTTCGATCTCGTCCAGCAGCTCCTGGCGCTCGCCGGCCCCAAGCGCCAACCAGGTGTCGCGGTCGATGCTCGTCAGCAGGCTCTGATAGGGCAGTCCTTCGAGGTATTCGCCCAGTACCACCGAGTCGCCGAGGCTGCTGGCGCGCGCCAGCTCGGCGCTGTCGCGTTGCGCCACGATGAGCAGTTTGCGGACCTGTGCGAAAAAGTCCTCCGGCGCCAGCTCGGTCAGGTCCCCCGCTTCGATAATCTGGCGCAGCGCAATCTGCAGGTCACTGAGTTGATCTTTGGTGAACAGGACGCGGATTTCCAGCGCCCACTTGCTGCGGTCTTCGGCGATGCGCTCTGCCACCCAACCCTCGAATACTTCGGGCGCGCTCACGCCCTGCTGGCGCCCCAGGTAGGCGAGGCGCATGGCGTGGCCGAGCTGGTCTATGTTGCGGCTTCTCGCGCCTTTCTGCAGGAAGCCGTCCACCTCGTCACCCAGATGACCGATCAGGGCGTCCGAGAGTTGCTCCGCGGCGTTGCCGAACTCAGTGGCGTCAGCCGGCAACGGGTAATAGAAAGGCTGCAGGTTCGGCCATTCGGACAGGCTACGGTACTGGCGATCGGCCCGCTCATGGTCATGGCGGCCCTCCGGCGTGAGCAGGTGCAGTGTCAGCACCGCCACACCCTGGGCCCTGGCCTTCGAGTTGATCTGCTGCGCGCTGAGCTTCGTGGTGCTGTAGCGATTGCCCGCCGAGCGGGCGCTGGCATCGGTGATCATCACTATATAGCGACCGCCGAAATCACTCCAGTCGAGCTCGGTGAGGGCCGCGTTCACCCCTGCCAGGGCGTCCTCGGTGAAGCCCTTGCTGGAAACCTTCGCTTCCTCGGCCGACTCGCTGGCGCGCAGCAGCGCGTCGCAATCGGCACCATGCCGGAACGGAGTGATGCGTTTCCAGGTGTATTCCAGCTCCGGTTTGGCCTGCAGGCTGTCGCGGAAGGCGATCATCGCGAAGTTGAACCGCTCTCGCCACTGCGTTGTCTGGGTTTTTTCGCAAACCCTGCGTATGGCCTCGCGTGTCTGTTCGACATAAGGCCCCATGGACAGCGTCGTATCGATGACGAAGGCGATCGCTACCTTGAATCCGGCGAGTTCATCGACCAGTGCCTGCGTGGCGGATTGCGCCGAGGTGGCGTTCTTGTTGACTACCGCCACCTTGAGCACCTTGGTGGCGTAATCGTCGTCAGCCTGGAAGTGGTCGAGGATGGGCAGCAGATAGTAGTTTTTTTGCGGGTTGATGTACGTGGCCGGCTCGACCGCGACCACCCGTGCATCGCCCTGCCCGCTGTCGACCTTGGCGCGAATCTTCCGCGCGAGATCTGCGCCGACTTCGGATTCGAGCACCTCGGTGGCGATCTCCGGATCGCTGAACAACAGTGCCGGGTCACGGTTCGCAGGATTGGTGAACCAGCCGACCAGCATCTGTTTCCAGTCCACCAGATAATCGGCGGCCACCCAGCCGCTGATTTCTCCAGCGCTCGATGGGCCGACCTGCACCCATTCGGCGCCGTCCACGGTTTCGCGGGCATACACGTAATAAACGGAGAACGGCGGTACCCGGGTGCTGACGCCGGTAGCGGCCTGCGCACCCGGTGCCTCCCGGAGCTCCGCGCCAAGGCGGGTGAGCGAGCGCTGATACAGCGTTTTTTTGCCCTCCATACGCAGTGGCCGCTGGGGGTCCTGGGCCAGGCCGGAACCCGCGGGGGATAAAGTGGCCGCGATGACGGCCAGGCACAACAGCGCGCCTCCTGCGCTGCAATTGGGGGAACGTCTGCTTTGGCGATTCATTTTTTTACCTTATCTAGAAGTCGCTGCGCCTTCGTGTCGCCGCCTGCCGCTGCATCACGCAGGTGAGCGACCAGGCGATCGTGCAGTGGTTCGGCACGATCTTCGCCGTTCGCAATCGCCTGGTCATACCACTGCAGGGCTTTGCGCGGGTTGGGTTTGGTGAAGGCAGTTCGCGCAGGGGTGAAGTCTGCGGCGCTGAAGGTCGCTGGATCGTACATCTCGCCTACCGCCAGCGCCGACCAGCCGTCCCCTTTTTTGGCCGCTGTCTTGAACATCAGGAACGCTTTGTCGGGGTCCCCGGCCTGAAAATACCGCAGCCCATGTTCGCGGATATCGGCACCGTCCATGGTTCCGATTTGCGCCAGCAGCTCCTCCCAACTGAGTCCCTGCGCCTGTGACACGGGAGCTTCGCTCAGACTGGTGGGCGAAGGGGAATCCTGCAGGTATAACACCAGTCCCACTGCACCGGGCACGGCCACGACGACAGCAAGTATGGCCAGCCAGATCTTCGCGTTCATTTTCCACCTCGGATAGTCATTGTGCCAAACCTGATGCGCTGTTGCAGGAGCCGGGAGCGGGCGAGCAACAGTTCTCCCTTGCGGTATTTTTTTGCGTTTCTCGCGCGTATTTTACAGTAGAACGCTCATCGACCTGCAGTGCCCGCGTGTCTGTTGCCGGGCTCTCGCCGTAACGGCGTTGGCGTGCGCCGCTGTTGGGTGATGCAGGTGACTCGTAAATGGTTGTGCGATAAAGCTTTCCTTGGAGTTGCCGACGGGTTGGACGGTTCGTGAAACGGGGACAGTTTACCAATTCCGCTGCACCTTCGGCGGCTCGCACAACCCGCGTCGGAAACAAGTAACCTGTCGCCCGAGCGCACCCTGCTGTATCCTTGCGCACCTTTTTACACGGGTTGGTAGACATATGGGCACACGCTTGGTCCAGGTGGAACGCAAAACGCTGGAAACACAGATCAGCGTTTCGCTGGACATAGACGGTACTGGAAATGCGCGCCTGCAGACCGGCATCCCGTTTCTCGAACACATGCTGGATCAGGTGGCGCGTCACGGTATGCTCGACCTGCATGTGCAGGCCAGCGGCGACCTGCAAATCGATGCGCACCATACTGTGGAGGACGTCGGCATCGTGCTGGGGCAGGCGGTGTCGCGCGCGCTCGGCGACAAGCAGGGTATCACGCGCTACGGCTATGCCTACGTGCCCCTGGACGAGGCTTTGTCGCGTGTGGTCGTCGATTTCTCCGGACGGCCCGGGCTCGAGTACAATGTGACGTTGACCCGCCCTCGGGTAGGCGATTTCGACGTGGATCTGGTGTATGAGTTTTTTCAGGGCTTCGTCAATCACGCCCGGGTCACCCTGCATATCGACGTCATCCGCGGCCGTAACGCCCACCACATCATAGAGACCATATTCAAGGCCTTTGGTCGCGCGTTGCGTATGGCACTCAGCGCCGATCCGCGCGCGGCGGGCACAATGCCGTCGACTAAAGGCGTGCTGTAGCCCGGGAACGCATGCAAACGGTCGCGGTGGTCGATTACGGTATGGGCAATCTGCATTCGGTTGCCAAAGCGCTGGAACAGGTGGGTGGCGGTAGCGCGCGCGTACGGGTCAGCGCCGAGCCTGCGGTTATCGGCAACGCGGACCGCGTTGTGGTTCCGGGCCAGGGTGCGGCGCGGGACTGTATGCAGGCGCTGCAAAAACGGAGACTTATCGGAGCCGTGAAGGACGCGCTCGCGACGCGACCGTTTCTGGGCATTTGCATGGGATTGCAGCTGTTGCTGGAGACCAGCGATGAGAACGGCGGTGTCGACCTGCTCGGTTTCTACGCAGGGCGGGTGCGCGGTTTCAGCGACAGTCTGTCCGCCGGGCACAATCTGAAAATTCCCCACATGGGCTGGAACAATGTTCGTCAGGAGCGCGTCCACCCATTGTTCGCGGATATCGACGACGGTGCGCGGTTCTATTTCGTGCACAGTTATTTTGTGGTGCCTGAGGAGGCTGGGCTCGGTGTTGCCAGCGCGGAGTACGGCATGCGTTTCTGCTGCGCGCTGGCGAGCGAAAACGTCTTCGCCTGCCAGTTTCACCCGGAAAAGAGTGCCGCCGACGGATTACGCCTGCTGCGCAACTTTCTGTCCTGGGACGGTGCGTGCTAGTCATACCCGCGATCGACTTGAAGGAGGGCCGCTGCGTGCGTTTGCGCCAGGGACGCATGGATGACGCGACGGTTTTCGGCGACGATCCGCAGGCGATGGCGCAGCGCTGGGTCGATGCCGGGGCGCAGCGGCTGCATATCGTGGATCTCGACGGCGCGTTCGCTGGCGAACCGCGCAACGCCGAAGCCATCGCCGGGGTCTGCCAGGCCCATCCGCGCTTGCCGGTGCAGGTCGGCGGCGGCATCCGCGATCTGGATACCGTTGCCGGCTACCTGCAGGCGGGTGTGCGCTACGTGATCATCGGTACGCAGGCGGTACGCGATCCGGATTTTGCCGCCGCGGCCTGTGCAGCATTCCCCGGACGCGTGATTGTCGGCCTCGATGCGCGCGATGGCCTGGTTGCAGTGCAGGGCTGGGCTGAAGCGTCCGCATGCACCGCACTGGAACTCGCGTCGGAATTGCAGGGCGTCGGCGTCGCCGCGATCGTCTACACCGATATCAGCCGCGACGGCATGCTGCAGGGTGTCAACGCCGAAGCGACCGCCGCGCTGGCGGGTGCCATCGACATTCCGGTCATCGCCTCGGGAGGGGTGAGCAATCTGCAGGATATTCGCCGCCTACAGCGGGTTGCGGCGCGGGGTATCCAGGGCGTGATCGTCGGGCGCGCGCTGTACGAAGGTGTCATCGATCTTGGTGAAGCGCAGCAACTGGCCGCCGGAGCGGCAGGTCAGCCTTAGCATGGGGCTCGCCAAGCGCGTTATACCGTGCCTGGACGTAGACGGGGGGCGCGTCGTGAAAGGCGTGCGTTTCATCGACATCCGCGACGCCGGCGACCCGGTCGAGATTGCTCGCCGCTACGACAAAGAAGGTGCCGATGAACTGACGTTCCTCGACATCACCGCCAGCTCGGAGCAGCGCGACACGATGGTACACGTTGTCGAGCAGGTCGCGGCCGAGGTGTTCATCCCCCTCACCGTCGGCGGCGGTATCCGCAAAGTCGAGGATGTACGGCGCATGCTGAACGCCGGCGCCGACAAGGTTTCGATAAATACGGCGGCCGTGTTTACCCCGGACATCGTTGCTGAGGCTGCCGGCAAAGTCGGCTCGCAATGCATCGTGGTTGCCATAGACGCCAAACGCGTGCCGGGCGCGCAGCGCTGGGAGATTTACACGCACGGCGGTCGCGAGGCCACCGGTGTCGACGCGCTCGAGTGGGCAGTCAAGATGGCGGAGCTGGGTGCTGGCGAGATCCTGCTGACGAGCATGGACCGCGACGGCACCAAGCGCGGTTTCGATGTGGCCCTTACCCGTGCAGTGGCGGACGCCGTGCCGGTGCCGGTGATTGCGTCGGGTGGCGTAGGCAGCCTGCAGCACCTGTGCGAGGGCGTGACTGCCGGCGGCGCCGATGCGGTTCTCGCCGCGAGTATTTTCCATTTCGGCGAATACACGATCGCCGAAGCCAAACAGTGCATGGCCAGCCAGGGAATCGAGGTTCGCCAGTGAGCCCTGCGCACAGCCGTTCGGCCGGCTGCGGTGCCTGCCGGAGCCGCGAAATCCCTTGTGCTAAGCTATAC
>JAOTYY010000196.1 GCA_029861595.1 Gammaproteobacteria bacterium
CTCAGGCAGCGGCTTCGAAAACACCTGCCGCACCCATGCCGGTGCCGATACACATCGTCACCATCCCATAACGTGCATCGCCGCGCCGCATGCCGTGCACCAACGTTGTGGTACGTACCGCACCGGTCGCCCCCAGCGGATGACCGAGCGCTATGGCACCGCCGCAGGGATTTACTTTTTCTTCGTCCAGACCCAGCTCGTTGATCACTGCGAGACTTTGCGCGGCAAACGCTTCGTTGAGTTCGATCCAGTCGAGCTGCTGCTGTTTCACACCGGTCTGCTCCAGCACTTTGGGGATCGCCGCGACCGGCCCTATGCCCATGACTTCCGGCGCGACACCGGCGACCGCGAAGCCGACGAAGCGCGCCAGTGGCGTCAGGCCATATGTCTTGAGCGCGCTTTCGCTGACGAGCAACACTGCGGCAGCACCATCGCTGGTTTGCGAACTGTTGCCGGCAGTGACCGTGCCGCGTGCGGCGAACACGCTGCGCAGCTTGCCCAACGCCTCGGCGGAGGAATCCGCGCGCGGCCCTTCGTCCTGCGTCACCTCGCGCGACGTGGTGTCTGTTTCGCCGGTTTCCAGGTTCGCGGATTTACGGGTAACCGTGTAAGGCACTACTTCCTCGTCGAAAACACCTTTTTCCTGAGCGCTCAGCGCCCGCTGATGGCTGCGCAAGGCGAACGCATCCTGCTGATCCCGCGGCACTTGCCAGCGTTCAGCGACCTTCTCTGCGGTGATCCCCATGCCATACGCGATGGCGATATTCTCGTCCTCGAAAACCCGTGGATTGACGGCCAGCTTGTGGCCACCCATGGGAATCAGGCTCATCGACTCTGTGCCGGCGGCGATCATCACATCAGCCTCGCCCAGCCGGATGCGGTCCGCCGCCATGGCCACCGCCTGCAGTCCCGAGGAACAAAACCGGTTGATCGTGACGCCCGGTACGGATTCCGGCAGGCCGGCCAGCAATATACCGATGCGCGCCACATTGTAACCTTGTTCCGCCTCCGGCATCGCGCAGCCGACGATGACGTCTTCGATCTGCGCGGGCGGCAGCGCCGGAAACTTCTCCATGAGGCCGCTCAGCACGTGAGCCAGCATGTCGTCCGGACGCGTCGCGCTGAATACCCCGCGTGGCGCCTTGCCGACCGGCGTACGCACTGCACCGACAATATAAGCGTCCTGTGTCTGTCTGTTCATCGTTGACATTCTCCTGCTGCACGGCCGCGCACGGCACCTTCTAGTTTCGTAACGGCTTGCCCGTCTTTAACGTATGTTCGATTCGTTCCCGCGTTTTCGGATGGGCGGTTAATTCGAGAAACGCGTCCAGTTCCAGGCGCATGAACCAATCCTGGTGCACGCGGGTTCCCGCTTCCAGATCACCCCCGCAGATCACCTTGGCCAGAACGGTGCCCACATGGTAATCGTGTTCGGAAATAAAACCGCCTTCCAGCATGTTAACCATTCGCGCGCGCAGCGTTGCAATCGCACCGTCTCCCGCGACTTTAATGTCGCGGCTCGGCAACGGCGCACGATAACCGGTCTCGAATAACGCACGGGCCTCGTGACGCGCCACGTACAGCAGTTCGTGAGCATTGAACACGACCTTGTCGGCAGGACGCAGGAAACCCATTTCACGCGCTTCCAGCGCGCTGCCCGCGACTTTTGCCAGGGCCAGCGTTTCGAAGTGGCGTGCCACCATCGCAAACGCATCGCCATCACCCGCCAGTTCCGCGGCGCGCAACGCCATTTCCTTGCAGCCCCCCGCGCCGGGTATCAAGCCGACCCCGGCTTCCACCAGGCCGATGTAGCTCTCCAGCGCCGCCACCGTGCGATCGCAGTGCAGCATGAACTCGCAGCCACCCCCGAATACCATGCCTTGCACGGCTGCTACGGTGGGGACTGGTGCGTGGCGTAACGCCAGGCTGGTCTGCTGAAACTTCCGCACCATGTCGCGCACCGCATCGGAGTCACCGGCCTGCGCCGCGGCCATCGCCTGTTTCAGGTCGGCACCGGCTGAAAACGGCGGGTCGGGATGCCACAGAATCAGTGCCTGATAGTCGGCCACCGCGCAATCCAGCGCCTGATGAATGCCGTCCAGGACCGCCGAACTGACGGTGTGCATTCTGGTTTTGAAGCTCAACACGGCGAGGTCGTCGCCGGCGTGCCAGCAGCGCACCGCGTCGGTTTCGAAAATCGTGTGCGTGCGGGCCTCGTCAGTCTCTCCCAGTACCCGGTCGGGCGCCGCCTGGCGGCGATAGACCGGGTGCGCCGAACGCGCCACGCCGCGAGCATCGGCGGCCGACCAGGACCCCTGCGGTCCGTGCACCCCGGTGCGTCCGTCGCCCACCCAGTCGGGCAACGCCACGCTGCTCATAGAGGTTCCCGCTGTAATGCGTTCCTGCAGTTGCGTGGCGACCTGTTGCCAGCCGGCCGCCTGCCAGATCTCGAACGGCCCGAGTTGCCAGCCGTACCCCCAGCGCATGGCCAGATCGATATCGCGTGCGCTGTGTGCGATGTCGCCCAGCCAGTGGGCGCAGAAATGAAACAGGTCGAAGTGTATCGACAGCAGGAAGTCGGCTTGCGGATCGTCCAGAGAAGACAACGCCGCAAACTTGCTCGCTGGATCCCGGTCTTTGAGGATCGCGCGCAGCGGTTCGGTAAGCGCCGAGCGTACACCGCGATAGTCGCCGCCCGCATAGTCCAGCACCTGCAGCTCACGGCCATGTTTACGATAGACACCGATACCCGATTTCTGACCGAGCGCACCCTTATCGACGAGTTCCTGCAGCCAATCCGGCACGCGGTAGTATTCGCGCCACGGGTCGTCGGCGAGTGTCTCGTGCATCGAATTGACAACGTGCGCAAACGTATCCAGCCCCACCACATCGGCGGTGCGTAAAGTCGCGCTTTTGGGATGCCCGATGCCGGGGCCGGTAAGCTTGTCAACGAGGTCCAGCGGCAGTTCCAGGCGTTGCGCATGGTGCAGCACGGCGAGCATGGAAAACACCCCGACCCGGTTACCGATGAAACTCGGGGTGTCCTTGGCGCGCACCACGCCTTTGCCCAGTGTGGTGGTGAAAAATTCTTCCAGCGTGTCCAGCACCTCGCTGTCGGTGCGGGGGCCGGGTATCAGTTCCAGTAAATGCATGTAGCGCGGCGGATTGAAAAAGTGCACGCCGCAGAACCGTTGCTGCAGCGCCTCGGGCAATACCTGGCTCAAGCGGCCGATTCCCAGACCGGACGTGTTGGAAGCAAACAGACAGGCGTCGTTCAAATGCGCTGTCACCTGCTCATACAACTGGTGCTTCCAGTCCATGCGTTCGGTAATTGCTTCGATCACGAGATCGCAATCGCGCAACTGCTGCAGGTGTTCGCGATAGTTGCAGGGTGTTACCGCGGCGCGTGCGGCACGGTGCGCGTAAGGCGCCGGTTTCAGTTTCTCCAGGCCTTGCAGCGCCCGCGATACGTTGGCGTTCGCGTCACCGTCATCGGCGGCCAGTTCGAACAGCAGTACCGGCAGGCCGGCGTTGGCAAGATGCGCGGCGATTTGCGCACCCATGACACCGGCGCCCAGCACCGCGGTCCGTTGAATACGGCGGTTATAGTGAGGCATCAATCGGCTTCCTGTTTACTCCGATTCTCGCGCAAGAGAGACCTTGGCGTAATTCCCTCTCCCTCGGGGGGAAACGTCGGGATGAAGGTGATAAGCGCCTGATTTAACTCCCCCCTCACCCTGGCCCTCTCCCCCAGGGGAGAGGGGGTAGCCATTATGCAAAGGTCTTCTCGAGGGTAGAAGGGCTTGTTATTTGCGCGGCGGGACATTATGCCGCCCGTTCGGCGAGCGCCGACAACGTCTGGGCAGCAAAATCATCGACGTCGACGACACGCCGCGTCGCCTGGTGCGCACTGCGCAGCGTTTCCTTCTCGGTCGCATCGATCACCTCACGCCCGAGAAGATCCTGCAACCAGTCGTCGTAAGGTGTGGTGTCGCTGCGCCGCTCGCCGGCATCGCGCAGGCGTTTTTCGACCGGCTCGGCAGCCAGGACTTTCTCCAGCGCATACTCGAGCCGCCCCGTGATGTCGTCGGGATCGTCACTGAGATAGATTCCCGCGGTCAGACGGTCGCGCGCCTCCGAGGGTGACAGCAACAACCGAGCGACACGGCGGCCTATGCGATCGTTCGGATAGCGGAACCGGCGGCCCAGTGGAAACACGATGGGACGCAGCACCTGTCCGAGCACGACGGACGGGAAATTGCGCATGATCTCGTCCAACGCGCCCTGCACCTGGAACAGGCAAAACCGCGCCGACCAGTCGAGCAACGGCATGTCTTCGGGCGGGCGCCCGGTATCCTCGAACCGTTTCAGAACCGCCGAGCAGATGAACATGTAGATCAGCGCGTCGGCAAAGCGGCCGGAAAGTTTTTCCCGCCGTTTCAATTCTCCACCGAGAAACAGCAGAGTCAGATCGGCGAGAAAGGCATAAGCGGCGCTCATGCGCGCCAGGCGCCGGTAGTACTTCGATACGATACCGCTCACCGGTGCCGGCACCAGACGCGAGCGGGTGACGCCGTACACCAGAGAGCGCACTGCATTGGTAAACGTAAATCCCAGGTGCCTGTACAACGCTTTATCGAACGCGACCAGTGATTTGCGCATATCGGCGTCGTGGGCCGCTTCGATTTCGCGCAGCAGGTAGGGATGACATCGCATCGCACCCTGGCCGAACACGATCATGCTGCGGGTCAGGATATTCGCACCCTCGACGGTTATCCCGATCGGCAATGCCTGATAGGCACTGGCCAGATAGTTGCTCGGCCCCTGACAGATGCCGCGCCCGCCGTGCACATCCATGGCGTCGTTCACCACCTGGCGCATGCCTTCGGTATTGTGGTATTTAAGAATCGCCGACACTACCGACGGTTTTTCACCCGCATCCAGCATGCCCGCGGTGAGCAGGCGCCCCGCGTTCATCATGTAAGCGAGTCCGCCGATCCGCGCCAGCGGTTCTTCGATTCCTTCGAATCTGCCGATTGGCAGATTGAACTGCCTGCGCACGCGCGCGTACGCACCGGTTACACGGGCGGCGAACATGCCGGAAGCCGCACCCATCGCCGGCAGCGAGATCCCGCGCCCCGCGGACAGCGACTCCATCAACATGCGCCACCCCTGCCCCACGCCGTCGGACCCGCCGATCACCCATTCCAGCGGAATGAACACGTCGCGCCCCTGGTTGGGACCGTTCTGGAAAACGAAACCGGTCGGCAGATGACGGTTGCCGATTGTCACGCCCTCGGTGTCGGTCGGCACCAATGCGCAGGTAATACCGAGATCTTCCTGTTCACCCAGCAAACCATCCGGATCGCGGGCCTTGAACGCCAGTCCCAGCAGCGTCGCCACCGGACCCAGGGTAATGTAGCGCTTCTCCCAATTGGTGCGGAATCCGAGCACCTCCTCGCCGTCGTGCATACCCTTGCAAACAATACCCACGTCAGGCATCGCGCCTGCGTCGGAACCCGCCTCCGGCCCGGTGAGGCCGAAACACGGGATCTCCTCGCCGTTCGCCAGACGCGGCAGGTAGTAGTGTTTCTGTTCGTCGGTACCATAGTGGTAGATCAGCTCCGCCGGCCCCAGTGAATTCGGCACCATAACGGTACACGCGGCAGTGCCGCTACGGCTGGCGATCTTGATGATCACACTGGAGTGGGCCAGCGCCGAGAACCCCAGCCCGCCGAATTCCCGCGGAATGATCATGCCGAAGAAGCCGTGCTGCTTGAGAAACGCCCACACCGGTTCGGGCAGATCGTTGAGCTCATGGGTGATCTGCCAGTCATCCAGCATCGCGCACAGCTCTTCCACAGGTCCGTCCAGAAATGCACGTTCGTCTTCGCTCAGGCGCGGTGCACGCATCTGCAGCAGACGTTCCCAGTCAGGATCGCCGCCGAACAGTTCAGCTTCCCAACCCACCGTGCCTGCTGCAATAGCCGTGCGTTCCGTCTCCGACATCGCCGGCAGCACGGTCTTGATCCGGCGCAGCACGGGCGCGCTGATCAGTTTGCGCCGCAGCGGCGCGAGATTCAGGGTGCCCGCGATCAGTACGTACGCACCCCACAAGAGGTACATGGTGGGGCCTTGCAGAGCGCCGCTGAACGTGACCGCCGCCAACCCGGCGGCTACCACCCCACTCCACAAGGCAAACGAAATCCGCAGCCTCGCGATGGCGACCAGGACCAGCGCAACCAGGGCTATCCATAACAATGCGTTCATAACTGTGCTCCAGAAACCGGGTGTAGATCGGAAACCGTGTCGTCGGCATTGACGGGCGCGCGCATTCCCGCTTCGATAAAACTCACCAGACGCGGCAACACGGCATCGTATTCGCTGTGCGCGCTCATACGCGAACTGGCAATCAAGCGCATTATGTCTACACCCGCCATCAAATAAGCCAGCAATCCGACCATGAAATGCATGCGCCAGTAGAGTTCCACGGCCGGCAGTTCAGGTAGCGTGCGGGCAAACGCCGACTTGAACTGCTCGCTTACTTCCACGTAGCGCCCACGCAGACTGTCGTGCACGGCACCGGCGGGCTCAGTCAGCGAACGCCCCAGCAGTCGCACAAAGCGCTGACCACCCAGGGTGCGGTCGTGGCTGAGCGCCAGCGCCGGTTCCACAAATGCCGCTATCAACCGGTCCAGCGGCACGATCGCGTCGACGAATGCTGTCTGCAACTCGTGCAGGGCTTCCAAACGCGCTCTGTTCATGGGTTCCACGCGCCGGGCAAATACCGCGTCGATCAACGCTTCCTTGGACCCGAAATGATAGTTCACGGCGGCCAGATTTACCTGTGCCGCCGCGGTGATGGCGCGCAACGATGTCGCTGCGAAACCGTAGTCGGCAAACAGTTCCTCGGCGGCGTCGAGAATCGCTTGCTTGGTGCTGCGTTTCATAGCCGGACGCACCATAATTCAAACGATCGTTTTAATCAAGTGTTAGAGTTGCCCGCCGGTGGCGAGAGCGCCATTCGATGCCCTCTCGACTCCCCGCATTCCGTCTCGGAGTCCCTTGCCCCCAAGGATAATCTCTTATGTCGTCCCCTCTCCGCATGATGGGAGAGGGGACAAGGGAGAGGGGGGTGAGGGTTCCTCAGAAATGGAACACCAGATTGGCGAACAGCACGTTAACACCGCCGTCGACGTCATAGTGCTCGGCCTCGATGCGGATCGGCACTATCGGCAGATCGAGGCCCAGCCCGAACATACCGTCGGTGCCATCTCTCTTGGCATCCGACTGTACGCCACCCGGCAGCGTGGCCATGACGTCGCCTTCCCAGGCATATACACCGCCTTTGGCAATCAGCGAAACAATCAGCAGATTCACACGCAATACGCCGGCCGCGTATACACCTGCAGGTGAAACCGGGTGCAGCGTGGCCACGTCGTTCACCAGTGTGGACCCCGTGGCATCGATGGTCGACTTGAACTCGCCCAGATCACTGTAGCCGACTTCGACGCCGAAATGCCTGGTGAAGTAGTAACCCGCGAACACCTTGCCCGCCTGGTCCTCAGCTTCGTAGTTGACACTGGTAACGGTGTTACCCGCGCCTTCCAGGTCGCTCTGCAATTTGCCTGAGTCAGTATCGGATTGAGAAATGCCCACGCCGGCGCCGATATAAAACTGCCCGAAGGCGGAGTCGTCGTCAGCCTCGGCCTGTTTCTCTTTGTCGGGCTTTTCTTCTTCCTTTGTAGCCGCAGCGACGGTGGTTGCGCCGGCCGCCCCGGCCGCCCCGGCGGTCTGACCAGGCGTGAAGTCGATGCTGAAATCGCCCAGCAGATCGCCGCCAAACACCTTGAAGGCTGCGAAATCGGCGAGCACGGCCGGCGTAAAGCCGGTGACGGTGGCGGTATTGCCTTCGAAAGTGACCATCCGTTTTTCGTCGAGCACGAACTCAGCCGCCTGACTCTGCGCGCCCGCGTCGGACAGATCGAAGGTATTGCCCAGGGTCTGCAGGTTCAACGAACCTTCATCCAGCGCCACCGCAGTCTGATCAGTCTCGTAGGAAATGAACTCGGTTCCGCGAATACCGA
>JAOTYY010000416.1 GCA_029861595.1 Gammaproteobacteria bacterium
TGTCCAGTAGCAGGCGGGCCGCCACGTAGGTGTAGTCCGGCTCTTTTTCGATCAGCACGCGGGTCGCCATGACCAGCGCGGTGCCGACCTCGTTTTCTGGCACGTTGTCGTAGAGGTTCCGCAGCGCCTCGTCCATCACCGGCTGCCCGTCCACATCGTCAAGACCCGCCGTCGCCTCAGCCAGCAGCTTGCCGATGCGCGCCAGGTTGAGTTCTTTGCTGGCGCCGTCCGCCGTGGTGACACGCAGCGTCCGCGTCGCAACCTCCGCGGCGCTGTCCTCGTGCGCCTGCTGCTCACGCTCGCGGGCGCGCTCCTCGCGATACAGCACATAATCGCGTGCGATCTTGTGTTCGCCCGCGCGCATCAACGCCAGTTCGACCTGATCCTGCACGTCTTCGATGTGGAACGTGCCGCCGTCCGGGCGCCCGCGTTTCAGCGCATACGCCACCTGCGCGGTGAGTTCATCGACGGTATCGTGAATGCGCCGGCTGGCCGCGGCGTTACCGCCTTCGACGGCCAGGAACGCCTTGGTCATGGCGACTTTGATCTTCTCGGCGTCGAAGCCGGTGACTTTGCCATTGCGGCGGATTACCCGGTGCTGACCGGGCGCAGTTACATTGAGTTCTGCTACTGAGGCACCGTTGTCCTGCACATTTTCGACGACTGAATCATCCTTGGATAACCCCCTTGATTGCGTCTGCATGCCCTCTCCGTAACCTGAATTCTTGCTTATGCGTGCAGCGTCGATTTGCGCTGTAACAGAACATTAATGGTAGGTCGTTGGCGCGGTCGCAGTCAAGTCAAAACCACTATAAGATGTGGTTTTGACAGAGCGATACCCCAATATCTAGGGGTTACGTTGATAATATCGAGGATAGGCTGTGGATAACCTCGGGGTAATCTGTTGGCGAACAATGCCGGACGGAAACACGGGTTTTATGCCCAGTTTCTCCACCGGGTTATCCACATCGGGTGTACTGCCGTGAAGCGGCTGGGCATCGATCTGGGCGGCACCAAGATCGCCGTGGCGGTGCTCGATGAGCGCGGCGAGATAGCGCTGCAACGGCGTATCGATACACCGCGCGAGCAGTATCATGCCACCCTGGACAGTATTGCCGGTCTGATCACAGCGGCGGAGCGGGAACTCGGAGAGCATTGCAGCATCGGCGTCGGCACGCCCGGTGCGGTGTCTCCCACCACGGGTTTGCTGCGCAATGCCAACTCGACCTGGCTCAACTTCAAGCCTTTCAAAACCGACTTGGAGCAGCGCCTGGGCCGTGAGATCCGGGTAGCCAACGACGCCAACTGCTTCTCCCTGTCGGAGGCCAGCGATGGCGCAGCGAGCGATGCGGACGTGGTGTTCGGCGTGATCCTGGGCACCGGTGTGGGCGGCGGTCTGGTCGTCAACAAGCGTCTCGTGATCGGCGTCAACGCTATCGGTGGCGAGTGGGGCCACAATCCGCTGCCCGCGCCACAGCCGGACGAGCTGCCGGGTCCGGACTGTTACTGCGGGCGTCGCGGCTGCATCGAAAACTGGCTCGCCGGACCCGCGCTGGAACGCGATTTTGCGCAGCGCTTCGGCGAGCGTCTGACGGCGGATGCGATCGCCGCGCGGGCTGCTGAAGGGGATGTTCACGCCGAAAGCGCGCTGCACCGTTACGAAGAACGATTGGCGCGCTCACTGGCTCACGTGATCAACATCGTTGATCCGGACGCGATCGTGCTGGGCGGTGGCTTGTCCAACATCGAGCGCTTGTACCGCAGCGTGCCGGTCATGTGGACCGAGCATGTGTTTTCCGACCACGTCGCCACCCGGTTGCTTCCCCCGCTGCACGGTGACGCCGGCGGCGTACGCGGCGCTGCGTGGTTGTGGTTGGCAGACGGGAGTTAATCGCAACACGTTCGACAGGCTGAATCGCGCTGCCGTCTCAGAGTCGACGGGTGCCGATACGCAGGTAAAATCCCGTTTTGCCGCTTTGCAGCATCACCTTTGCGGCGTCTGCCTTGCCCATTCGCATGGTTAACTTGAGGCAGGGTGTCCGGGGTTGCGTTACTTCGAAATCGGCGGCTTCCAGCTCAGCCTTTGTGAGGCTGTCGAGAAGCACGTTGCTGCCGCCAAGTACTCTGTTGCGCAGTCGCGCCAGGTGGCCGGGTCTTGAACGC
>JAOTYY010000197.1 GCA_029861595.1 Gammaproteobacteria bacterium
CTTGTTCAGATAGAGCTCCAGAATCTCGTCTTTGCTCAACCGACGCTCGATCTGCAGGGCGAGTAGAATCTCCTTGAGCTTGCGGATATAGGTCTTTTCCGGCGTGAGGAAGAAATTGCGCGCCACTTGCATGGTTATGGTGCTGCCGCCCTGTTCCTTCTTGCCAGTGGTCGCCAGCGTCAGCGCGGCACGCGCGATGCCTTGATAATCGACCCCTGGGTGCTCGTAAAAACGGTCGTCCTCCGCCGCCAGAAATGCGTTCACGAGAATATCCGGCGTGTCTTCTATGGCGAGCGGACGGCGGCGTTTCTCGCCGAATTCCGCCAGCAGCGCGCCGTTGTTGGCGTAGATTCGCAGCGGTACCTGCAGCCGCACGTCCTCGAGCCGTTCGATGGACGGTAACTCGGGCAACAGGCCGAAATACACCCAACCCGCAGCCGCGGCAAGCCCCAGGCCTCCCAGAAGGGCTAATACAAAAAAGAATTTGACGATTTTGAGCAACAACGCACGGCCCTATCTGCCGTTATCTTATATATAGTAGTGTTTCATCGAGCGACAGCCACAACCGGGAAATCAACAATGCCGCGACTTTTACGGCCCCAGTTTCTCGATAACAGCATACTCGGTTGACACGGTGAAATCCTCAACCCGGCACGCGAATTGCTCAAGTGTTGCGGGACTTTGGTCGACTACCTTGGTTACCAGGGCGGCAAAGTATATAAGGTGTGCAGGGATGGCGCGACAGATTGTAACCTTCGGCTAGTATTTTTATGTACTTGCGCCTAGTATTTAACCCATATTAACATCTATTCCTCCTAACTTCCGGGTATTTCAGTGATTTTCAAGCAGAAGCAGGCGCCCATCGTGGGGCTGGACATCAGCTCCACTTCAGTGAAACTGCTGGAGTTGTCCAAAACCTCGGATGGCTACCGCGTGGAGAGCCACGCCGTGGAGCCGATGCCCGCCGATGCGGTGGCCGAGAAGAACATCCAGGACGTCGAAGCGGTAGGCGAGTGTATCAGGCGTGCGGTGAAGAAATCGGGCACACGCGCGAAAAACGCGGCGGTGGCAGTGGCAGGTTCCGCAGTGATCACCAAGGTGATCACCATGCCTGCGGTGCTCAGCGAAGACGAGATGGAAACCCAGATCCAGCTGGAAGCCGATCAATACATCCCCTACCCACTGGAAGAAATCAATCTGGACTTCGAAGTGCTGGGGCCGACGCCGAACGCACCAGACACCGTAGATGTGCTACTGGCGGCGTCGAAAAGCGAAAACGTCGAAATGCGCACAGCCGCCACGGAAATCGGCGGATTGACGACGAAAGTCGTAGACGTCGAACCCTATACCATCGAGCACGCCTACGATGCGATCACCGATCAACTGCCGGACCACGGCGTGGAAAAGACGGTTGCCATTCTGGATGTCGGCGCGACCATGACCAGCCTGAACGTGGTTCGCGAAGGCCGGTTGCTGTACACGCGCGAGCAGCCGTTCGGCGGCAAACAGCTGACCGAGGAGATCATGCGCCGCTACGGATTGTCCTATGAGGACGCCGGCCGTGTGAAACGCGAAGGCGGGCTGCCGGACAACTACGAACCGGAAGTGCTGGAACCCTTTAAAAGCACCATGGCACAGCAGGTGAGCCGCTTCCTGCAGTTCTTTTTCTCTGCCGGCGACTACGACAATGTGGACGTCATTTCGCTGGCGGGTGGCTGTGCATCTATTCCGGGAATCGACGAATTCATTGAAGCGCATATCGGCACTAGCACGATTATTGCTAACCCGTTTGCGTCGATGCCACTGGCATCGCGCGTACAACGACAACGCCTGAACGCCGACGCACCGGCAATGATGATTGCCTGTGGTCTGGCTTTGCGAAGTTTCGACTAATGGCCAAAATCAATTTACTGCCCTGGCGCGAGGAACAGCGTAAACAGCTGACGCAGCAGTTCGTCAGCCGCATTTTCCTGTGCGCCGCCCTCACCGCCGTGGTGGTGTTCTACGGCTGGTATCACATTGGTACGCTGATTGATTACCAGAACAGCCGTAACCGCTATTTGCAGCAGCAGATCCAGACGCTGCAGGCGCAATTGCAGGAAATCAAGGAACTGGAATCGACCAAGGAACGCCTGCTGGCACGCATGAACGTTATCCAGACCCTGCAAACGCGACGCCCGCAGGTCGTGCACCTGTTTCACGAGCTGGCGAGTACCCTGCCCGACGGCGTGTTTCTCAGCGGTATCAAACAGTCGCAAAACGCCGTGACACTGGAAGGACTCGCCGAGTCCAACGCCCGGGTATCGGCGTACATGCGCAATCTAGACGCTTCCAGCTGGCTGAGGAGTCCGAAACTAGAGCTCATCGAAGCCAGCCAGGAAGAAGAAAGGATCAGCAATTTCAAACTGCACTTGCAGCAGACCACACCAAAAGAAGAAGAAGAGCTCTTGCGCAAAAAGCAGGAACAGCAGGAGAGTTAAGCAATGGATCTTGGCCAAGTCTGGGAAGATGTCAACAATCTCAATGTTGATGATCTGCGCCGTATCGGCACCGCGCCAAAACCCGTCCGGGTACTGGCAATCGTCATCGCGTGCCTGGTGGTGGCTGGCCTGGGGTCGTACCTGTTCATCAAGCCACGTTTCGATCAACTGGACCGTGCGGAATTTCAGGAACCAGGGCTGAAAAAGCAGTTCGACGACGTGCAGAACAAGGCGGCCAACCTGGGTGCCTACAAAGCGCAACTCGAAGAGATGCGGCGTTCCTTTGGCGCGATGCTGCGTCAGCTGCCTGACACTACGGATATCGAAAGCCTTTTAGTCGACCTGTCACAGACCAGCGTTGCCAGCGGCCTGGACGTGCAGTTTTTCAAGCCTGAGCAGGAACTGGCGAAAGAATTCTACGCAGAATACCCGATCAAGCTCAGCGTCACCGGCAAGTATCACGAATTCGGACAGTTCATCAGCGGTCTGGCGGCGTTGCCGCGCATCGTGACACTGCAGGACATCGACATCCGCGCGCTCGACGCGCAGAACCCGGGCGGTGAACTGCAGATGAACCTAACGGCTGTTACCTACCGTTATCTCGACGAGGAAGAGATAGCTGCGCAGGAAGAGCAGGCGAAGGGCAGCTGACAATGCGATTTATAAAGCCAGGTAAATTGTGTGTGGGTACAACACTGGTGGTACTGCTGAGCGGGTGCGCGGGCGATCAACGCGATCTTGAGCAGTTCGTGCAGGAAACCAAACAAAAGCACAGCGGCTCGGTAGAGCCCCTGCCACAGTTCGAGCCGTATCAGAATTTTGAGTACGAACCGACGGCGCTGCGCGACCCGTTCGCGTCGAACCCCGGCGTGGTGAATCAACCGGCAACGGTCGCAACCAACACCGGGGGTTTGCAGCCCGACCAGAACCGCCGTCGCGAACCGCTGGAGTTCTTCCCGCTGGATACCTTGTCGATGGTAGGTGTTCTGGAGCAGAACGCGGTTACCTGGGGTCTGATACAAGCACCCGACACCACGATTCACCGCGTGCTGGAAGGTAACTACGCCGGTGAAAACTTCGGCCAGATAACTCGCATCACCGAAGAACGAATAAATATTCTCGAAATAGTACCGGATGGACTGGGCTCCTGGGTGGAGCGCGAGGCTTCCCTGGTGTTAGGCGAACAATAGAGCGGAGCAAACAGATGCAACGTGCAGTTACTCGGATCGGCCATGGATCGTATGCAGCCCTGATGGGACTTACGCTATTGGCGGTATCCCTTGGATTGGCAATGCCGGTGGCTGCCCAGCAGGGTCCAAACGCGCTCAACTCGGTGTCGTTTACAACGCTGCCCGGGAACCGGCTGCAGATCGCCCTGACCATGGCCTCGACGCCGCCGGAACCACAGACATTCACTATCGACAATCCCGCGCGCATTGCCCTGGATCTGCCGAACACAAAGAACAATCTGGCCACCCGCGTGGTGCCGATCGGGGTCGGAATCGCGCGCTCTATCAGCACGGCGGAAGCTCAGGGGCGTACCCGTGTGGTCCTGAATCTGGCTTCGCTCGCGCCCTATCAAACGAGCATCGAGGGTAATACGCTGTACCTGACCCTGGACGCCCAGTCAGGCGTCAGCGGTACGCTGGCGAAATCGACAGAAGATACCTTCGCAGTCCAGCCGGTGGCCGCCAGCAGAGCGCTGGTAAACGTGGATTTCCGCCGCGGCGAAAGTGGTGAAGGCCGCGTCATCGTGACTTTGTCCGATCCGTCCATTCCAATGGACATAAACGAAGAAGGCGGGCAGGTCATCGTCGACTTTCTCGATGTCGACACCCCGGACAAACTCATCCGGCGCCTGGACGTGCTGGATTTCGCCACCCCGGTCAAACATGTCGACACGGTGCGTGACGGCCGCAACGCGCGTGTGATCATAAGTCCGGTCAACTTCGAATTCGAGCAACTGGCCTACCAGTCGGACAACATATTCACGATCGAGATCAAACCGATCCCCAAGGAAGTTCAGGAGCAGCAGATCAAAGAGCGCTTCGGCTACACGGGCGAGCGGCTGTCGCTTAACTTCCAGGACATCGAAGTACGCTCGGTTCTGCAGTTGCTGGCCGATTTCACCGGTATCAACATCGTCGTCAGCGACACGGTTACCGGCCGCCTGACGCTGCGATTGAAAAACGTGCCCTGGGATCAGGCCTTGGACATCATTTTGAAGACCAAGGCCCTGGCGATGCGCAAGAACGGCAACATCATTCTGGTGGCGCCGACCGAAGAACTGGCCGCGCGTGAAAAGCTCGAGCTGGAAGCGCTGCAGCAGGTCGAGGAGCTGGCACCTTTGCGTACCGAGATAATTCAGGTCAACTACGCGAAAGCCTCGGAGATCGAGGAGATTCTCCGCGGTGGCGAAACGTCGTTGTTGTCCGACCGCGGGCAAGTAACCACCGACAACAGAACCAATACACTGCTGGTGCAGGACACGGAAGACAAACTCAGCGATATCCGCGGGCTTGTGACGCGGCTCGACGTTCCGGTGCGGCAGGTATTGATCGAATCGCGCATCGTTATCGCCAACGACGACTTCAACAAGGAACTGGGCGCGCGTTTCGGTGTAACGGGCGCCACCGATAGGGCGCTATACGGCGCTGGGCCCACTGGAAACGCCAGCGGTGGAGTGACTTCCGGTAACCTCGACAGCACGACCGATTTTCTCGACGGTGAAGAACTGATCAATGTCAACCGCTGGAATGTGAATCTGCCCGCTACCAACCCCACGGGGCAGATCGCGCTGGCGCTGGCGAAGCTGCCCTTCGGCACCTTGCTCGAGTTGGAACTTTCGGCGATGCAGGCGGAAGGGCAAGGTGAAGTCGTTTCCAGCCCGCGGGTAATCACCGCGAATCAACGCGAGGCGGTGATTGAACAGGGCGTGGAAATCCCGTATCTGGAAGCGTCATCCAGCGGCGCCGCCACGATCGCTTTCCGTAAAGCCGTGCTGGCGCTCAAAGTGACGCCACAGATCACGCCGGACGAACGCATCATCATGGATCTCGTGGTCAACAATGACACGGTGGGCGAACGCTTCGGCAGCGGCGCGCTGGATGTGCCGAGTATCGATACGCGTGAAGTGAGCACGCAGGTGCTGGTCAACAACGGTGAAACGGTAGTGCTCGGCGGGGTGTATCAGCAGGTAACCCGCAACGAGGTCAATCGTGTACCGTTTTTCTCCGATCTTCCCCTGGTCGGCGTGCTGTTCCGCAATACCGAAATGGAAGACGACAAGACTGAATTGCTGGTGTTCGTAACGCCGAAGATTATCAAAGAGTCGATCGGCGCCACCGCCAGCTACTAGCACACCAGATACCTCCCGGACTCGGACCTCGCGCCGCCAGGCGCGAGGGTTCCCAGGCCTCTGCAGTCCGCCGTGCGTGACACTTGCGCGCGCCCGCGTCAGAATTACAGCGGTGACACACTCGAACATCTTTCTGATCGGCCCCATGGGCGCGGGTAAGACCACCATCGGCCGGCAGCTGGCCCGGCGCCTGAGCCTGGACTTCTTTGACAGTGACAGGGAAATCGAAAAAACCGCCGGCGTCGACGTGGCGACTATTTTCGAGTTCGAAGGCGAAGCGGGATTCCGCAAACGCGAACGCCGCACGATCAGGGAACTGTCGGAAAAGCACGGGATCGTGGCCGCCACCGGGGGCGGTGCCATTCTGATGGAAGAAAATCGCCAGTGCCTTGCGCGCAGCGGCACCGTCATCTATCTGGCCGCCGGTATCGAAGAGCAGCTGCGGCGAACGCGCCACGATAGAAAACGCCCGCTTCTACACACCGCCGAACCGCTCCAGGCGTTGCAGAAACTCGCCGAATTGCGCAATCCGCTCTACCAGAGCATCGCCGACATCTGTATCAGCACCGAGGGTCGCAATGCGCGCAGCGTCGTGCAGTCTCTTGCCAAAGAGCTCCAGGCACAGCGTGCCGTGTGAGAGACAGCGGATACACTAGATCCTTCAGCCCGTGATTACCTATACCGTAGAACTCGGCGCGAGAAGTTACCCGATTTATATCGGCAACGGTTTGCTGAGCAAGGGCGAATTGTTGGAGCCCCATGTCCGCGGCAGAGCTTTTATAGTGTGCGCACAATCCATCGCCGAGCTGCACCTGCCAGCCCTGCAAAGCGCGTTACGCGGCATTGATCACGATACGCTGCTCCTTTCCGACAGCGAACAGCACAAGAATCTCGATACGATCAGCGAGATTGTCGATGCGCTGCTGCACCAGCGATTCGATCGCGAAACTACGCTGATCGCACTCGGCGGCGGTGTCGTGGGTGACATTACCGGCTTCGCCGCCGCCTGTTATCAACGCGGCGTTCCGTTTATTCAGGCCCCAACCACGTTACTCGCACAAGTCGATTCTTCGGTAGGCGGAAAAACCGGTGTCAATCATCGCCTGGGGAAGAACATGCTCGGCGCTTTTCACCAGCCACGCTGTGTGATCGCTGACACGGACACTCTACAGTCTCTGCCGGATCGTGAATTGCGTTCTGGAATGGCCGAAGTGATCAAGTACGGCTTGATTTGCGATGCCGAGTTCTTTACCTGGCTGGAGCACAATCTGGATCCACTGCTGGCGCGCGACGTGGGCGCGCTGAGCCACGCTATCGCGCGGTCCTGCGCCAATAAAGCGCAAGTCGTGGCCGACGACGAACACGAGAGAGGACGTCGCGTGATACTCAACCTAGGGCACACTTTCGGTCATGCCATCGAGACCGAAACCGGTTACCAGAGTTGGACGCATGGCGAAGCCGTGGCGGTGGGCATGTGCCTGGCTGCAGAGTTCTCCAACCGCCTGGGCTGGCTGCCGCAGCAATCCGTGCAGCGCGCCATCGACCTTGTGCGGCGCGCCGGATTGCCCACGGCACCACCACCGATGGGTGCGGATGCATTCCTGCAGCACATGTTACGAGACAAGAAAACGCGCGGTGACAACATCAACCTGGTACTTCTGCAGGATATCGGCACCGCGGTAGTCACCCACGAATATCCAATCGCCGAGCTTCGCGAAATGCTGGATCGGCACGCGTAATCCCATGCACGAACCCTCTGGCGCATTGCTGGACCCGGCCACCCTGGCCGGCATGGGTATCCAGCAACAACCTTTCGAAGCGGTCCGCGAAGACAGCCTGTACTTGGATGAGTCGCTGGAACTGCAGGTGCAGATGCTGCGTCATAACCTTCGCTACAGCAACATGCTGCAGGTATTGTGCGGCCGGCCGGGGGCTGGCAAAACGACACTCACTATCTGCTTGATACGGATTGCCAATCAGGAACTGGAGTTATTTCTGGTACGCGGCGAGCGTGGTTTGACCAGCAGCCGCATCTTTGCCGATCTGCTGCGGGCGCTGGATTGCGAATCCACTGCGGACAGCACCATGGACGTGTTGAACTTCACCCGCGAGCTGACCGCGGCGGGCAGTGTCGATACGCCAGCGGCGCTGGTGGTCGACGACGCGCACCTGCTGGAGCGGCGCGAACTCGCCCAACTGCTGGCCAATACCGTTGGAATCGATCAGGGCACAGCAAGCG
>JAOTYY010000198.1 GCA_029861595.1 Gammaproteobacteria bacterium
AGATATCTTGATTGTGGGCATCGTATGTTTCCGCGTCCTGACGAAACTCATAGTATGCACCGTTCCACGTCAACAGACGAGTACCGGATTAACAGTTATGCGACCGATTTCGCACGACTGTCGTGTCAATCACCGGCAGGCTATCTCCCACGCGGCTTCGGCGATCTCCGGGTAGCTGCCGGCAATCTGCAGCGCACGCGCATCCGCGGCGTTGCCGTCCACCGCGCGCCGGTGCACGCCGACCAGGATAGCCGCGATGCGAAATAAAGCCAGCACTACGAAGAAACGCCAGTTCTCGATCTCTTCGCGGCCGCTGTGGACACAAAAATCGCGCAGGTAACTCGTCTCGTCGGGGATGCCAAGCGCTGCCAGATCGACGTCACCGAACCCGCGGCCGCTGGCTTTCGACAAATGGTAAGCAAGGCAGTTGTAGGCGAGGTCGGCCAGCGGGTGTCCCAGTGTCGCAAGTTCCCAATCCAGCACCGCAACAATCCTCGGCTCGTGCGTGTCCACGATCAAATTCCCGAGACGATAGTCGCCGTGCACGATGGCCGTCTCTTCGCGGTCGGGCACGTTTTTCGGTAACCAGTCGATGAGCTTGTCCATGGCCGTCAGATCACTGAGTTTGCTGGCTGCATACTGCTTCGACCAGCGGGTTATCTGGCGCTCGACGTAACCTTCCGGGTGGCCGAATCCGGAAAGACCCACCGCTTGGTAGTCCACCGCTTGCAGGCAGGCAAGTACACGGTTCATATCCGCGTAGACCGCCGCGCGTTCGGACGGCGAAGACCCCGGCATCAGCGGATCGGGGAAAACGCGCCCCGGCACGTGCTGCATAACAAAAAACGTTTGTCCAATTACCGACTCGTCATCGCACATGTGCAGCATACGTGGGACGGGCACCTGCGTCTCGGCCAGTACGCGCATCACCCGGTATTCACGATCCACGGCGTGCGCGGAGGGCAACAACCTGCCCGGCGGTCGTTTGCGCAACACGAACTCGCCGCTGGCGGTCTGCAAATGGAAGGTTGGATTCGACTGTCCGCCCTGATACTGACGGATCCCGAAATCACCCGAGAAATCTTCCAGATGCATGGCGAGGTATTTGCGCAGGCGCTGTTCATCGAAGCGATGGTTAGGCAGGACGTCGCCCAGTTCGACGCCACCGGCCACGGGCATCGTTGGGTCACTCACCGGGCCAATCCCAAGGTTGCGCAGAGGGTGCAGTCACGCAAACCGGCACGCGCAGCTTACTCCCTGTACTGCCGCAATTCGAGCCGCGCTATCTGGTTGCGATGCACTTCGTCTGGCCCGTCGGCGATACGGATCGCACGTGCGCGCGCATAAGCATAAGCAAGACCATAGTCGTTGGCCACGCCGGCAGCGCCGTGCGCCTGGATCGCCCAGTCTATGACCTGACAGGCCATCACCGGGACTGCGACTTTGATCATGGCGATTTCGCGCCGCGCCGCCTTGTTGCCCGCCGTATCCATCTTTGCCGCCGCATCCAGCACCAGCAAGCGTGCCTGGTCGATCATGATCCGCGCGTTGGCGATGCGTTCCTGCGTGACGGTCTGCTGTGCCAGCGATGTACCAAAAGTTTCACGCTGCATCACCCGCCGGCACATTTTCTCCAACGCGACCTCCGCCTGCCCGATCAATCGCATGCAGTGATGAATGCGCCCCGGCCCCAGGCGGGCCTGGGCGATCTCGAAGCCGCGGCCCTCGCCCAGCAGGATGTTGCCGACCGGCACGCGCACGCTTTCGAAAGTCACTTCACCGTGACCGTGCGGTGCGTCGTCGAAGCCGAATACCGGCAGCATGCGATTAACGGTGATACCGGGCGTATCACGCGGTACCAGTATCATCGACTGCTGGCGATGCCGGTCTGGATTGTCCGGCGAGGTCTTGCCCATCAAGATGAGCAGGCTGCAGCGTGGATCGCCCAGCCCCGACGACCACCATTTGCGCCCGTTGACGACGTAGTCGCCGCCGTCACGCCTGATCTCGATGGCGATATTGGTGGCGTCGGACGAAGCCACATCCGGCTCTGTCATCGCGAAGCAGGAGCGAATACGCCCTGCCAGCAGCGGTAACAGCCACTCCTCTTTCTGTGCGTCGTCAGCGAACAGCACCAGCGTTTCCATGTTCCCGGTATCGGGCGCAGAACAATTGAATACTTCGGGTGCCCAGTACACCCGGCCCATCAACTCGCACAGTGGCGCATACTCGAGGTTAGTCAGTCCGGCACCGTATTCCGGATCGGGGAGAAACAGGTTCCACAGCCCCTGCGAGCGCGCCTCAGCCTTGAGTTCCTCCACGATGGGCACCGCCTGCCAACGATCCGGAGCGGAATTCAGCTGCTCCCAGAACACTGTTTCATTGGAATAAATATATTTCTGCATGAAGCCCTGCAGCCGCTCATGCAACGCCATCGCCGCTTCGTTGCCGGTTAACATGTCATTGTCCTTCCACTGTAAGAATCCGGTGATTCCCGCATACATCGCTCCTTTCACCATTCTGCCCGATCCGCCGGGCCGATTCTAACGTGAGTTTGAAATTCCCAGGCGCCATGCTATCGTCGATCGCCGCGCGTGCGCGGCGTGCCGCCGAGCGGCTGTCGCCCGCACGAGCAACCGCGCAATACCACAACCAACAGGTAATCCCGATGTCGCTGGTTAGACTGGAACAACACGATACGGTCGCGGTGATCGTAATTGACTATCCACCCGTAAACGCCATGGGTGTAGGGGTGCCGCGCGGTATCGTCGAGTACATCGAACAGGCAAACGCCGATGCGGCGACCGGTGCGATCGTGCTGGTTGGTGGCGGCCGCGGTGTGATCGCGGGCGCCGATATACGCCGTCAGGGCAAACCCTGGCCCGATGCCGAACCCGATCTGCGAGACGCCATCGCCACGTGCGAAGCGTCGCAGAAGCCGATCATCGCCTGCCTGCGAGGTGCCACCCTGGGCGGCGGGCTGGAACTGGTGATGGCCTGTAACTACCGGTTGGCGACAGAGGCCGCGCAAATAGGTCAGCCGGAAGTAAAGCTGGGCATTCCACCGGGCGCTGGCGGCACTCAACGCCTGCCCCGCCTGGCGGGCGTCGAGGCGGCACTGGAGATGATTCTGAGCGGCGATCCGGTCGACGCAAAACGTGCCGCGGAACTGAACGTCGTGGATGCAATCGCGCCGCAGGACGCAATCGCCTTTGCCGTGAAATTCGCAGCGGAAAAAGCCCGTGCCACTGACCGTCATCCACGTGCTCGTGACGGCGCAGCCGAGCTGGCGGATCCGCAACTGTTCGATAAAGCACGCGCCCGCGTCGCCAGGCGCGCGCGCGGGCAGCGGGCTCCGCTGGCATGCATTGAGTGCGTGGAAGCAGCCGTCAGCCTGCCGTTTGACGATGGCATTGCTTTCGAACGGCGCCTGTTCGACGAATGTGTTACCTCGCCTGAAGCAGCTGCCATGCGGCATTTGTTCTTTGCCGAACGTGCGGCGCGAAAACTACCGGGTGTGAACAAGGATACCGCCCTTCACCCGATCTCGAGCGCGGCGGTAATCGGCGCCGGCACCATGGGTGGCGGCATCGCGATGTGTTTTGCCGACGCGGGTATGCCGGTGACGCTGGTCGACAAGGACGACGCAGTACTCACCGCCGGCCTGCAGCGGGTGCAGAGCAACTATCAACGTTCGGTAAAAAGCGGCCGCTTGAGCGACGCCGATGTAAAGCAGCGCCTGCAACGAATCGTTCCCGCGACTGACCTGCAGGCGCTCGGCGACGCGGACATCGTTATCGAAGCGGTGTTCGAGGAAATGGACCTGAAACAACAGATATTCCGCAGCCTGGGCGGCATCTGTAAAGCGGATGCGATACTTGCTTCCAATACGTCCTATCTCGATGTCAACGCAATCGCCGCCACGGTACCCGATCGGATCCGCAATGTACTCGGCCTGCATTTTTTCAGCCCAGCGAACATTATGCGTCTTCTGGAAGTGGTGCGCGGCAATGAAACTTCACCGCAAACGCTGGCGAGCGCTATCGACCTCGCACAGAAACTCGGCAAGCTGCCGGTGGTCGCCGGTGTGTGCCACGGCTTTATCGGCAACCGCATGCTGGAGGAGTATCGGCGCGAGGCCGATTTCCTGCTCGAAGAAGGCGCGCTTCCACAACAGGTGGACGAAGCGCTCACCGGGTTCGGCCTGGCCATGGGACCGTTTGCGGTCGCCGACCTCGCCGGCCTGGACATCGGCTGGCGTAAACGACGTGCAAATGCGCATCTGCGCGATCCGCAGCGACGCTACTCGGCACTAGCCGACCGTTTGTGCGAATTGGGCCGATTCGGGCAGAAAACCGGCAGCGGTTATTACCGCTACGCAGACGGAGAACGCGCACCGATACCCGATCCCGAGGTCGAACAGCTTATCTTTTCCGCGTCCGCCGAGTTGAATATAACCCGCCGCGAAATCGACGATGAAGAAATCGTGCAGCGCTGCATGTATCCCTTGATCAACGAAGGGGCACGTATTCTCGAAGAAGGAATCGCGCTGCGCGCCAGCGACATCGACCTGGTCTATGTCAACGGTTACGGCTTTCCCGCGTGGCGCGGCGGACCGATGTTCTGGGCTGAGCAGATCGGACTGGACGAGGTATTGGCAACTCTTCGGGATTTCGCCTCGCTTCACGATTTCCGGGAACCCGCACCGTTACTCGAAAAGCTGGTCGCGGAACACCGTGGTTTCATCGATTTCGATGCCGGCGCGGAGTAAGCCGATGCATGGAATATCCAATGACTGGACGCGGTTTTCAATCCTCACCGCAGCCGCTGTTGAGGCGCGTTTTCGCGGATATTTCATTGCGCCGCATTGGACGACGAGGCCGCGCGGGAAAATCCTGCACGTGCATTCGACGTAAACATGCGCGGCACATGGAACCCGCTCGGGGCGGCGCGCGGCAATAACGTCCAGCAAATCATCCTCGTCAGTACCACCGAATCTTGCGGCGACCTTGTACGTGAACCGATCGGAAACGACGCTGCACAGTTTCCACGCATATATCGAGGAGTCTGTTCGCCGCTTCACGCAGGCGATCAGGAACCCTCGCTGACCAAACGATCAATCACACGGTCCTCTGTCATCGCTACCAATGAGTACCCACCATGTTAACACGGCGAAAATTTATCCTTGCATCAACTGCGTGCTGGGCGGACGGTTTGGCGATTGCAGGAGGTAGTACCGGCGTTGCAGCAGGGGACGCCGGTTGGATGACGCTGACCACTGCACCAGGCACAGCGCCGCTCGTAGATTCCGAACAGCAAACCGCCGTGTGGACTTACAACGGCAATGTACCGGGACCCGTCCTGCGCGTGCGGCAAAACGACGAGGTACGGGTACGGTTGCACAATCAACTACCTGCCGGTACCACCATTCACTGGCACGGCATCCGCATCGACAACGCGATGGACGGTGTCGCCGACCTTACGCAAGCGCCGGTCGCGGCCGGTGATGCGTTCGACTACCGGTTTCGCGTGCCCGACGCGGGTACTTTCTGGTATCACCCGCATTTTCGATCTTGGGAGCAGGTGGCGCGCGGACTGCACGGCCTGCTGATTGTCGAGGAGTCCCGGCCGATCCAAGTAGACCAGGACATACCGCTGCTGCTAGATGACTGGTTACTGGACAACGACGAACAAATAGACACAGCCCGCTTTGGCAACATGCACGACGCAACCCACGCCGGCCGTCTCGGTAACGTGTTGACGGCCAACGGCAAACCGGCACCCGATCTCCACGTCCGTGCGGGCGAACGCCTCCGCTTGCGCTTACTGAATGCTGCCAACGCGCGAGTTCTGACGCTGGACTTCGACGCCCTGCCGGCAACGATTGTAGCCCTGGATGGCCAACCGGTCGTACCGCGCAAGCTGGATCGGTCGCGATTGACGCTGGCGCCGGGACAACGGGCAGACGTCGTGACAGACGTGGCACCAGGGGACGGACGATCCAGCGAACTGCTGGCGATCACCCGCGGGGGTGAAACCTTGGCCGCGCGATTCGTGCTCAAAGGTCCACCACTTCGCGAAACGCTGCCGAACTCGCCGATCGCTCTGCCCGCCAACCCCGTCGAAAAGAGACTGAGCCACGGCGATAAACTCGTTGTCGATCTCCTCATGCAGGGCGGCGTCCACGGCAATCTCGAATCCGCGATGTATCTCGGCAAACGCCAGAGTATTCGCAGCCTGGTGAGAGAAGGCAAAGCATGGGCTTTTAACGGTGAGGTGGGCATGCCGCGGAAACCGCTGTTTTCGGTGCAGCGCGGACGCACGGTGGAGATCCGCATGGTCAACGACACCGGCTGGCCGCATGCCATGCATTTTCATGGTCATCATGTCCGGGTCGCCGCTGACACGCGTGAGGAAATCGCCGGTGACTGGCGCGACACGGTGCTCGTGCAACCGCAGGAAACTCTGCCTGTCGAGTTCGTGGCGGATAATCCGGGCAAGTGGATGCTTCACTGCCACATGCTCGAACACCAGGCCGCCGGAATGGCGACCTGGTTCGAGGTGACCTGATCCGCATAGCTTCGGTCGCTGGGCGAAACATCGCCTGCGCAGATGAGCCCCTGTAAACTCCAGCGTTTGCATTACGCAACCGCTAAGCGTTGCAACGCCCTTTCATTCACCAACTGGTAACAGTCTCATCATGCCGCAACTCGATATCGATTACGTACGCATGCAGTTCCCTGCCTTTGCGCACCCCGAAACCTCGCGATGGGCGTTCTTCGAAAATGCTGGCGGCTCGTACGCCGCAGCACCGGTCGTGGACAAATTGCAGCATTTCATGGTCGCTACGAAGATGCAGCCGTACGGTGCGGCCGCACCGTCCCGCGAAGCCGGAGAAGCGATGGACCGTTCGCATACCCTGCTGGCGGAAGCAATCAACGCAGCACGCGACGAAGTGATGTTTGGTCCCTCCACGTCAATGAACACGTACGTCCTGTCGCATGCGCTGCGTTCAGTACTGGGCACGGGTGATGAGGTTATTGTCACAAATCAGGATCACGAAGCGAATATCGGCGCCTGGCGCCGATTGGCTGAAGGTAATTCCGGGATCGTGGTTCGCGAATGGCAGGTCGATCCGGATACGGGACTGTTGAACGTCAACGACTTGACCTCACTGATCAATGAACGAACAAAACTCGTGTGTGCCACTCACTGCTCGAACATCGTTGGTGCGATCAACGATATCGCGACTATTGCCGGTCATGTGCACGATGCGGGGGCGTGGCTCGCGGTCGACGGCGTCTCTTATGCGCCCCACGCCATTGTCGACGTCAAGGCACTGGACGTGGATCTTTACTATTTCAGCCTTTACAAAACTTTCGGACCGCATCAGGGGCTGCTGTATACACGCGCGGCGATGCTCGATGCCTTACCGAACCAGGGCCACTACTTCAATGCCGGAAGTCCGGACAAACGCCTGACTCCGGCCGGCCCGCAGCATGGCGAAATCGCCTGCGCGTCGGGCATTGTCGATTATCTGGAAACTGCCTACGCGCACCATTTCCCCAACCAGCAACTGGCAAGCGTGCACCACCGCACGGCCACCATGATGGCGCTGGGTCACGAGCACGAGTGCACCGAGAGTAATCGCATTCTTGCGTTGTTGCGTGATAAACCGGTCCGCATTATCGGCGCGGACACAGCGGTCATCGGGCAACGCGCACCGACCATCGCCTTCACGACAGACGAGTGGCACCCGGTAGCTTTTGCGGAAAAATTGAGCGAGCACCAGGTCGCGGTCGGCGGCGGCCATTTCTATGCCTACCGCTTGATGGACGCACTGGGCATCGAACCCGAGCGCGGTGTGGTGCGAGTCTCACTGGTGCACTACAGCTCGGCGGAAGACGTTGACAGATTACTGAACGCGTTGGACGAATACCTCTAAACGCCGGCGATATCTTTGCAGCCCTCACACACACTGCCCCCTCTCCCTTCGGGGTGAGGGGGGGTTAAATCATTCGCTTACGGGCGCCGCAAAGGTACTGGCGCTCGATTCATCTTCTCCCTGAATCCGC